>JAZDJA010000166.1:0-18835 GCA_043804415.1 Candidatus Latescibacterota bacterium | reverse complement strand
CATACATAATGAGGCGCTTTCCGGCCCCAAACTGCTGGACGCCCTGTTCAGCAAGATCATTCTCGAACAGGATGTTTCCGGGTTGCCTGAGGTGAATCGCTTTCTGTTGGCCGGGCGATGTGCGCGGCTCGATGCGAAATCCTTCTTTTCCGCGCAGTTTTCCGAGACCGAAGTGGCGTATATGGTTCCGGGCTTTCTCGATCCGGAGGCCATGGAGGAGACGCCGGAAGATCTATCCAGCTTTGCGATCCCCATTGCCTTGGCCTGGAAGACGTTGGACATAACAAATCCGCTCTTCTATCCCAGCAATCTTCTCCCCAAAGCCATACGAGAGCGTCAGAAAGTCTATAAGGTGGCTTGGCACGGGCTGATCTTGATCACCCTGGTTTGCTCCAGCGCCCTTTTTCTGCTGTGGCAGTGGAAGGGGCAGCATGGACGGATCATGGAGGCAGACAATGCGCTGGTGCGCATCGAAAGGCTGATTCAGGGATCGGAATCGGAGCTTGAGCGCTTGGGCGATCTGGATCGTCTTCGGAGTCAGGTGACCCAGTTTGAGAAGCAGAACGCCATGATGGACTCACTGGCCGGCGGCTCGAAGCGGTGGAGTCCGACTTTGGAAAGCATGGTCCGACATGCCCGTTCTCTGAACTCTCTTTGGTTTGAAAGCATGACAGTCGAGAAGGAGAATCGCGTCTCCCTTTCGGGATGGACCCTGTATCGGACCCGCATCCCCCGGATAGCGGACCTGCTGGGTGGGACCGTATCCAAAGTCTCCTCGGACCAGATCAGGGGACAGACAGTCTATCGGTTTGTCCTGACTATCCCGCTGCCGGACTGAAGGGGATCGCAAGGGTGCCGATCCCTCCCCATCACAAAATACGAAGGATGGTGCGATCGTGTCGTACGCGCTTAGGAATACACTGATCATCGCGGTTCTGCTGGCCTTGGTGCTGACAGGTGGGGCCTATTGGATTTATGTCCGCCTGCCAGGTGAGTTGGATGCATTGAAGGCAAAAGAGCAGGAAAGAAAATCCTATCTGGATCAGCTCAACAGCGTTTACGGCGAATTTGAGGACACCCGGGCCAAACTTTCGGCTTTGGAAGCGAAATGGCATGCACAGACCAAGACAGTTCCCACAGATCCCTCCCCAGCTTCCCTCTTTGCCCATCTGAACCGAATCCTGGCCCAGGACCGTTCCGCCCTCATGTTTGACTTTTCCTTCAACCATCAGGTGGAGCAGGCAGACTATGGCTATATCGTATGTTTTCTGACCGGTGCGGCCAGTTTCAGGGATTTGTACGCCTTGTTGTGGCGCCTGGAAAACGAACCTCGTTTGGTGAAGATCGTTTCCCTCAATATGCGGGAAAAGGAGATGGGAGGGGAACAGGAAGCGGAGTGGGCGCAAAGCAGGATGGCCTTTGAGATGACGCTCCATGCTTATTACAGCCCGAAGAAAATGGGTGCGGAAGCACTCCGGATCGCCCAGGAGACCCCCAATCCCCATGTTCGCTATAACCCCTTCAAACCCCTGGTGACCCGCGCGTTTCTCCCAAACACGGAAGCGGAAATCGAGGTGGATGGAGCCACCCTTCTGGCGATGACGTCCGACCGGGTGCTCATCCGGGACAAAAGCGGCAGGGAGACCTCTTTGAGGGAGGGGGATCGGGTTTATCTGGGTCGATTGACTCGAATTGTTCCTGAAGAAGGAAGGGCGCTCTTCACGCTCAACGAGGGGGGGGTCATCCGCTCGATCTTCCTGAGCATGGGATTTTCGGGAGAAGCGGACGAAGCGGTCAGCCCGCAGGAGAAACGAAGCGCCCAGACACAGGACGACCTCTTGGGGGTAGAAGTGAAATAGGTCTCCGACGGGATCCAGATCATCATCACTAACAGCGGCCCTGTCCCCTGTCTGCGTTTTGAATTAAACGATCCTTTTCGGATCGTTCTCGATATGGCGTCGACGGTTTACCGATGGGAGAAGAACAGACTGGCGGTGGATCGGGGTCCGATCATACAGATTCGGAGCAGTCAATTCAGTCTCAATCCCATGGTCACCCGGGTGGTGATCGAACTTACGACCCAGGTCCCGCACGAGATTACTCGAACGAATGGCAGGATCATCGTGAAGATTCCCAAAGCGTGATGCGTGATCCACGCAAAACCCATCGCGTCTCGCGCTTCCCGTTTGCAAAGGAGCACCTCATGTCCCTCAACAGACGCTGTTTTCTCGCAGGTATGGCGCTACTCATCAGTCTGTCCTTTGCCGACATCCAGCACGCCTCTGCAAGAGTGCCGGCCTCTCCGGACGAGACCGTCTCGTTTTCCCGTGAGATGTCCTTTGAGAAAGCCCTCGAGATACTCGGCGAAAAGAGCAAGCATTTTGCGAGCAAACCAATCGTTGTGGATCGCCCGCGCAAGGAGAAGATCCTTGTGCAGATCGTTAATCTGCCCTGGAGAGATGCGCTCACCCGGGTGGCCGAGGCCCAAGGACTGAAGGTTGCGGAGTACGTGGACTATTTCCAGATCTACCAGGAGGAGGGTGTCAAGGCACCCGAGTGGGCCTTTGGCCTGGACACCAAGGAGGTCCGTATTGCTGCGATCTTTTTCGAGGGGAACCGAAGTGCCCTGAAGGATCTGGGCGTAAACTGGTCGCTTCTGGGGGATTCCCAGATTCCCATCGAAGCCAAGCGGATCATCACGGGGGGAAAAGATGGGTTTTCTGTGGAGGTGGCCCGGAAGCTGTCCTCGGCATTCGACGCGACCAGCATCCTGCAGGCCTTTGAGACGAGGGATATCGGAGAGGTCATTGCCAATCCACTGATTACGGTGATCTCGGGCCAGGAGGGGAGAATTCAGGTGGGGGATGACATTCCCTATATTACACGAGATGAGGCAGGGAATGTGTTTCCCACCTTCGTCTCAACCGGAATTATCCTCACGGTCAAACCAGAGGTTATCCCTCAGGATGGCATGGAGTTTATTCATCTTGAGATCATTACCGAACGCAGCTCGGGCGCGCCCGGCGCGATCGCACCCACCATTACACGGGCGAGTACCAATACCTCCGCCCTGCTGCGCGATGGGGAACAAGTGGTTATCGCAGGACTGTATTCCAACCAGGAACTCGAGACCCGATCGGGCATTCCCTTTTTGCGGGATCTTCCCTGGTGGGCCCTCGGCCTGCGCTATCTGACGGGCTACAACTCGGTATCGATTGTGAAGAAGGAATTGGTCGTACTCATCCAGGCCCATATTGTCCCCAGTGTCCGCGAGCGCATGGCGGGGGATCGTGAGACGGTTCAGGAGCTTATTGAGCGGGAGCGTCAGGGATATGAGGACATGGGGAAGGGGATTCGCGAAGTTGGAAAGCCGTGACGGGGTGTGGTTCGGTGTCCTGAGGGACATGCCTGGAGGGAAGGGTGGCCTGGTCGCTGGAGCGTGCAAGGGGGCAAAAGGGGGAGAAGGTGGGAGAGCGAGAAGGTGGGAGAAAAGGCGTCTCTCTCGTTGGCATTTCTTGCGTTCCTGTCCTCTATGATCTGGGCTCGCTCATGTCTCCGCTGTTGGGAGCATCGTGCACGCAAACGTAGAACGTCTGAAGCAGGCGCGCAAAAGATTGTCCTGGGGTCTCCTTCATCCCCGGGACTTTTCTTTGCCATTTATGGCTTAGCTGCTCTTTCTGGTCGATGGAGGGAGAGGTGGGCCTCCAACTGAAAGGCCAAAGCCTCAATCCCGCGGAGGCGCTCAAAGCAAGATTCGCGCATTCCGGAGGAAAGGGACGCAATCGACACTCGGTTGGATCTGGCGTGCATGCTATTGCAGCGCAAAAAAGAGTCTCGGGATCTCCAGCAGCAGGCCGGGGTGGTTGAAGAGCGCGAGGCGAAAAAGGCGGGGAAGCGTGCGTTTCTCGTATTCGAGTTGATTGACTGCTTGGGCGGTTCGATTCATGGTTCGATCGGAGAGCCCAAAAACGCCTTCCTTGAGCCGATAGAACCGGCGATGGCTTTTTCCCAACAGATCCATCCATTCCGATTCGTAGGCCGCCAGCCGCTTCTGGGAGACGTCCCCCTCGGCGATGGCCTGGGCGGCCACCCGTCCGGCGATGCGCGCTGCCTTCAGGGCGTTGATGATCCCCCCTCCGCTGAGCGGATTGACCTGATGCGCGGCGTCTCCAACCAGCAGCACGCCGTCTGCAGCCATACGTTTCAGTCCGCCTGAACAGGGAACGGCTCCGGCCACGGCACCGAGTTTCGAGGCTGCGGGGAAGTGGGTCGCCACGAAGCGGTCCAGGTAGTCGAAGGGCGAACGATCTCTGGAAAATTCTCCAGAGATGCCCAATCCCACGTTGGCTTTGCCCGCTCCTTTTGGAAAGACCCAGAGATACCCGCCGGGTGCGATATCGTGTCCGAACCAGAGCTGGCAGCGGCGCGGATTGATCTTCAGACCGGCCAGCGTGTATTGGGCCCCGGTCTCCAGATCGTGCGGAGAACACGCCGTCCGGAGTCCCGCCCATCGGCCCACTCTCGATTCCGTGCCGTCCGCGCCCACCACGATCTTTGCCTCGATGCCAACCTCTTTCCCAAGATGCCTGATCGTCACCCTGTGGAAGACCCCTTCCTTGGTCATGCCCGCCGCCGTGGCGCGGGTTACGATCCGGGCTCCGGCTTCCGCGGCCAACCGGCCGATCTCCTGGTCGAAGATACGCCGCTCCAACACATACCCGATCTCCCGGTCGGCCAGGTCCACCTGGGTGCCATCGGGCGCGAAAAAGGAGAATCCGTCGATCTCGTTGGCCACCCACCGGGGATCCGGCTCGAAAAATTCCCGCAGTCCCGCGTCTCCCACGCCTTCCGCACAGCGCACCGGCAGGCCGATTTCCCGGTCTTTCTCCACCACCAACACCCTCATGCCACGTTCTGCCGCCTCCTTGGCCGTATAGCATCCCGCCGGGCCGCCGCCCACCACCAGTACATCGTATTGTTTGTCCATTACTCGATTCCGGATTTTGGATTCCTCCTAGATTGAACTCTAAAGGAACTCACATGCGATGATCCCCAGGGGATTGGTGGCGTCTCCCTTACGCCGAAAGGTCCAATTCGAATCGGTAACAACCAGATCCGACCCCATATGCGACGCGATCTCCCGTGATTCCCCCAAACGAAACCTGTGTTGCTTTCTGTGCAGGAACCCCGTTTTCAAGTACGCTGTCGGGATTTGTCGTCGGGAGGGAAATCGTGGCCGAGCTGTTGGGGGGAATGAACACCTCCAGGGCAAACCGCCCGTTCTCCACGCGCCACGCACTCTTCAGCTGACCATAGGGGGTATGCGTTTGGGCAGCGGCCCACGTCAGATCTCCAACCGGATACGGTTTGATCACAACGTGCTTGAACCCGGGACGATCCGGATCGGGCAGGATGCCGGCCAGCGTTTTGTAGAGCCACGCGCTGACATCGCTATACATGTGGTGGTTCTGGGAGTCTGTGCCATTCCACCGCTCCCAAAGAGTGGTCGCGCCCTGTTCGATCCAGAAGGCCCAACTGGGATAGTCAGGCTTGGTGATGATGCGGAACGCCAGGTCGGCGTGCCCGAGATCGGTCAGCACATTGAGCAGGTATTTTGCCCCGAGTATGCCGCAGTCGATGTGATCGTTGCAGGAGGCCACCTCATCGAGGAGCATGCGGGTGAAGGCTTCCCTCTCATCGGGTTCTGTCAACCCCTGGTAGAGGAAACACGCGATGGCGGTCTGGCTGTGCCCGGAAAGGTGGCCCTTTTTGGGGTCGTAATAGCGTTTCCGAAAAGCGGCCTTGATTCGCTTTGCCAGCGCCTCAAAGCGTCTGGCATCGCCTTTTTTCTCGAGCAGCGAAGCCACCCGCGCAACCAGGCACGCATCCGAAAAATAGTAAGCCGTGCTGGTCAGCTCGGCCGGGGCCTTGTGATTTTCCGGTCCGCCCGTGGGCGGACACCAGTCACCGAGACCGAACTGGATGATATGGTCCGTGGCCAAGCCGCCGAGGAAGTCGAGATACTGGGTCATACCCGCGTAATGGCGGCGCAGGATCCCGAGGTCGCCTCGGTAGAGATAGAGATACCAGGGAATGAGCAGGTATGCGCTGTCCCACGCCGGGCCGGCGCCCCAGTTGTATCCCCACCCACCGGTCGGGACGATACCGGGGAAGGCGCCGCTGGGCCGCTGACAGTCGACAAAGTCTTCCATCCATTTGGCGTATGCGGCAGTCGGTTCGAAGTTGTAGAGCACCTGTTCGGCGGAGAGATGGGCATCTCCAGTCCACCCGTTTTTTTCTCGGTGTGGGCAGTCGGTGGGCATGCCGTGGTAGTTTCCGACCGTGGCCGAAAGAGCGGCCTGTTGGATGCGATTGAGGAGCTGGCTGGAGCACTCAAACGAGCCGATTCGCTCCAGATCGGTGTGCACCACATGGCCTTCGAGCATGTTCGTCGTGGCCTCACCTGGCAATCCGGTTACCTGGACGTAATGGAATCCATGATAGGTAAAACGCGCCTCGTAGGTCTCGACGCCGGAGCCTTTCAGGATGTACGTATCCGTCTGAAATGCACCCGTCTTGACGTGCAGCTCGATATCGGACCGGTCAATATTCCCGTCTGCTCCGAGCTTTTCCGAATAGCGCATCACCACCGTCGTGCCCGCAGGACCCCTGACGCTCAGCCGTGCCCACCCGGCGATGTTTTGACCCATGTCATAGATCCATACTCCGGGTCGGATTTCGGTGACGGATACGGGGCGGATGGTCTTTTTTACGCGGCATGGGGGCATCAGCTGCGCGATCAGCTTGCCACCCGGGGGGCGAGCGATATGAACGGGACGCCAATCGGTCGGCTCATAGACAGCCTCGGCCCACCCGGTCTTCTCCTCCCGGGCATCGTAGATCTCTCCATTCCTGAGGCCATCGAACACAATGGGGCCGGTGGCGTAGTGCCAGGATGCGTCGCTGAGGACGGTCTTCCTGCTGCCGTCTGTAAAGGTGATCTCGATCTGCAAAAGGGCCTTACATTCGTCGCACCACGAGGCTTTGTCCATATTCCACGCATCTTGAGCGTGATGGTTATACCATCCCGTACCCACGAGGATGCCCGCAGCATTATGCCCCTGGATCAGGCAGTCGGTAATGTCTAGAACGGTGTAGAGGGCACGCATATCGTATTTCGTGAAAGCGGGGTGCAATACGGCATCGCCCACCTTTTTTCCGTTGAGGTAGAGTTCTTGAAAACCCAGTCCGCAAACATACGCCCGCGCGGAGAGAATGGGTTTATCCAGACGAAACGTCTTGCGGAAGATCGGGGACGCGGGCACGTCCTGGTATTTCTTGGGCGTATCCCCGCCGATCCACTGGGCCTTCCAGTCGGAGGAAACAAGCAGTCCCATCTCCCAGTATGCCAGCTTCGATACCGACTCCCGATCGTTTTCGTCCCAAACCCGAACGCGCCACCAGCATTGTTTTCGGGAGCGAAGCTGTGCTCCCGCATAGAGGATCAGAACGGAGGTGTCGGAGGCAACCCGACCGGAATCCCACAGGTCTGCTGTTCCCTCTCCAAGCAACTGTGGTGCAGAGGCGACGACAATGCGATAGGCGGTTTGGCGGGCGCCGCGCCGGTCCGATTCCATCCGCCAGCTCAGTCGTGGGGCGAGGGTTTCTATGCCCATCGGGTTTTCCAGATGCTCACACCGCAAGTGGGTGATTTGGGTCATGCGCGTTCCTCCTGAAGATCCTGTTCCTCGTGTTTATCCATATTCCCCATTCTCGACCCAGCCGCGGGCGAGGCGGCCGGGACATTCTTCCCGAAGCGCTCCCTTTTTCAGAAACAGGGCCGCGTTACTCCTCGCCCCTCTCACGAAGTGCATCGTGCAGGAGGTTGTTGCCGTCGCAGCGATAGCAATGGTTCTCGGTGCCTGAGGGCGCCTCGGCCTTCACGACCAGATCCGCTGCCTCCCGAACGACGTCCGCATACCATTTCGCGGAGGGGGCCCGATGACCGGCCAGGCGGGAGCCGGGATTTGGGGACCAGACGAACGGCACCACGTTGGCTCCTATGTTTGTCAGCTTCTTTACGCCATCCAGGAAGGTGTCCTTCGGCTCCAGGCCCATCACCAGGACCCCATAGACATTCCCCTCCCCAAATATCTTGACCGCCTGTTCGATGGACTCCAAGAACTGGGCATGCGAGGTGCTTCCCGACTTCCCGGGACAGATGGCCCGATAAAGGGCCTCATCCCAGATTTCCATGCTGTACCCGATAGCCTGTATGCCGGTGTCATAATACCGCTGGATGTCGTCCCCCTTGGCGGGCGAAGGCAGAATCGTGCCGGGTATGCGGTCCACCCCTCGGTGCTTCCGGATGGAGGCGATGATGTCATTTGCGACCGACACCTCTCTCTCGTGGGCAAAACACCCTCCGGTGAGCAACACATGGTTGACCATGCCCTCGTCCCACGCTGCACGCGCCACTTCGCCAATCAACTCTGCATCTTTCTTTTTGAGCGTGGTGTTGTAAGTCTGGGACGTGGAAACAAGGTTGCAGAACAGGCATTGCTCCCCGCGAGCGAAGTGACTGCAGAAGTTCTGGTAACAGAAGAACAGACAGTCCTCCCCGCCGATCTGCCCGATCTGGACCATCTTCTTGTCGGCAATGCTCTGATCGTAGAAGGCAGGCCGATCGATCCATTTTACCTCGCAGATATCCCGGTCCCCCTGAAAAAGCCGCCTCACGCCGCTATCAATCCGCACACAGAAGGGCGAGGATGAGTTCATTCTAAACTGCACAACGGTCCCGTCGGGGAGGAGGAAATCGTCCGGCAGATCGGAGCCCAGATGGTCCTCCATATCCCAGCCAAAGAGCCCGTGGTTCTGTTCCTTGTAGTCTGTTCCAACCCCGGCCAACGCTTCCTGCGTGGCCCGGATGCCGTCAACCAGCAGGGATGCCTTCAGTTCGATTGTGTCAGCGGGGGATACCTTGTTCATCGCTTTCCTTCCTGTGCCCTTCAGCGGCAGCGGTGAGACGCGGCAGATCAGGGACCTGATTGCTGACGCTGTTCGTGGAAGATCCACCTAGCTGTTATTTTTTCTTGGCATACTCGGGATAGAGCTTCCGGAAACAATCGGGGCATATGCCGTGTGTGAAATCGGCTTCGGTGTGGTTGTGGATGTAGACCTCCACCTCGTGCCAATATCCCGCGTCATCCCGTATCTTCTTGCAGTTGGAACAGATGGGGATCATGCCCCTCAAGACGCGAATTTCCTCAAAAGCCTTCTGCAGGCTGGTATGAATCCAGCTGTTGTGAACGGCCAGGCCGATCTGCTCCCCAATCATCTCAAAATACTGGATCAGCGGAGCGGTGAACATGTCGGTCCGCATGTCGCTGAGTTGGATGAGTCCGATCCGATTCCCTCTTGCCTGGATCGGGATCAGCGCGACCGATTCATACCCACACGAATTGCAGTAATCCCGGGTCCTGCTCTGACGATCCGCTTCGGTAGTGGAGGCAAGGAGCTGGGTGGTGTTGTTCGACCAGAAACTCCCTCCAGGTGTAAAAAACGGGAACGTGGGGTCAAATCTTCCGCGGATGATATTTCCGCACATGCACTCAAACAGAAATTCCTTGCCATCCGGGGAGAGCACTCTCTCGCCCTTTTCATCTTTGGTGCACAGGCTGTTCTCTCGTTGAATAGAAGACTCGGGAAAGCCCTCATATACGAAACAGGGATAATCTCCCGCATCATGGAGCATTATGCTGACTGCCTGGCAATGGGATAGCTCCGCATGTGCTTTATGACCGTGATCAAGGTATCGCGCAGATCGACGAGATTATCGAGCTCGGCACCTATGAGCTTAGTGGTTCGTTCCCGTTCAAGGAGTAATTTGAGGGCGTCGATCTGACGGTCCTTCTTGCTGGTCATCACTTCTTTCCCATCTGAGTGAGGCCGTGACGCGCGACAGAAGCGTTGCACAGCGTCCTATGTTCCGTGTCTCCCAAGCCCAACGGTTGAGTCTGCCTGCAAGTTGTGGTGCATCGGAGCCCTTGTAGGTGCAACGAGTTGCTGGGAGATTCCATCTCACACTCAACCGTGGTTTATTCTGCCACTATCAGCAGAAAACCTGTTTTTCGTGTTCTTGGTGTCTTTCGTGGTTCTGCTCTGCCCAGGTCTATGGGTAATCCTTATCCGTTCCAACCGGGCCAATCGTCTATCCTCACAACCCCATGCGCCCGAATTCTCATGTCAGGCCATGAAATGACGCTGCATGAACGCAGAAACTCTTGGCCTGACCGTTTCCCGGTGGGTGAAAATGGCGACGTGTTCCCCTCCCTCAACGGCCAGAAGTTCACAATGGGGCACCCGGGCTTCATACATTCTGGCGTTTCGCTCAAAGGATACGAGCGGATCTTGGGTGCCGTGGACGACCAGAACCGGGACGTCCAGGTCTTCCAATGGGTAGGTGGCGGTTCGGGTAATCCGGATGTCATTTGCCGTACCGTCCAGGCGTTGTCCCATTCTGTTGAAGGTGCTGATCAACATGGTGGAGAACAGCGGCCAGGTATCGGCATCATTCACCGTTCGAGCCAGTATTTCCGGATCCCGAATGGATCGTCTGGCAACGGCCACCAGATCCTGTTCTGCTTTTTTGCGGAATCTTGCCACAAAATACGGCCAACGCGCCAAGAACTTCATGAGCCTGAACGAAAAGGGGATTTTCATGTCCACCTTATCCGCACAGGTCGACACCAATACGAGCCCTTTGCACCGATCGGGATGGTGCAGGCCAAAGCGCACGGCGCTGGGTCCGCCACCGGAGACCGCCAGCACCCCCGCCCGGTCGATGTCCAACGTGTCCAGGACCGCTGCAATCAGATCGCCTTGCGCTCCGGGGCTTTCTCCGCAACTCATGGGCGTACCCAGATATCCGGGACGGCTCAAAGCAATGAAACGATAGCCTTCCGTGCCAATGGTTTGTGCCAGGATCAGGCTTTGGTCGTACCCGCCCATGGCCCCATGCAGGGCAACCACAGCGGGGCCGTCACCGATCTGGGCGTATTCCACCTCCCCGAGCGCCGTTTTTGCGATTTGGGGCGCCAGCTCGTTTGACAATTGTCCATCTTCGAATGCGTAGGTCACCAAGCGCTCCCAGGTTCAGACCCAATGAGGGTGAACTCCCAATGTGAGTCAGAACCCGAATGCCGTGTTGTTTGTTGCGGCTTTGTTCTCGTGATGAAATTACCCAACAAAACCAAGGTGTTATGAAGGAACGAACGAGATGCTGAAATCGAAAAATGCGGAAGGAAAATTCGATCCGCGTTTGCCCATGGTGCGGCAAGAGACGCAAACGTGAAAGAGCTTTCCCGAATCCCGCAGAACAAGCCCATGTCGTCAGGTTCGTATGTTTTCGTGACCTTACTTCACCCTTCCCCCATTTTCTTCTCATTTTTCATTTTACACGTTGCCTTTTTCATTTCCTCTTTGCCATCCCTCTCCTTCCCCTATCCCATCACCTCCGTCTGACCGGCATTCCCATCCGCTCCGAACCTTACCGAAACAAGTTGGGAGACCCCCAGCTCCTCCATCGTAATCCCATAGAGCCGGTCCGAAGCCTCCATGGTGCGCTTGTTGTGGGTGATCATAATGAACTGGGTATCTTTTGAAAACTGCTTCACCACCTCCACGAACCGACCGATATTCGCATCATCCAAGGCGGCGTCCACCTCGTCCAGGATGCAAAAAGGCCCGGGTTTCTTCTGGTAGATGGCAAACAGGAGGGCAATGGCGGTAAGGGCCTTCTCGCCACCGGAGAGCAGGGAAAGGTGCTGTAGCCTTTTTCCCTGCGGACGCACCGAGATTCTCACCTCCGCGTCCAGGGGATCGTCCTTCTCCTCCAGGCTCAGATTGGCCTCGCCCCCACCGAAAAAGGCGACAAAGGTGTTCTGGAAATTACGGCGCACCTCTTCGAAGGTCTCGGTAAACTGTTTGCGCGCGCGCCGGTTGATTTCCACAATGGTCTGGTTGAGCGTGTCGCGGGCCTCCACCAGGTCGTCGCGCTGGCGGGTCAAGAATTCGTAGCGCTCTTTTTCCTTGGTGTATTCGTCCAGGGCAGCCAGATTGACCGGCCCGATTCGTTCGATCCGGTCCCTGAGCCGTTGGATCTCGTGTTCGGTCTCCTTCGGGTCGAACGGCTCTTCGTCTCCCAGAGGCTCCATCTGCTCCATATCCACCTTGTAGCGTTCCTGAATTCGCGCGTAGAGATTTCTGGCTTCCATGGTCAGCTCAGCGATCTTGCCCTCCAGATCGTGGAGTCCGGTGCGGAGGGCCTCCTGGTTTTGCCTCATCTTTCTAAGTTCCTCATCCCAGGCGCCGGATTGCTGCTGCAGGGCCAGTCTTTGGCCGTCCAACTCCTCTCTGGATTGTTCCAATAGTGCAAGGGTCTGGGAGGCCGATTCCTGGGCTTGGTCGCCCGTCTCGATCCGTTGCTTCAGGTCCGCCATGCTTTCCCTGGCCGCCTCCGCCTCCTGATGATGGCGGACCTTGGCGCGCTCAAATCCCGCAACGGTTTGTTCGAGGCGGCGAAGGTCCCTACGGAGGCTTTCAATTTGCTGTTCGGTGGCGGCGATCTCCACTCGAAGTTCATGAACGATGGTGCGGGCTTCCCGGCATTGGGCTTCTTCTTCGGGGAGGATTTGCTCCTCCTGGGCAAGGGCGGACTCCAACTGTGATTTTCGCGTGGTAAGAGTCGCCAGTTCCTGTTGGCCGTCGGTGATCTCCTGATCCAATCGGGCGAGAGTATGCTCCAGATTCTGATTTTCTCCATCCAGGTGAGCCGATCGCTCATGCAGGCTTTTTTCCTCAAAGCCCCCCTGGGCCCTTCGCTGATCCAGCAGCAACAGTTCGCTCCCAATCTGTTCGATCCTCTCGTCCAGGGCCGATCTGGTATCGGATTTTTCTTTTGTCTGAGTCTGGATCCGGGTGATTTCTTCGAAAATGGTCTCCAGTTGACTGGATTTCTCGTCGAGCGATTGCTCGAGGTCCTCGATCTGTCGCCTGCGCCCCAAGAGCCGTTCTTTTGGGTCTCCGTTGCCTTGCCCGCCGATGATCTCCCCCCGGCAGGAAAGCATCTCCCCTTTCTGCGTGATCGTGGTCCAAGAGTCTTTCTCATGCTCGGAAAGATACAGCGCATGATCCAAGGTATCGACCATCACCGTATCCCCAAACAGCACGCGCACGATGGGAGCGAGGTCCGTATCGCAGCGGATCAGCTCCTCCAGGAGCGCTTGCACACCCGGCGTCTGAGGTGTTTTCCGCCCATTCCCCGACTCCCGCGTGGGGGCGGACGCGGAGGTCGCCTGGGCGATGCGATCCAGCGGGAGAAAAATCGCCCGTCCCGTCTGGCTGTTGTCCAGAAATTTCAGGGCGTCCTGGGCCGTGCGGGTATCTTCGACCACCAAAGCCTGGAGCAGGGGGCCCAGCGCATGCTCGACGGCCGAGGCGATCGCTTCATCCGCCTCGATCAGATCGCCGATTACGCCCCGGATCTTTCCCGCGATGGGGGAGTCCAACAGGAGGGCGCGCACGCTTTCGGAATAGCCCTCGTAGGTTTCGCGCATCCGGCACCAGAAGTCCAGCTGCTCCCGGCTCGCACGCTGTTCGGCTTCCAGGGTGTCCCGATTGCGATGCAGGGCGCGCAGCCTGGTATCCAGCGAGTCCAGGTCCTCCACGAGACGGGCCCGTTCCGCTTGTTTGTCGGAGAGCTGCTCTCGCAGGTCTGCGACCCGCTCCGCTATCTCCTGCTGCTGCTCGTGGATCCGACTCAGCTCGGCTTCCAGTGTTTGGCGCTCTTTCTCAAGCTCCCCCAGCCGGTCCCGAGCGGCCGTCACCTGATTTCTGCGTTGTTCGTCCTCGCTGGTCCTGCGCACGTGGAGCCCGGACAGATCGGAGAGTGTTTTTCGTTGCTGCGCCAGGGCGGCTCGCTTTTTCTCGAGGCCCAGCTCCAGTTCTTCGAGGTCCTTTCCACAGGTCGCGGCTTTTTGTACCTGTTCGGCCAGGGCCCGGACGGCCAGGGCTTCGTTTTTCTCCTCTGTGTCGCGTTCGGCCAAAGCCTCTGCAAGCTGCGACTGGGCCTGTTTCTCCTCCTCCTCCGAACGCGCCTGAAGCCGTTCCAGTGCGCCGATGCGCTCCCTCCATACCGCGATTTCTTCGCCGCGTTGGTGAAGGGCCCGATCCAACTCGCGTATGTGGACGTCCTTTTCCCCGACCTCTCTCTCCCGGGAAATCAGTTCCAGGCGGAGTTGTTCGCTCTGGGCTTCTTTTTTCCTGAGCGCAGCGGAGAGGGCTTCCAGATTTTCCTTGGAGATCGCACTCTCTTCCGATAGGGGGAGCATTTCCTGGTAAAGGCGGCCAAAGTGAAAACGGGCAGTCTGGATTTCGAGGTCCCGGAGCTGTTTCCGGGAGGTCTGATACCGCTCGGCTGTGCTCACCTGGCGTCGGAGCGATCCCACCTGTCGTTCAATTTCGCCGATGATGTCGCCCAGGCGAAGGAGGTCATCTTCGGTGGCGGAGAGGCGCTGGAGGGTGGATTTCCTTCGGGCTTTGTATTTGGTGATTCCGGACGCCTCCTCGAAGAGTTTTCTCCGGTCTTCCGGGTTTTCGGAGATGATCGCGTCCACCATGCCCTGTTCGATCACCGAGTAGGAATGGGGTCCGATCCCCGTATCCATGAGGATGTTTTCGATGTCCATCAGACGGCATGCGGTCCGGTTGATCAGATAGGTGCTTTCTCCGGAGCGGAACAAACGTCGGGTGACGGTGACTTCGTTATACTCGATGGGAAGCATGCCCCCGGTGTTTTCCATGGTCAGCGAGACCTCTGCCATCCCAACCGGTTCCCTGCGCCCCGATCCGTTGAAGATCACGTCCTCCATGCGTTCTCCCCTCAAGAATCGGGGTCGCTGTTCGCCGAGCACCCATCGGATCGCATCCACGACATTGGTTTTTCCGCATCCGTTCGGGCCGACCACGGCCGTGATTCCACCGTCTATGCGGAGATCCAGCTTGTTGGCGAAGGATTTGAATCCAAAGATCTCGAGTCTGGAGAGGGGCATGGTTCAAACCTGATAAGTGGGAAGTGCGTCAGGGGAGCAGAAGGAAGTGCGACTCGTTCATAAAGGACGAACCGGAAACAGGAACGGTCCCATCTGGCACCGGCTGGCCACCAGATGGGACCGACAAGGGGCATCTATGGCGAGGGCTCGTTCCCGATTTCCCAGTCAAGGGAGACCTGATGGGAGAACCCCAGGGTGAAGTGGTTTACTGCTGCATAGCTGAGCTTCGCTGATCGAAGCTGGCATTCCCCACCGATAGAAAATCGCGCGGGGGCATTCCCCATGCCGGTTCTCAAATAGAAGTGGGGGAGAAGGCGGATTTGAGCGCCCGCGCCGATCTGCAAAGGAAATCGAAGGGTTTTTCGGGCATCTGCGCAGAGTGTTAGGGATGTGGTGGGGCGATATGCGATGCCGGTAGCGAGAGATTGGCTGCTGGATTCCCCGCGGATTCTGGAGCCGCTGAGATTATGAAGGCTGATGCCCCAATGGAGCGTTTCGCTTACAGCTGCGAGGAGACCGGCATCCACAAAGAGACCGCGGTCGTCCCCGAAGTCCCGAATGGAAAGGCGGGTTTGCCGAATGGCAAGGCCCGCATAGAGAGCGGAAGTTATTTGTCGGCCGCCGGCGAGGCTTGCCGTGGTTTCCCGATACAAAGAGAATCCGTAGGATTGAAAGCCCAATCCCCATCCGAACCCTATTCGAGGCGTGGGGAGGACAAAACTCACCGTTTCGGTGGAAAGTGCCTCCATGGAGAAGGGACGCACCCAGGAAAGCGAGAGGGCTGTTCTAGCGCCCTGTCCTACGAGCGCGGGGTTCCACCACAGTCCCTCGGCACCATGCATCCATCCGACGCCGCATCCCCCGAGCCCTGCGGAGGCAGCACCCACCTCGCGGAACTCGAAAGCCGACTCCGATATTTTGGGTGCGCCGATCGTCAGGATCAGGACGATGATCGAGAGGCTCTTTCCCATGTTCCTTCTTCTTGGCGCTTGGTCGCGACGAACTTCATGGGCACAGGTTGAGAGGAAGGTTAAGGCCACCTTGCCATGCCCGGGCTGACCGGAACCGGTCTTTTTTCGGCACTGCGTATCGGAGGCTACTGGTCATACAGGTCGTGTGCGACGATGTGTTTGTATTCGTCGGACGGCATCATGACATCCAGTTCATCCAGGTCGTGGACCTGGATGATGAGCATCCATCCGTCCTCATACGGCGATTTGTTTACCTGAGTGGGATCCTCCTCCAAGGAGTCGTTGATCTCCAGGACTTCACCCGATACGGGCGCGAAGAGCTCAATTACGCCATTGACTGCTTCGACGGTCCCAAACGGCTCGCCTTGAACGATTTCCTTTCCGACGTCGGGGAGCTCCACAAAGATAATATCCCCCAGTTCCCGCTGGGCATAGTCGGTAATCCCAATGGTCGCAATATCTCCGTCCAGAAAAAGCCACTCATATTCGTCGGAAAAGAGCAGATCGTCCGGTGCATTGATGGCGTCTTCCGCCTGATACCTTTCAGAATCTTCCATAATTCAATCTTACCCAGTGTGTTATGCGTGATCAGTCATGTTGTTCGGGCTTGCACACATCCCTTCAAGGCACGCAGTTTTTCCTCCAAGTTGCAGGTTTCGATGTACGAAGTGTCAATCTTTCCGTTCCGGAATGTTTCGTCCTCCATGACCGCCCGATGGAAGGGAATCGTGGTCTGAACGCCTTCGATCAGGAATTCCTCCAGGGCGCGCTGCATCTTTGCGATGGCTTCCTCGCGGGTCCGGCCATGGGCGATCAGCTTGGCGAGCAGGGAGTCGTAATGTGGGGGAATCCGGTACCCTCCATACGCGTGGGTGTCCACCCGGATGCCCGGCCCACCGGGCATATGGAAGCTGGTGATCGTTCCGGCGTTCGGGGTGAAATTCCGAAAAGGGTCCTCCGCGTTGATTCGGCATTCGATGGCGTGCCCGCTGATTTTGATGTCCTCCTGGTTGGGCTGGATCGCTTCCCCGAAGGCGATGCGAATTTGTTCCTTGACGATATCAAATCCGCTGACCATCTCGGTAACTGGGTGTTCGACCTGGATACGGGTGTTCATCTCCATAAAGTAGAAGTTCCCGTTGCCATCTAACAGGAATTCGACCGTTCCTGCATTCTGGTATCCGACGTGCTCCGCGCCATGGACAGCGGCCCGGCAGATTTCAGCTCGGAGCACTTGGGACACCACGGGAGATGGAGACTCCTCGATCAGCTTTTGGTGCCTGCGTTGAATGGAGCATTCCCGTTCCCCCAGGTGGATTACTTTGCCGAAGCGGTCGGCCAGAATCTGAATCTCCACATGATGGGGTTTCTCCAGGTAATGCTCCAGATAGAGCCCCCCGTGGGTAAAGGCCGCATTGGCTTCGCTGGTGGCCATCTGCCACGCCTGATCCAGTTCCTCCGGCCCCCGGGCAATTCGCATGCCGCGTCCGCCCCCTCCGGCCGCAGCTTTGAGGATCACGGGGTATCCGATGGTGCGGGCTGTCTCGCGGGCCATATCGAGGTTCTGAAGTACTTCCTCAGAGCCCGGGATGACCGGAACCCCTGCTTCCACCATCATTTTACGCGCAGCCGCTTTGTCGCCTATCTGAGCGAGGGTTTCCGGAGTAGGTCCGATGAAGACGAACCCGCTGGCTTCGCACATTTCGGCGAACAGGGCATTTTCGGCCAGGGGGCCGTATCCGGGGTGGATGGCTTGAGAGTCGGTGATCTCAGCAGCAGAAATGATGCTGGGAATGTTGCGATAGCTGAAGGCCGAAGGCGCCGGACCGATGCACACATCTTCGTCTGCAAGACGGAGGTGCAGGGAGTTGTTGTCCGCTTCCGAGTGCACGGCCACGGTCTGGATGCCCATTTCCTTACACGCCCGGATGACCCGCAGGGCGATCTCTCCACGATCTGCGATCAGAATTTTCTTGAACACGATATTCCCTCAGAAAGGTTTCCTCAAAAGGCGAATCCGACTATTGTGCTCCGGTGCTTCGTTTCGCGCGGTCCCTGATAGGACGATGTTGTTTCCGATCGGAGCGGAAAAATCTCGGTTTCCGGACTTTTGACAGAAGCGATTTCCTCCTTCAGGTTTCAGGAGGATGGCTTGAGTAAGAAGAGCGGTTGTCCATATTCAACGGGTTGGGCGCTCTTCACCAGAATCTGCGTTATCGTCCCTTCCGCGTCGGACTCAATTTCGTTCATAACCTTCATGGCCTCCACGATGCACACGGTTTGTCCGGCGGTTACGTGATCGCCTGTCTTGACAAAGGGCTCCGAATCTGGGTCTGGCGCATGATAGAACAGACCCACCATGGGCGAGGAGATTTGGTGAAGGGGTTCCGCTTGGATCTCCTTCGCCGGAGTCGGAGGGGGCACGGCCAAAGGCTCGGGAGGGGTGCCGGGTGCCGGGTGGGCCAACGAGGCATAGGTGGTGGTCATCGCGCCATGTTTGGTGATCCGGATTTTTCGTCCCCATCGGCTTATCTCAAGTTCGTGGATCTTGCTTTCCTCCACGAGTCGGATCAGTTTCCTTATTTCTTTCTCTTTCATGGAAAAGCTCCTTCTAGTGTCATGTCATGCTTGCATTATCGTATAATATGATGTATATTCTCTTCACAACCTTGGAGGGAATATATGAAAAAGTACAAAGTGACGCTTACGGAAGAGGAACGATCTGAACTTAGCGTAATCACATCGAAAGGT
>JAZDJA010000165.1:0-6159 GCA_043804415.1 Candidatus Latescibacterota bacterium | reverse complement strand
AAAAAGACCGATTCTTTGGCCGTTGGAAGACACGAGATGAGCTGGGACGGGAGGGGTCAGGAAGGCGCGCGGGTGCCACCTGGCGTATATCTCTACCGGATTCTGGTCAAGGGAGATGAAAGGGAGTTTCTGAAGGTCGGGACGGTTGTGGTGGTCTATTGATCGGGCGAGGGAGAGTGGGGCATCGGCACGTATAGCGCGCACCTTTTGTGAGGAAGTAACCAGGACGGCCGGACTTCCCCCCATTCACACTTTAACAGGAGGTTTCATTTGCAATCAGCGCGTGTATTCGCCATGATTATGGGTGCATGGATGCTCCTTTCCGGAGGCAGCCGGGCCTGCGGTGAGATCGAAACGTGGGTGATCGGGGAAGAACGATCGTGGGGAGACTCGGGCACGATGGTGGCGATGGCCGATTCCGGCGGGTGGATCCGCCCGAACAGGCTGGACCCAGAAACAAATATCCTTGGAGCGTTCTACAGAGCGAATCGGTTGGTCGCCGGTGCTCCGGATGACTATTTCGGAACCAGGGAATACGCATTGATCTGGTCTCCGAATGTAGAAAGCGGGTACATGCAGACGCTCCTGCGCCTGGCCGACGGAACAGGCACGGGTTTGAAGTCCGGAACGAGCATGACGCTGCTGGGCGGCGTGAAGGTGAGCATATCCGGCATGGGCGAGGTGCGACTTCCGGAGGGCACGGAGGTCAAACTCGCAAATCAGACGATCCTTGAGCTGACTCCGAACACGACCCAGAAGAATATCCAGGCTACGCTCCTGGACCCCACCGCAGCGATGACCGACACCCTTGCGTTTGTTTTTTTCAACCGGGAGAAAAATAAAGGGGTGGCGATCTATATGGATTTGGGGGAACCGCTTCCGCTCTACAGATTTCGTTTTTTCCCCTTGTTCCTGGGTGAGCTTGGGGAGCGCTATATGAAGGGATATCAGATCTACCTCAACGACGGCAGACCGGAAAGTTTGGACAGGGATGGGTATCCCATCTATACGGAATATAGGTCGGAACCCAACAACCGGGAGGCCATCGTAGACCTTTCTGCGCCCGATCCCCAATATGCCCGGTATATCAAATTGAGAGCCAGCGCAGCCGACCCATTCATCCTGGATCAGTTCGAATTGTATGGGAAAGGCTATATGCGGGAGGCGACCTACACCTCCCATATCATTGACCTCGGGGCGGTCGCCAATCTCGGCAAGATAGGTTGGGGAGAGGCAAAGGAGCCGGCGACCTCGGTAAGCATACAGACGAGGGTGGGGACGGATAATACGGTCATGGTGTATCATGAACGCAATGTGGTGGGGGACGAGGTCCCTTTGGACGAGGGATCGGATGAGGCAAACAGGACGGCATGGGAGCACCTGGCAGTGGCTCAACAAGGGTCGGTCAATGAGGATGCGGAGCACTGGAGCTTGTGGTCGCGGCCCTACCTGCGTTCCGGTCTGGATGTCGATGCGCCGGGTCCGAGACGATATATGCAGTTTAGGATTACGCTCGCAAACACCTTTGCCACAAACAAGGCTCAGGTGGACTCCCTGTCCATCCAATACTCACGCCCTGCGCTGGCCAACGAACTCTGGGGGAAGATCACCCCGCGCAAAGGGGTTTCCCTGGGGAGATCCACCCGATTCCGATATGTCATCAACCCGTCGATCAGCGGAAACGAGGGTTTTGATACCGTCGAAATCAAGACCCCGGTGGCCGCTTCGCTGGAGGAAGTGCGCATAGCCGGCGACCCGCTTCCGAGTACCGACTATGCAGTCGTGGGATCGGACAGCCTGCTTACGGTGAGCTTCCCGGGCCATCGCATCGTCGTCAGCGATAGCCTGGATTTGACGTTTACATGCAAGATACTGGCGTATGGAACGGTTTTCGAGGGAAGTGTTTCCGCCAGTTGGCTTGTCGGCGCTTCGCTTCCCCAACGCATCTCCGAAAGAAGGACGGACGATCTTTCCGTACAGGGAGCGGAGGGCTCGCTGGGGCAGGTCATCGGCCAGTTTGAAATTGCGCCGAATCCGATGACCCCCAACGCGGACGGGATCAACGATGAGGCACATATCTCCTTTACGCTGCTGCAGATCGTAGGGCAAGTTCGGGTGAGAACGACGGTGTGTGATCTTCTCGGCAGAACCGTGTGGACACATCGCGAATCGCTGTCCATGGGTCCCCATACGATGTCCTGGAACGGAGAGAACAGCGGAGGCACACTCGTTCCTCCAGGCATGTATGTAGCTCGGATACAAGTGGATGGGGATGAAGAAGAGTTTGTGAAAGTCGGTACAGTGGCGGTTGTGTATTGAGGCTGGTGATTGGCAATTGGTGAACGGAAAGTAAGAAGATCAAAGTCCCTTCCCCGCCCCTTTTATCTTTTTACTTCTATCTTGGCTTTGGGTGAGTGGTCATTGGGAGGCTACGCGGAGGAGTAAATTGTGAGGAAGACTCTGGAGCATGGCAGCCGTTTCACGTTTCACGTTTCACGTTTCACCTTCTTGTTCTCTTTGAGCCTGATCCTGATCGGATCCGCACCGGCATCCACTCAGGACGTGATCAGGTTGGACAGCAAGCAGGACTGGGAGAAGTGGCGTTTTCCAAAAGGCGTGCTTCAGCTCGGGGACGATGGGTGGGTTCGGGTGACGCAAATGCGGAAGCACATCAATGCGTCCCTCAATTGCGATCAGTTCACGTGGACCTATAAGGGCAAGGAACGGACCGGGGGGGCAGCGTCCGGATCCAACTCTCAGGATGCCCGTTACATTATGGACGGAGACACCACGACCTCGTGGTCTCCGGATGCGGGTGCTGCGGATGCCGACCGGTGGATTACTCTGGATCTGGGACGCCTCTGTCTGGCGGATACGTTGCGGATGGTTTTTGATCGATCGCTTTCGCCCTTTGGGGACTTCCAGGTGTATGCGACCGACGGGATTCCCATCATCGGGACGAACATGATGGACTACAAGCTGGTCTGGATGACGCGCAGCCTTTACGAGGAGTATGCATTCGAGCACGTATTCCAGACGGATCCGAATCTCTCCGCAGCTGCCGTACAGGTGATAAAGGTATTTTTTCCGAAGCCCGCCAAGGGGGATGCGCGTTCCGGTCTGGCGGAGCTGGCGGTTCACACGCTTGGAGACAATGTGCTGTTGAGAACGGTCGAGCGCGGAGGATCCATTGTGAGCGGGAGCACACAGGCTTCGGCCACGCGTCTTTTCGACGGCAATCTGTTCGATTTCTGGATCTCTCCGCTTTATGGCACGGACTGGAATCAAGGCGGTGGGGGGGCGTGGTTCCGGCTCGATCTGGGGGCCGCCTTCTGGCTGGATACGTTTGAGCTGCTGCAGATATCCAATGAACGCGTGGGCGGGTCAGAAACCGATATAAATGGATTCAAGATGTATACCTCGGACGGGACGCCCGCCTCGGAGAGAGGAAGCATAGCTTGCTGGCAGCCGGACGGACGCGATGTAATCTGGGAACCCTTGGCGGATGTGAGGAACACGGACGTGCCTCCCAAGCTGGGATTTGAGTTGACGTGTGAGCTACGCCGCGTGCAGTATATTTTCTTTCATCACTTCTACGGCTCAGGCACCTACCGCTCGCGGGCGAACACCGGAGGGAAGATCTTCGAGTTTCTGGCGTATGGCCAGGGAGGAGTTCCCGGAGTCACGATGACGTCCAATATACTCGACATGGGAGCGCGGAAGAATATCACTTCCGTGTCCTGGGAGGGGGATTTTCCTCCTGGAACGAAGCTGCAACTTCGGACTCGTACGGGCGATCGCACGCAGGAGATCAAGCATTGGTTTCACAAAGATGGGACGGAGGTCTCTGAAGCGGTCTACCTGAGGCTCCCAAGCTTCCTGAAGGGGAGCATTGAGACGGAGCTCGCGCCGGTGGACAGCCTTTGGAGCGACTGGAGTGCGCCGTATACGACTTCGGGCGCGCCATTTGCCTCCCCAAGCCCCAGACAATATCTTTTGTGCGAGGTCCAGCTGCAGTCTAAGGAACCGACGGTGGCCCCTTCCCTAGATGCCCTGATGTTCCACTATACGGCCCCTTCTGCAAGTGCCCTGTCCGGTGAGATTGGGCCGTGGAAGGGGATTCCTCCGGCTTCACCGCAACCGTTCTCTTTTTATGTCAATTCCGTCTGGAGCGCGGGGAGCAGCGGGTACAACCGGCTTTTGCTGGTATGCCCTTCTCCCCCTTCGGGGACAGCGGTCTGGAAACAGAACGCATCCGATTTGACCTGGGCGCGGGAGGGCGGCGCGACCTTTCGCACAAGCGGAGACTCGCTTTTCGTCGACTTTCCCAGCGTGATTCGATCGGCGGTGATTAAGGTGGATTTTGAAACGGCGGTGTTCTACAACGGATCGCCCTTTACGGCTTTTGTGGGCCATTCCTCCACGCCTTGGGCATGGCAGCGTGTGGACCCGGGGAACGCCACGGACGAGGTGGAAGGGCGTTCCACGCGGGTGTTTTTGACTGCGCTGCCGGCGCACGAGGAACTGATCGGTAATATCTCCATCGCACCGGATGTGATCACGCCCAACGGGGATGGCGTCAACGACCGGATGGATGTGATCTTCAGTGTGTTCAAAGTGGATCGGGAGCG
Organism: Candidatus Latescibacterota bacterium; assembly: GCA_043804415.1. Taxonomy (GTDB): domain Bacteria; phylum Latescibacterota; class 4484-107; order 4484-107; family 4484-107; genus 4484-107. The sequence goes on along the minus strand of JAZDJA010000165.1, from coordinate 1,528 downwards.
GCGTGTAACCGCACAACTATACGACATGGGAGGACTCCCCGTCATCGAGATAGGAAGTTGGCGGGGGGCGAGCGGGAACTACGAAACGAGCTGGGATGGTCGCGATGAGACGGGGGAGTTGGTCTCCCCAGGTCTTTACCTCTGCCGGATCGAGGTAGATGGAGACGAGGGAAATAAGGCCATCAGCAAAGTGATAAGCGTGGTCTATTGATTTCGGACAGGGGATTGACCTTCCGCCCTAACCTTGAAATGCGGATATTCAACACGGAAGAACGCCGAAAAAGAATGAGGCCCTGGGCGGGTTACGGTGTGTTCAGTGTTTTTCGGTGTTCGGTTCTTCCGAAAACGACAATCCACATTCTGGAACTGAATGGGATTTCGATCCGAAATCCACAATCACCAACGCGAATATTCAACACGGAAGAACGGCGAAAGACACCAGAACAAACAGATTCTGGGACCTTCGGTGTGTTCAGTGTTGTTCGGTGTTCTATTTTTCCGAAAGCGACAACCCGGATACTGAAATAGGTGGGAGTTTTAATCTGAAATTCCCCATCCAAAATGCGAAATCGAAATGAAAAGGGGGGCTTGGATGACGAAGACAACGCGGGTTTTCGGAACGATTTTGGCGCTGCTCACCGCATTCGGCGGGATTACCTCCGTGTTCGCTCTGGATACTGAGTTTGCGCCGCTCCAGCCCATGGGCCCCGGAAGCCGCATGGAGGCATTGGATCCGGTGGCTCGGAAATGGTATGTGCCGCAGGAGTTGGCTGAGATGTATGGCTGGAAGGGATGGGAGTATAGCAATTATGCGAAGGAACTCTATCAGCGCTATACGGACGTCATACTCGAAGGCTATCGCTTCTATGACATATACGGCAACTACATCACGAGAGGATGGAAGATCTACGATTGGCAGCAGAACCAGCCTGAGAATCTGGGAAGCTCGATTTACAAGCATCCCTATTTCAGCGGCTGGTTCAACAATATCCTGATCTCCTCCAGCTCAAAGGGCCAGTATCATATGGCGATGACCATCGGCGAACAGCTCCGGACCACGTTTACCCCGCTTACCTTTTACAAGCCGACCTTCAGCGGGATCCAGTGGGATTTCCTTTCGGACAAGTATGCGGCAACCATCATCGGCTCCCGGATCAGCAACGCGGCCACCGCGTTGGCAAACGAAGGAGATCCTCCGGCCAGAACGACGGATTTTACCAATCTGTTCGGGTTCCGGGGAGTCATCCAAATGGGGGATTTCACCACCGTGGGTGTGACGTATGTGGGCGCGATGATCGGAAATGCGATACGGGATCTGGTGGACACTTCGCTCAAGGGGAATTTAAGTTCGAGGCAGAACACGAGCAAAGTGCGGGAGATCACCATTCGGATCAGCGACGATTCCCCGGAGACCTCCGAATCCGGCGCCATCCTGTATGCCCAGCAGATATACATAGACGGAAAACCGGTGGACATTGCCCCGCTTGTCCGGGGAGGCGAAGAACGATTCGGGAATCTGGAAGCCCGG
>JAZDJA010000164.1:0-62846 GCA_043804415.1 Candidatus Latescibacterota bacterium | reverse complement strand
CGCGGAAAAAGGGCCTCCCCCTTGGATAGCCTCGCTCCGGGTTTCATCCCGTTCCACCGCCTCAGGGTTTCGATCCGCTGATCGGCGAGCGGGGCATCCAACCCCAATTGACGCCAGATTTCTTCGGATCTTTCCGGCATGAAGGGATAGAGCAGTAAGCCCAGATGCCGGAGGGTTTCCAACAGATCATACAGGCATGTCGAGAGCTCGGCGCGTGTGGACGGATCTTTGGCCAATGTCCATGGCGCTTTGTCCTCCACGTAGCGGTTGGCGGCTCGTACCAGCTCCCAGACGGCATCCAGCGCAGTATGAAGCCGGAGATCGGACATCGCCGCATCCACCCGCTCAAAAGCATTCAGGGCAGTCTCCATCAAAATGGGATCCCCAGAAGGATCCCGCGCTGGAACCACCCCCTCAAAATAGCGACCCACCATGGCCATGGCCCGGCTCAACAGATTCCCCAGATCGTTCGCCAGATCTGCGTTATACCGCTGGGCAAAACGCTCCCAGGAAAAGTCCCCATCCTGTCCGAAGGTCACCTCCCGAAGCAAGAAATAACGGAGCGCATCGGCTCCGTACCGCTCCACCGCCTCCAAGGGTTGCACCACGTGACGCGAGGACTTGCTCATCTTCCGTCCCTCAAAATCGATGAACCCGTGGCCAAAGATGGTCTTGGGAAGGTCAATGCCCGCAGAGAGCAGCATCGCCGCCCAGATCACGCAGTGAAACCGGGTGATGTCCTTGCCGATCAGGTGCACGTCCGCGGGCCAATACCGCCAGAGATCGCTGTGCTTTTCCCCGTAACCGAGTACGGTGATGTAGTTTGACAAGGCATCGACCCACACATAGATGACGTGCGAGGGCGCCATCGGAAGCGGAATGCCCCAGTCGAACGTGGCGCGGGAGATGCTGATATCCTCCAACCCGCCCCTAATCAGGCTTAAGATCTCGTTTCGCCGCGACTCCGGACGGATAAAATCCGGATGGCTCGTCACGTGCTCGAGCAGGCGATTCTGATATTTCGACAGGGCGAAAAAGTAGTTCTCCTCCTGAATCCACTTGGGCTTCCGTTTATGATGCGGACAGAGGCCCTCGTCAAGATCCTTCTCCCCGAGAAAGGCCTCGCACGATTCGCAATAGAAACCCTCATAGTGTCCTTTGTAGATATCCCCGGAGTCAAAAATCTTTTGGAAGAGTTTCTGCACCCCCACAAGATGCCTCGGCTCCGTGGTCCGGATAAAATCGCTATACGAGATGTGAAGCTTGCTCCAGACCTCCTCAAACCGATCCGCCATCAGATCGCAATAGGCGGTGGTGTCCGTATACCCAAGGCGATCCGCCTCCTTTTTTACGTTGATGCTGTGCTCGTCGTTTCCCATCGTAAAATAGACATCATATCCGGCCAGCCGCTTATATCGGGCGATCGCATCCGCACAGATTTTTTCGTAGGCCGTGCCCACGTGCGGAAGATCGTTTGCATAGTCAATGGCGGTCGTTATATAGAATTTCTCAGCCATCGAATCCTCTCTTCGGTTTTCCAAACGAAATACGACCTGAACAAAGCCGCAGGGACGTGACTTACCAGCCAAAAAGTTGGGGAGCATCCAGCCGCTCCCCCTCGCTTCTCACGCGCAACCTTGCCCCCTGTTGCCGTCCCACCTCTTTTGAGGGGTTTGGTGCTGCTGTTCGGGACATCCCTGGGGGATCGTGCCAATCCACTTTGACCGCCTTGCGCCTTGGCGTCCATTTGTTCGTCTGCCGCCTTCTTGCGAGACCCAGTGTTTTGGCTTCAGGCACGGCTATTCCGGGGGCTCCTTCTCAGTGCCTCCGTAGTCCCTGCCGGTGTTCCTCGAATCTTTGCCGTTGTTTCCGGAGTCCTTGCCGCTGTTTCTGGAATCTCGGCCTCGATTTCTCGAATCCCGGCCCCTGTTTCTCGCGTTTTTCTCCATCGTGCCCGGATCCTTTCCGGTACTGCTCGGATCTATCTCGGCGCCATCCGAATTCTCCTCCGCACGCTCGGCATCCTTTTCGGTGCTTGCCGGGTTCTCTTCTGCACTCATAGGGTCCGGACGGGAGTTCCTGCGGTTCCGAGGCGGCGACTTCTTTCGGGAAACCAGATTGGCCTTCGCATCCTCCACAGACAGGTTTTCTTCGTGCCCTTCGCCATCCCGCACCCGAACCTGATCGTGGAAGATATCCGTCTTGCAGATTTCGCATGCCCGCCCGTCAATCGAGAGTTTCGCTCCGATTTTCGGGAAGCTGCTCGCGGCTGCGCGGTAGAAATCCTGCTCATACCGAAGACAGCACATCAATCGACCACAGACGCCGGATATCTTGGCCGGTGAAAGGGCCAGGTGCTGTTCTTTGGCCATCTGCGCAGAAACCGGTTCAAATTCCTCGATAAAGGACGAGCAACACAATTTTCTTCCGCAGGGGCCATATCCCCCGAACCGCCCAGCCTCATCCCGCACGCCGATCTGCCTCAGATCAATCCGCGTTTTATAGACCGCAGCCAAATCCTTAACCAACTGCCTGAAATCCACCCGCTTATCCGCTGTGAACAGGAAACAGATCTTGTTCCCATCGAACTGGCGCTCCACATCCACCAATTTCATCTGCAACCCATGCTCCGCGATTTTCTCCTTGCAGAACTGATAGGTTTCCTTCTCCAACTGCTCCTTGCCCTTGAGACTGCGCACCTCTTCCCGGGTTGCTTTTCTGAGAATGGGCCTGGGCACTCCCATTTGTTTTCGCTTGCACCATTTCCGATTTTCCAGAACGCGTCCGAGATCCTCCCCCCGATCCGCCTCTACGATCACCGAATCCCCCACACCGATGGGAATCTGTTGCGGATTGAGGAAAAACGCGCTGCGTTCTCCCTTGAAACCCACCTCAAAAATTTCCCTTTCCTTCTGCTGCGGAGCTTCCTCTGCGGCCGAATCTTCGTTGACCGGGTCCTCTATGGTCACGTCTTCTCCAATGTCTTCAAGGAGTTCCCGTGCTTCCGCCAAGCCGTCTTGTTCTCTTTCCACCAATTTGAACCTCCTCGGAGGGCACTATAGCATACCAAAAGAAATAGGGCAAGGGAAAAGGGAAAGCAGGCAGAGCGGCCCTGTCCACGCGCGCAGATTGAATGCGTCGCCTTTTCGTCACCCTTTCTCTTCCCGCTCCTCTCTGTTTGTCTCCGTCTGTCTCAGTTTATCTTTCTTTCTTCTCTGCCTTGCATGCTTTCTTCCGAAATGCGCTCATGATGTGCAAAAGCACCAACTGCATATTCACATTGCGTTCTATCATCTCCATGGCCCGCTCGGTCTCCGCAACCATCTCCTCGACCATTCGATCGGACATCATGGTGGCCAGCCAGATTACGTCGGTGATTCGGTCTCGGTTGGTCGCTCCGTGGGAGAGCCCCTGAAGGTGCAAAAAAGCGTCCCGAATCCACAGAAGCATCCATTTTACAAACTGCTCCGGTGAAGGATTCTCTTTATTTTTCGTCCAGGATTCGGCCCATTCGAGTGCCTGGAGAGAAGTTCCTGCCATCGAGAGCCGAAGAAACTCGAAGGCAGCCTCCCGTCCCCCTTCCAGATCCTCGTTGTCGAGCATCTCGTAAGCTCGGGTCAGATTCCCATCCGCAAGTTTCGCGGTCAATCGAACGGTTTCGATCGAGACGCCACCACGTTTTGCAAGGGCCTCCTCGATCTCCTGATCTGACAGTCTCCCGAGCCCGAGCAACTGACATCGGGACAGAATGGTGGGCAGTACCGAACCCGGACGGGAAGTGGTCAATACAAAAAGCATCTCATTCGGCGGTTCCTCCAGCATTTTCAAAAGGGCATTGACCGTATCCGGCATATAGTCCACGTCGAAGATCAGAACCACTTTTCGTTTGGCCTCAAACGGACGGAGAACCGCGTTTCTCCGCAATTCCTGCGCTCTTTTCTTGGGCATGGGAATGGTCAGGTTTCGAGCGGGCTGTGGAACACGGTAGGGATTCTCCGCCAGGGCGCGAAGAAAAGCGACCTCCTCCTCCGGCTTGCTGGTGGCCGGTCTCGGATAAAGCACCGTCAGATCGGGATGAAAAAGCGCGGAGATATTTCGGCATGCCGGGCACTTGCCGCACGGATCGGCAGGCGAGGACCCACAATTTACGGCCATCGCGATCCGGATTGCCAACGCCTTCTTGCCGATCCCATCCGGACCATGCAACAGGAGCGCGTGGGGAAGACGTCCTGAGGTCAGCAACCCGTTTAGAATCTTCTTGGGCCGCGTCTGGCCAATCACTTCGTCAAACGGCATCCCTGCTCCTTCTCGGACTCGGGAAGGGCGTATGGGGAACTCCCTGAAAACCCCCAGAATCCCCTACCCCGACAAACGCTCCCCCGTATCGTTGTCAAAAAAATGACAGGCACTCACGTCCATCACCAACGTCATCTCCTCACCCACCTTTGGAACGAACCTCGTGCCGAGGCGCGCCACCAGCGGTGCCTCGTCCACATGCACATACAGGAAAATCTCGTTTCCCATTGGCTCCACCACGTCCACCACCGCGTCAAACTCCCCCTTTTCCTCAGCCGTCTCGCAAAACCGCGGATCGAACAGACTCTCAGGGCGAATGCCGAGTGTGATCGTTTTTCCCACACGATCGTGGAGCATCGATTCGTATTGCTTTGGGATTTTTACCCGAAGACCCCTGCGCTCGAAAAACAATCCGCCGTCTTTCCCGATACGCCCCTCGAGAAAATTCATCGCCGGACTTCCGATGAAGCCCGCCACAAACCGGTTGGAAGGCCTGTCATACAGGGCAAGCGGGGTATCCGTCTGCTGGATCGACCCCTCCTTGAGCACCACGATCCGCTCTCCCATCGTCATCGCCTCCATCTGATCGTGGGTGACGTAGATCATCGTGGCCGACAGAGCGGTGTGCAGCTTGCTGATTTCCGTGCGCATCTGCGTTCTAAGCTTCGCATCGAGGTTGGAGAGGGGTTCGTCAAAAAGAAAAACCTTGGGTTTCCGCACGATGGCCCGGCCCACGGCCACGCGTTGACGCTGGCCGCCCGAAAGCGCCTTGGGTTTTCGGCCCAGAAGATCAGTGATGCCCAGAATCCCCGCAGCCTCGCGCACCCGTTCGTCAATCTCCGTCTTTGGGATCTTTCGCAGCTTCAGCCCGAAGGCCATATTCTGATACACCGTCATGTGGGGATACAGCGCATAGTTCTGGAAAACCATCGCAATGTCGCGATCCTTGGGCGACACGTCGTTTACCCGACGGCCGTCTATGGTTATCTCGCCCTCTGTGACCTCCTCCAGCCCGGCTATCATCCGCAGCGTGGTGGATTTCCCGCATCCGGAAGGTCCCACAAGCACCACGAATTCCTTATCCGCAACCGAAAGATCAATCCGCTCCACAGCCACAACGTCCTTGTCGAAGACTTTACGCACGGATTTGAGCACGACTTCGGCCATGGAGAGACCTCATCATTGTCAGGAGGTGTAAACACCGTTTCCCGGCGCGCAAAAAAAGAGCAGGACTCCAATCCCGGGCGCTTTCCCTTTCTTGGCGCCGTCCACAGGCTGGGGGCGACTGCAGAGGGCGCACCTCCTACGTGGAACCGGGAAGAAATGTCTTCGCCTTGTTTGGACGCACGCAATTTCCCTGCAAAGGACCGCCTATCCCGCCTTTGCGCCCATAAGGAGGCCCACGAATTGGGACAGCGTGGCCTTCATTTCCCGCCGGTCCACGATCCGATCCAGAAAACCGTTGGCCAGAACCGACTCCGAACGCTGGAATCCTTCGGGCAGCTCCTCGCGCTGGAGCGTTTCCTTGATGATCCTTGGCCCGGCAAAGCCAATTAATGCTTTGGGTTCCGCGAGGAGTATATCCCCGAGCATCGCAAAACTGGCGGTAACCCCTCCGGTCGTGGGATCCGTCATCACGGAGATAAAAGGCAATCCGGCATCCGACAATTGCCCCAGCATCATGCTCGTCTTGGCCATCTGCATCAGTGAAAGCGCGCCTTCCTGCATGCGCGCACCTCCGGAGGTGGCAATGATGATCACCGGCAATCGATTCTCCATGGCCCGCACTACCAGCCGCGCTATTTTCTCGCCCACCGCCGATCCCATACTGGCGCCGATAAAGCGAAAATCCATCACGCCAAGGGCCACGGGATGTCCGCCCATAACTCCCGTGCCCGTCCAGATGGCGTCATTCATCCCTGTGAGTTTCCTGCTGTCTTTGATCTTCTCCGTGTAGCGCTTTACGGCCCGGAACCTCAGCGGATCAGCCGAAGTGATCCCAGCGCCGACTTCCAGGGCTGTGCCTTCGTCGAGCAGGATGCGCAGATAGTGGGTATACGGGATGCGAAAATGATGGCCACAGTGATGACAGACCCATTGCGAGTGTTCCAATTCTTTGCGATAGAGGGTAGTGGCGCACCCATCGCATTTGATCCAAACCCCGTCGGGAAGCTCTTTCTTCCGATGAGTATTGAACCCGGATTTCATCCGATCGAACCAGTTCATGAGCGCCTCCCAGGCCAAAACAACGGGTAGTGCAGGAATGATTGGACAAGAAGTGAGGCAAAGTGCGCGCAACGCGTAACGAAAGTCTGCTAAAAATAAGCAAACTGGTGCTCTTTGTCAATCAAAATATGCGAATCCCCCGGGAAAGGGAATAATCGCAGGCAGCCCACCATCGGAAGGGAAATACCTGAAAAACGTGGAGAAGGCCAGGTCTGGTGCGGGGGACCAATTCGCTGTCTGGGGCGTCCGGGGCGAACCAGCCCGACTCGGCAGTGTCACAAAAGTCCTTGCGAACATGACATCGCCGTGGTATCTTTTGGGGGAAGAAGACAAGAGGACCCTTTGCGCCGGGTGGAACGACTCCTATTCGGTGATTTGATAACTCTTAGCCTGGACAATGGCTGCGCCCCCGCGCATGCCGGATGCGCGTGGAACCTCCCGCGATCGGATCACCCAAGAATCGGGGTGCAAGCCCCGGGGGGACATGGTGCAATCTTCACGGGCAAAAACTGGGGCTTGCGGGCGCCTCCAGAGTAGCAAGGGGAATGAGCGAATGCGATCCAGATTCCGAGGGGAGATCCATCCCACAAGAGAGGGGTAGCGCATGATCGAGGTAGCGATAGCGGCAGCGCAGGCAGCCGGTTCCATTCTCAAGGAGCATTTTGGCACCGAACTGAAGGTGGATGAGCAGAAGCACTATGACGTGAAGCTCGAGGTGGATCGCCTCTGTGAGGAGCGCATCATCGAGGTGATCCGGGAACAGAGCCCCGATTCTGCGATATGGGCTGAGGAAAGTGGGCAGCAGGACCGGCTGTCTCCCTTTACATGGATTATCGATCCTTTGGACGGGACCGCAAATTTCTTTCGCGGGGTGCCGCATTTCTGCACGTCCATCGCGCTCAGGTACCATGAGGAGACCGTGCTTGGGGTGGTGTATGATCCGCTCGCGGACGAACTATTCACTGCCGAGAAAAATGGAGGCGCCCGCGTAAACGGAATGCCTATCCACGCCAGCGCAGTTGACCGGATGGAAGCGAGTTTCATCACCTGTGGATTCATGAAGACAGAGGATGCCATCCGGCGCGGACTGGAGCGCTTCGGGCGATTGGCCTACCGCGCCAGCAAGATGCGCGTGATGGGATCGGCCGCGCTCAATCTCAGCTATGTGGCGATGGGTCGCTTCGACGGATACGTGGAATACGGGATCAGGACGTGGGATATGGCCGCCGGAGCCCTTCTTGTAACGGAGGCCGGGGGATACATCGATGCCCGTCCTACCCCGGACGGCGGATACGACGTATTGGCCACCAATGGGATTCTGCACAGCGAGATCCGAGACCTCTTGGGAAAACCCAATAAAGCGTAAGCGATGTCTGTTCAGACTGCCCGAACGATGGGAGTCAATGGGCATCCCTCCTTGCCCCGGATTTTCGCCGTTCGGGGCGCGTCCTGCGCCATCCGCATCACCAAAACACAGGAGACCGCGGTCCGGTCTTTGCTTGTATGGGGAGCAATATGGCGTGCCCTCGGATGGCGCGATCGGGTCCGATGAAGTGCTCGTCTGCTCCGGCGGGGGGATTTTTACGAAGGGGCCATTGCGCTTTTCAGGGGGGGGGAATGGGCGGGGAAACGGGGACTGCTTCGGGCGAACAGCATGGCCACCAGGCTGCTTTCCTGCAGGCATTCTCTCGGCGCAACAAAGGCGAAGCCCCGACAAAACCGTGCGTGCGGTCATTCCCACAGGTCTGCGGCTTCACGACCATACACGCCATCTGGCGCAACCTCTTACAGACGGTTCGTGCTCCTCTCAGAGCCAAGTATACTGGAAAGCCTCCGCATCGCCTCCAACGCATCGGAATCCTGAGTGCCTCTTTGCTGCAAGCGCACCAGGGATGCCCTCGCTTTGGCAGTCTGGCCGAGTCTGTAATAGCAGTAGGCTTCCTTAATATGGGCATGCAGCACCTTGTTTCCATGGGGATAGCGTGTGCGCACCTTCTCAAAGGAGGTCAAAGCCCGTTGGTATTGGCCCTGGGCATACCAGCACTCCCCGATCCAGTATTGGGCATTGTCCTTCAAGGGATGGGGGTGGGGAACTTCAATTACAGCTGAAAAATTGCCCATGGCCAGCGAGAAATTCCTTTCCCGGTAGTCTCGCTCGGCAGATTGGTAACTTGCACGCATTTCCTTCTCCCATACGGGCGTCTGGGACACAATAGGCCCCTCAGAATCCCTTTCGGGGGCGTTTGAGGACGCAGCGGACGTCACAGCTTCCAGGACAGGCACGGAGGCTGGCGCTTGGGGGAACTCTTCGGAGGAGACCGGTCGATCACCAAACAGCGCCGACAGCCTGCGAATGTCCGCGCGGACCCAAGTAGTTCCCCAATTGATGCTCAGCAACACCCCCAACACGATCCCGATCCCCGTTCCCCATGTCAAAGACCGCAAAACCCGCTTCAGGCGTTTCTTCCCCAACGAACGCAGACATGCCCGGGCGGTTTCATTCGATGGATCCAAGGTCAACGCGGTTTTCCAGCAGGTTTGGGCTTGCCGGACCGCGCCCGTTCGGATCAACACCTTCCCGAGGACATTGTGCGAATTGACGTGGGTAGGGTCCTGAAAGACCGCCGCTTTCAGCAGTTCGGCAGCGTCGTCAAGCCGCCCTTCTTTTGCCGCGGCCACCCCTTCGTTGTAGGAGTCAATCGCCTTGTCCCAAGTCATATCCGCTAACCCTATGGCGAAAATGCGCGCATCTTGGAGCGCGCAGGGATTCCTTTTTCGCAGCATGAAAAAAGCGTCTTCCCCGCATCCTGATAAAACACGTTGGAAGACGCCCCTCATTTACTCACCTCGATCATCCCTCAGAATCCCGGCAGGGATATCGCAACCGCACATACCCGATCGGGTGCTTCGAAGCCCGTCCTGCAGGGAGACCCAAGCACCTTGGAGCATTGCAGGAACCCACGGGAAAGAGCCGCCCTACCGATCATCCGGCAGCCGACTGCAAGGCCTCCGCCCCACCCGCAATATCCAGAAGCTCAGTGGTGATCGCGCCCTGTCGGGCTTTATTGTAGCTCAGTGTCAATGTTTCGACCATCTCGTCCGCATTATCTGTTGCGGACTCCATCGCCGTCATCCGGGCGCCCTGCTCGGCTGCCGAGGACTCCAGCAACATCCGCCACACCTGAGTGGTCAGATGGCGGGGCAACAGCCTATCGAAAACCTCCCATTCCGAGGGTTCATACAGGTAATCGGTTCGCGTTTCATTCGGATTCGGCTCCGAAGGGAGGATGGGGAGTAATTGGCGCACAACCACATTCTGGCGGATCACGGACTTGAACTCGTTGTAGATCAGATCCACCCGATCCACTTCGCCTTTCAGGTACCACGCGATCAGATCTTTTACGATATGATGACTGTGGCGATATTCCAGCCGATCGAAAAGCTGGGTCAGCTCACCTGCTACCGGCATCCCCCGATGACGAAAGAAATCGCGCGCCTTGCGCCCCACCGCATAGAGAAGGACCTCCCCGTGCGCGCGTTCCCCGAGATAGGCGCTCGCCCGGCGGAGAATATTCCCGTTGAAACCGGCGCAAAGCCCCCGATCTGCCGTAACCACCACCAGTCCGACCTTTCCGACCGACTTTCGCTCCCCAAGCAGCGGATGCGCATCCCGCGTGGCCCTCCTCGCGAGACTATGCAACACGCGATCCAAGGCATCGGAATAGGGACGCGCCGAAAAAATCCGCTCCTGCGCCCTTCGAAGCTTCGCCGCGGAAACCATCTGCATGGTATTGGTTATCTGTCGCGTGCTCTGCACACTCTCAATCCGTCTTTGAATATCCCGTATGGTGGGCATAACCGTCCTTTTTCGATTTCGGATTCATCCCATCTACCCACAGAGACCGCCAAGGACTGCAAATCACCCCGCCCGGTTTCTGCTCGCTGCACTTCCCCGCCCGCTCCGCGCGAACCTTCATCCCTCATCCAAAATGGGTCACCCCGCAGCCGCCACTATCTCGTCTTCCACGACAAAGCCCCTCTTGAATGCTTCCACCGCTTCTTTCAGACGCCCGAGAAGGTCTTCGTCCATCTTCTTTTTTTCCAGTATCTCCGCAAGCAGCGCCCGTTGCTCGGTCTCCATGTAGCGCAGATACTCTTCCTCAAAACGGGCGATCTGATCGGTGGGCACATCGTCTAGGAAGCCATTCGTGCCCGCATAGATGAGGACAATCTGCTTCTCAACGGGCATCGGAACATATTGCCCCTGCTTGAGAAGTTCCATCATCTTTTCGCCCCGCAGAAGCTGGGACTGGGTGGCTTTGTCCAATTCCGACCCGAACTGCGCAAAGGCCGCCACCTCGCGATACTGCGCCAAATCCAGTTTCAATCTTCCGGCCACCTGCTTCATCGCCTTCATCTGGGCATCTCCTCCCACGCGGGATACGGAAATACCCACATTGATCGCCGGCCTGACCCCCGAATTGAAGAGGCTGCTCTCCAGATAGATCTGTCCGTCGGTAATCGAAATCACATTCGTCGGAATATACGCCGAAACGTCCCCGGCCTGCGTTTCGATAATCGGAATCGCGGTGAGCGATCCTCCGCCCAACTCATCGTTCAATTTGGCCGCGCGCTCCAGCAGCCTCGCATGGAGGTAAAAGATATCCCCCGGATACGCCTCGCGTCCCGGCGGCCTTCTCAGGAGCAGCGATACCTGACGGTAAGCCCAGGCATGCTTGGAAAGATCGTCGTAAACGACCAGCGCATGCTTCCCCTGATCCCGGAACCATTCCCCGATGGTCACGCCGGAGTAAGGAGCAATGTATTGCAGGGGCGCAGGATCCGACGCGGACGCGGACAGGACAATCGTGTAGTCCATCGCGCCCCGCTCCCGCAAGGTCTGAACGATTTTCGCCACCGTAGAGTTCTTCTGTCCAATGGCCACGTAGATACAATAGACGTCCGTATCCCGTTGATTGAGTATCGTATCCACCACCAGGGCCGTCTTTCCGGTCTGGCGATCTCCGATCACCAATTCGCGCTGGCCCCGGCCGATCGGAATCATCGCATCCACAGCCTTCAATCCCGTCTGAATCGGCTCTTTGACCGGCTGACGCTGAATCACCCCCGGGGCCTTGATCGCGATGGGGGAAAACTCCTTGGCAGATATCGGACCTTTCGCGTCTATCGGCTCTCCAAGGGGGTTGATCACCCGCCCCAAGAGTTCCGCACCGACCGGAATCTGCATGATCCGCTTCGTTCTTCGAACCTCGTCACCCTCCCGAATCAGCGTATCCGACCCGAAAAGGACGCTTCCAACATTGTCCTCCTCGAGGTTGAGCACCATCCCGTGTACACCGCCCGGAAACTCGACCAACTCACCGGCCATCACGTGATCCAGCCCGAAGATCCGAGCAATGCCATCTCCCACCTGAATCACTGTCCCCACCTCTGCCACGTCGGTCCGCATCTCGTACCGCTCGATCTGATCCCGAATGATCGAGCTGATTTCTTCTGGTTTGATGTTCATCGGTATCCGTTTTCCTTCTCGTAAATACGCACCGAAGAGACGCAGGACCCGGCGTAATTGGGGTCGTGACCTCTCAGATCGAGCTGTTTGACCGGCCTTGCCCTGAAAAAGGCTTCCGGCCTTCCAGAAGAATCCGCCCGGTTTCTCCGAAGCCGCACAGGCTGATCTCCGTTTCGATGGCTGGTTATCCGCGCCCAATGGGCGCTAGTCTGCCCCTCCCAGTTGCGCGCGCATCCGCCCCAACTGTCCCTTCAAGCTCCCGTCCATCACCATCCCCTGTGCCTCCACCACAATACCACCCAAAAGCTTTTCGTCCACATGAGTTTTTACGTCAATCTGTTCCCCCCACCGCGCCCGCAACTGCTCCTCCAGAAGCCGCTTCGTTTCTCGATCCATCTCCCGGGCCGTGGATACGGAAACGCGCACACGTCCCAACACGTCATCGGCCATCAACCTATACTGCTCGACAATTTCAGGAACAAGGAAACAGCGGTGCTTCACGACCAATAGATTCATTAACCCCCGCATCCATCCTGGCATATTCCCTCGTTCCGACAGGCTTTCGATACTTTGCTTCTTTGCAGCCAACGGTATCAAGGGGCTGTTGAACCAGACACCGAGCGGCTCCTTCCCCCCAAACAGGGCGCCGAGACCAAGAAGTTCCTCCCTCATCTCCGCCACCTTCCCGCGGTCCTTTCCCATCTCGATCAGCGCTCTTGCATATCGCCTGGCCGTGTGTTGTTCCGTCGCCATGGATAACCTTCATAAAACACGTAAAGGAAGAGAACTTCAAAGCGCTTCTTTCCCAGTACCAGTAAATGCTTGCTTGGCCTAGTTGTTCCACTCGCGCAGTGCGGTTTCAATCAGCATCCGATGATCATCCTTCCCCAGGCTCCGTTGAAGAATCCGCTCCGCCAGCAGGATTGAAAGATCTGCCGCCTCGTTTCGCAGCTCCAGTTTTGCCTGCGCCACCTCCAACGCGATATCAGCGCGACCTTGCTCGATGATCTTCCTGGCCTGGTTCTCGCCTTCGAGGCGAACGTTTTTGGCCTCTCGGGAAGCTTCCGCCACGGACCGATCCACAATTTCCCTGGCTTCGACCCGAGCCTTCCGGAGCGCCTCCTCCTGCTGTTCCACAAGCCGCTGTGCTTCCTCTTTGTTGACCTGCGCGGCCCGAATGGACTCCTCGATCCCATGGGCACGATCGTCCAGAAACTTCGTCAGAGGTCCCCAAAGGAGCTTCTTGAGCACGTAGATCAGGATCAGAAAATTGAGGATTGTCAGAAGCAGCGTATAGTTGACCGTAATCATAGTTCGTTCCAGTATTTAGTTGGTAACGGCAGAGGGCAGGGGAGGGAGAGGCACAGGCGTTCTCGCCTTTTTCCTTGCCCTGACGGTCCCACAGCCTCCACTCTACCCGAAGTTGGTCACTTGGCCACGACAAAGATCAACAGCAGCGCAATGACCAATGAATAGATCCCGGTCGACTCCGATACCGCCTGTCCGATCAACATCGTCCGCGTCAGCAGACCCGCTTCCTCGGGCGTCCGGGCAATGGCCTCGCATGCCTTTCCGGCTGCAAATCCCTCTCCCACGCCCGGTCCTATTGCTCCAAACCCCATGGCAATCCCAGCTCCAAGGTATGCTGCCGCATTTGCCAAATCCGCACCCGTGATCCCTTCGATCATGCCACTCCTCCTTTCGAGTTAACTTCTCACATCGACCTGCCTCCCGAAGCATCTGAGACCTGCCAGATTCCGGAGGTTTCTTCATTGTCCGATCACAAAAATCAGCAACAGGGCAATCACCAGCGAATATACGGCCGTTGACTGTGAGATCGCCTGTCCAATCAACATCGTCCGCGTCAACAAGCCGGAAAGGTGAGGCTGACGGCCAATCCCCTCGCAAGCCTTCGCGCCCGCGATGCCCGCTCCCACGCCCGGTCCCAATCCTCCGAGTCCCATGGCAATTCCCGCCCCAAGCGGGATTGCCAAACGCACCAATCCTTCTCCCGCGGTCTCGCCGAAAACGAGCATAAAGGCCACCAACAGGGCAAAAATGGCCGGGGTTTCCGCCACGGCCTGGGCGACCAACATCGTCCGCACAATCTGGTCCGACACCTTGGGCTGCCGGGCGATCGCCGCATTGGCCTCCTGCGCGCACATCCCCTCGCCGATCCCCGCTCCCATTCCGCCAAATCCCACCGCAATGCCCGCCCCAAGATACCGAGCCATTTCACCAAAATCCATCCGTGTTCCTCCCGAAAATTGCCCTGTCCCCCTTTGAAGCTACCATGCACCACAAAACGCAAGGCAACCCCCTGGCGCCCAAAACGGGAAGGAGGCGGTCGCTTTGCGTCTCGCGTTTTCAGTCATTGACCGCTACCGCGATGTAGGTCAACGAAAGCATCGCAAATACAAAAGCCTGGATCGTACCCACGAATATCCCAAAGAACAGACTCAGACCGACCGGAAGCAGAATATGTCGAACCAAGCTCGAAATGACCACGATGATGATCGCGCCACCCAGCACGTTCCCGAAAAGACGAAACGCCAGCGAAACGCCCTTGGCCATCTCTCCGATCACGTTGAGCGGCAAAAGCACCACAAAGGGCTGGGCATATCCCTTGATATAGTTCTTCAGCCCTTTGGCCCGGATGGCGCTGGCGTGCACGACCACCAAGACCACCAGCATACAGCCCATCGGAACATTGAGATCCCGCGTAGGTTCCTCGAATGTGGGGATCACTCCGATCAAGTTCGAGACCCACAGGAACACAAACAAACTCCCGATCAGCGGAAGATAGCGCCGGTTTCCCGGACCCAGGGTATCCCGAATCAGGCCGTCGAAAAATCCCACGATCAACTCAAATACGCTTTGCCACCGACCCGGAAGTTTTCTCAAACTCCGTCTTATCCCTGCGGCTGAAACGATCAAAATCCCCATCACCAGAAAACTCGTCAGGGCTGTCCGGCTATTGACCACCACATTATGACCCTTCACTTTAAACTCCCACTGTTGTACCTTCCCGATCTTCTCCGCCATGTTCTCCTCGGGCACTTTCCACACCAGCCCCACCTCTACCACGGGCGCTTTCCACGCCAGCCCCACCTCTAACACGGGCGCTTTCCACGCCAGCCCCACCTCTACCAAGAGAATGACCAAGAGCGCAATCCAGTGTTTTTTCGACATCCTTTGTTCCTCTCTCGCCATCAACTCCGAATCATATCCGCTGTCACTTCCTGAGATATTTTTTGGGCAGGAGAAAGGGCGGCTCATGGATCCTTCCTGACTATTTTCTCCGCTACGAATGCCCCGACCTCCCAAAGATAGATCACCGCCTGCACGGACAGCAGTCCTGCCAGCGTGCTGGCCACATGGATATGGGTGCGCGTAAACAGGAGCACCAACAGGAGCCCAAGGGTGATGAAACGCAGAAAATACCGGCCGGCAGCCACGCCACTTGCCTTCCCTGCACGAACCGAAAGCGCCTTGGATATATCTCCCGCCATCAGGTGAAAATTCATGATACTGATGCAAGTTCCTACTACAAAACCGATTGAGACATCCCATCGCCCGGAGACAAGCAGGATTCCCGCACAGACGATCGCTCCCAATCCCGCTGCCCTGCACATCACCCTTATTCTAAACTGCCTGCTTTCCGTCACGTTTGGCTCCGCCCCCCGCAATCAGCCGGTAGGTATTCCAGAAACCCATCCCAACCCCACCGAATATCCCCAGGATCATAAATACCGGACCGGTGTGGAGCGTTCTATCCAAAAAGAGCCCCAGGAGAAACGCGATCAAGATCGAAGCGGCCATCCCCAATCCGACCTGAGAGATCAACCCGATGTACCGAAAGGTCTCCCGCCACGCATCCTTGTCCGCGTCATTCTGGCCTGCCCCTTTTTCCAAGGTGATCCCCCCGCCACTTTTCTAAAGATGCCAACCCCCGCTATTTCCTGGCTTCCCCAACGGCTCCGGATGCAGCCCGTTCGCCCCCCACCACCACTTTGGGCGCAGGCACCGTCTTTTGATCGCCGGCTCCAGACTCACACTTTCCTCTGAACACCGCTCCCTCTGCCACCACGAGAAGTTTTGCCTTCAGATCGCCGAAAAGCGACGCATTGGACTCCAGCACCACTCTATTCGATGCCTCCAGCGATCCGATGAGCTTGCCTCCGAGAATGGCGTTCTTCACCGTCACATCGGCTTTCACTTCGCCGTCTTTTCCCACCACCAACGTGTCCGAAGCTGTCAGGCTCCCGCTTACTACCCCATCAACCCGGATGCTGTTCTCCACCTGAAGGGTCCCCTCGAACGCCGATCCCTTTCCAACGATGGTGTTCATTGCGCCGATTTCTCTCTTCGTATCTTCCCTGGCCATAGAACTCCCCTTACAGATCATCACTGCATGAAATGAAGACAAATGGCCCCTTACACGCCACGGACCTCAATAAAGCGCGCGACAGAGGTTACCACAGCATAAACGCCTCCGGATCTACGGGCGTGCCGTTTTCCCATACCTCGTAGTGCAGCGCGGTCCCGCTGACTTTCCCGGTATTCCCCGCCAACGCTATGGCCTGGCCCTTTTTTACCCACTCTTCTTCGTCAACCAGAAGCCGCTCATTGTGGCCGTACCATGTGGTGTACCGGCCCCCGTGATCCACAATCATCAGCATCCCCAACGCGTTCTCCCACCCAGCAAACGTCACCTGTCCGTCCGCCGCCGCGCGAACAAGGGCATTTTGACCTGCTGCAATGGCAATCCCGGCATATTCCTGCTTGATCCATCCGGACTGCGCTCCAAAGGGTGCGGACACCCTTCCCTCGACCGGCCAGATGGAAGGCCGCCTTTCAAGACCGCCGGGTGAGGGCGGAGTGGGTTGGGCCACGGTCACTGTCCGAAAAGTCGGACGGATTTCGGAGGACCTGTCCGATCCGGGCGATCCGAGGATCGGAGAGCGGGGCGAGGCAGTTCCCCCCGTCGGAACGGCTTCCCCACGCAACATCACCTCCAGGCGCTGACGAGACTGCCGGACTTCGTCCACCATCTGCGCCAGTTTGAGCACCTTGGCATTTTCTGCCCGAAGCAACCGATTTTCTTCTTCCATCTTCCGGGCGGTAAAAGCCCAGTACGTCGCTCTCCAGTATACCATGCCGGCGGATACTACGACCAGAAACAGAACGACCGAGAATCCCTTAATCAGCCTGAATATCCCCGAGGAGACCTTATACTCCCGGGTGTTGGAACCGTCCTCCGGGATAATCAGCACCGAGATATATCGTTTCGTCTTGGCCAAGGAATCCTATACCAGGAAGAGGGCTAAGGTCCATAGGAAGCGGTCTCGGACTGCAAAAGATGCTCGGCAATTTCCCCCATACGAGGAAAGATCGCTGACAGACCGCCCATGCAGGAGGCAAATATAATCCCGATCTATCCAAAAGTCAATCTTTTTTCAGGAGGTCTCCCCGAAATCCTCCATTGGAACGCGCGGAAAGGTCTGGTTGCCCGGGCATGGACCCGCTCATTTCCGGACATAAGCAGTCAAGACACGAGCCCATTGCGCGTTTTGAAGTCCGCCCATTCCGAACGATCGCTCCTGCAGGTCCGGGGTCTCGCGTGGACTCAAGAGCGGGGACTCAGCATTCCTCTCGGGCAACCTGGTGGTCATCGCGGCAGCACGACCGGCCCCCCGGTGCGCTCGTTTCTCTCCACCAGGACGTCGGCTCGGTATGTGGCTTCGATGTTGCCCTGAGTGATCACCTCATCCGCCAGGCCGAAGGCAAAGAGCGTGCCTTCCGAAAAGAGCGCCAGCTTGGAGCAATACCGGGCAGCCAGATTGAGATCATGAGAAACGAGGACAACGGTGAGCCCGCGCTCATCACGGAGCTGCCCAAGCAGCCGATGAATGTCGACCTGATGCCGGATGTCCAGAAACGCCGTGGGTTCATCCAAAAGCAGCACTTCCGGCTCCTGAGCCAGCGCCCGGGCAAGAACCACGCGTTGCCTTTCGCCTCCGGACAATTCGTCTATCCTGCGCGCCTCAAGCGGCAGCACATCCATAAACGCCATGGCCTTCCGGGCGATCTCCAGATCCCGTTCCTGCTCGAAACCCAGGCTCCCCAAATGGGGAGCGCGCCCCATAAGCACCAGTTCCAGCACGGTGAAGGGAAACGCCACGTGGGAATCCTGAGGCACCACGGCCAACCTTCGCGCCAACTCCCGTCGTTTGATTCGGCCCGCCTCCTGTTCGAAAAGACGGACGCTCCCTCGTTCGGGACGTAGCGATCCCGCCACCATCCGCAGAAAGGTGCTCTTCCCGCAGCCGTTCGGACCGATGATTCCGAGCAGATCCCCTCGCTCAATCTTCAGCGAGACCCCCTTTAACACCCAGGGTTCTCCGTATCGGAACCATACGTCCGACACTTCTATCCGGCCATTTCTTTCATCCCGACTCATTTCTTTCCTCGTCTCAAATCGGTCGAAGGGCACTTTGATGAAGGTGAGAACGCTGAAGCCGAACACTCCGCCCCAGGCAACGTTCCCTTCAATCTGCCTGTTCGACCCGATGATTTCAGTATCTGTGGGATGGATCTGAAATCCTCGCCCGAAAAAAATCCTGACAATGGGTAACCCAATGCTATTTGGATAACATACTTATCCATACCCGAAGGTCTGGTAGTCACAATGCCACAGGAAGGAATGGAAGAGGCCCCACTTCAGAAGCCATCCCAATAGACAGGGCCTCGACCCACACCAACTGCGAAAGGGGTGTCGAACAGTGAAAGCCCCTCGAGTGAATCGCTCGTACGCAGATGCGATCGATTCAATTTTGTGCGTCTCCCATGCCTAGGAAATGATATCCTCAACAGATAAGATGGGTTCCTCCTCAAGTTCAGGATCATTGAGATCACTCTCTGACATGTGGACCGTGGATATTCCCTGGGCGGGAAAACAAACTGCAAACTCATCGGCCTTGCCCATTGGCTTGCGGTTTTCATTCTCAGATTGGGTAAACAAATCACAACCCCCAAATACGCAAATGGCCATTGCACCCCCTATCCAAAGGAGCTTTTTCATACTGCCCCCCGCAATGGGGTGTCCGCCCTGCTGTTATGTCCGCACGATGTGAGCCGACTCCTTTCCCTCTCCGCTGGTTCCCCTGAACGCTTCCACGATCTGGTTGCTCAAAGCCTTCATCGTCATGGGCACGCCGCCCCCCCATGATATCCCGTGCGCGGAGAGTGCCTCATGAAACCGGACCGTCCGGGGGATTTCCAGGCCGATGTCCTCCGATTCCATCACCTTCCCAAATACCGCCTCGGGCGTATCGCAGGCCCACAAACGTCCGCCGTCCAGCACCATCACGCTTTCGGCAACCTCCGCGACCAGGTCCATATCGTGGGAAATGAGGACAATCGTTCGGCCCTGGGCATGGAGTGCCTTGAGGAGCGAAACAATCTGACGCGCCCCCCTTGGATCCAGCCCCGAGGTGGGTTCGTCCAATGCCAGCACATCCGGCTCCATCGCCAGGATCCCCGCAATGGCCACCCGCCGCTTCTCGCCTTCGCTGAGCGCCATTGGGGAGCGCGGGCCGAATTGCGCCACGTCCAGGCCCACTGCGGTCAATGCCTTCTCCACCGACGAGTTTACCCGATCTGTTGTCCATCCGAGATTCCTGGGTCCAAACGCCACGTCCTTGGCCACGCTTTCCTCAAAGAGCTGAAACTCCGGAAACTGAAAAACCAGCCCCACTCTTCCGGGAACCTTTTGCAGTTTCCCTTCTTCGCTCCACAGATCGATTCCGTCCAACAACACCCGCCCATCCGAAGGCTTCAACAACCCGTTGAAATGCTGCATCAAGGTGCTCTTTCCCGATCCTGTAGGCCCGATCAGTGCCACGAACTGGCCCTTTTCGATCGTGGCCGTCACCTCAGACAGGGCTTTGAGCGCCATCGGCAGGCCTCTGTTATACCAATACGAAATGCCTTCCAGAGAAATGTTGAAACCCTTCCCACGGGAAGATGAGGGAAGGGAGGGAGCGCGTGAGGGGGAGACTCCCACTGTCCCACTCTCCCGCTCTCGCACACTCCCTGTCGTCCAGGGCAGAAGCTCCAGCGTTCGAATCAGCGTGTCCTCGTTTGGCATGCCGTCGCTCAGCTCAATGCCCTCCGCGCGCAGCATGTCCGCCAATCGAACCGCAAACGGTACATCGAGTCCCAGGTGCTCCAAGACCGCGACTTGGCAAAAGATCGCCTCTGGAGGGCCGTCCATCACGATCTTTCCAGCGGACATAATCAGGACGCGACGGGCCAGCATCGCTTCTTCGGGAAACTGGGTGATGTGAAGAATGGTCTGTCCGCCGGCCGCATCCAGGGATCTCAAGATCTCGGCGATCTCTCTTCGGCCCTTCGGGTCCAGAAGCGACGACGGTTCGTCCAATACCATCACCTGGGGGCGCATGGCCCATACGGAGGCGATCGCCAGCCGCTGTTTTTCTCCGCCCGAGAGTTTGTGCGGAGGGTGGCGACGATACTTCATCAGGTCAAAACGCACCAACGCCTCCTGAACGCGCTCGTGCATCGCGTCTGTGGGGATGCCCAGATTTTCCAGCCCAAATGCGATCTCCCGTTCCACCATGGTGGAGACGATCTGATTGTCCGGATTCTGGAACACCATCCCGATCCGTTTTCGGACATCCCAGAGAGACGCTTCGTCTGAGACCGAATACCCGTCCACCAGCACATCGCCTCCGGTGGGCAAAAGCAGGCCATTCAGGCAGCGAGCCAACGTGGTCTTGCCCGAACCATTGGCTCCCATCACCGCGATCCACTCACCCTCCCGGATTTCCAGATTGATCCCGTCCAGGGCTTTGTGGTCGCCGTACTGAAAGCAGAGGTCTTTGATCTGGATCATGATATCCTAAGTGCACGAAATCACAAATACGATGACGTATTTTGCGACTTGGCGCGGTGACTCTCCACTGCGTTCAGAGGGACAAGCGCTGCCATTCTGGTGTAGTTGAAAATATCCCCTAATCAGCGTACGCCATAATATCTATGATTTCGTGCACTAAGGCAAGGGGTGCGCGGGAATCGGCGGGACACCTATCAGGACGGGCTCCCTTTGGGTCGCAAACAAGTGCTCCGGGCTCCTCACGGGGACGGTGCGCTGCCACCCATAGATCTGCCCACCCATCCCTCCGTCGCCGACTACGCCCTTACAAAACACTTTCCCGGAAGCTGTCTGACCAGGCCCTGCAGTTCCAGTGAAAGCAGCAGTGTCAGGAGTTGAGAGGTGGGAAGATGAGCCGCTTGGGAGAGCGCATCGATGTGCATAGGCTGCACGCCCAACAGTTCCATTACGGCTTTCTCGCCAGGCGGCATGGAACTCGGAAGGGGCGCAGGCGGAACGGCGCGCGCAGACGACGTCCATCCCCCAAGGGGCCCCTCCAATTCCTCCAGCACATCCTCGACCGTCTCCACCAAATGGGCACCCCGCTTGATCAGGCTGTTCGCGCCCCGGCTGTTGAAGGCGTTGGCCGTCCCGGGAACCGCAAACACCTCCCGATTTTGCTCCAGCGCATAATTGGCAGTAAAGAGTGCCCCGCTTTTCTCCCCCGCCTCGATCACGATGGTTCCCACACTCAGTCCGCTGATGATCCGATTGCGCCGGGGAAAATTCGGTCCCTCCGGAGCCGCACCCATCGGGAATTCCGAGATCACCGCTCCGCAGTTGGAAATGTCCTCCTTCAGAGCCCGGTTCTCCGGGGGATAGGTCACATCCACGCCGCATCCCAATACAGCCAGGGTACGACCCCCTCTGGACAGCGCCGTCCGGTGTGCCATGGAATCGATCCCCCGCGCCATCCCGCTGACAATCGGGATGCCCCGCTGGGCCAATCCCCCGGCAATCTCCTCGGCCATCGTTTTCCCATACGATGAGGCACGGCGGGTGCCCACAATCGCCACCGACCGCACATCCGACGGATGAAAATCCCCTTGCACAAAGAGAAGCGGAGGCGGATCCGGAATCTCCCTGAGCAGTTGGGGATAGCCTGGATCCAACAGCGCAAACACGCGGACGCCGTGGTGATCGATGGCGGCCAACTGCCGATGAATCTCCGGCATATCCCGGTATTTTCGCACTGCATCGGCCGTTTTGGAATCCATTCTGGGAATTTGGCAAAGCGCCTCAAGGGAAGCACCCAGCGCCTCCTCCGGCGAACCGAAACGCTCCAATAGGGCTTTGTATCGGGCAGGTCCGATGCCGGGCACCATCAACAGCGTAAGCCATGCCGTCCAGTCTTTCACGGAATGCCCCTCTCTCCAAAACGGCGAAACGCGCACCCTCCACCATGGAAGGGCGCGGAAAAGATCCTGCGCAAAGGAACCTGCTGAATCTACCTGGTTTCCCAAAGCAACACGTGCTGCCGATTTTCGATGTGCCCTTTTCGCTTCGCTCCAAATATAGACCAATTGCGCGGGGTGGTCAAGAGAAAAAGCGGGCGGTTTTCGGGCATTTCCTGAAGGGGAGCAGAGCGGCAAAGAGCAGACTTCTCGGTGGAGTTTTCCAACACAAAATCAAAAGGTCCCCAGAATTGCGCCAAGGACCTTTTATGGAGGGCCCGGAGAATGAGGGCCCGATCATCCAGGATGTCTGTCTCGTTCTGCGTTCACGCGCTCTGTGGCCTCCAGTCCTCATCCTATGGACGGCGCATCGGTATTCAGACGGATTGGATCGTGCCGTCAGCCAGCCGGTAGATCTTCTCGGTCGTCCGCTCGAGAAAACGTCGGTCGTGGGATATGATCACATACGAGGGCACGTGGTCGGCAAGCACCGAGATAAGCCGCTCGGTGGGCTCCTCGTGCAGTCCGCTGGCAGGTTCATCCAAAAGAAGAACATCCGGGGCCATGGCAAGGATCGTGGCCATGGACACGAGACGCTTCTCTCCTCCGGAAAGGTGGTAAGTAACCCGATCCTCGAATCCCTGCAGATTCAGCATTTCAAGCGTGTCGCGCACGATCCCCGCCGCCTCCTCGTGGCTCCTCCCGAGATTTAGGGGACCGAAGGCCACGTCCTCTGCGACGGTGGGGCAGAACAGCTGATCGTCCGCGTCCTGAAACAAGAGCCCGATCCGTTCCCGCACCTCCCGAAAATCGGCTTCCCTCCGACGCACCTTGCCAAAAATATCGATGGTTCCTTCCGATGGGAACAAAAGCCCTACGATAAGATGAAACAGGGTGCTCTTGCCCGAACCATTGGGACCGATCAGGCCCACCTTTTCTCCGGCGCCGAGGCGAAAGTTGACCCCCGTAAGCACCGGTTTGCCGGGCGCATAGCCAAACGTGACATCGCGCAGATCGATCATGCCCCATCTCCCAATAGCTGCAACGCCGCCAATGCCGCGATCACCGCCGCCGAAACCCCGAGAAATCCCAGATCCCGTTTTTTCAGATGGAAATGATGGAAGGTCGGATATTTCCCCCGGAATCCCCGGCAAAGCATAGCCTGATAGATCCGGTGGGATCGCCCGTAGCTTTTGATCAACAGCATTCCGACCAGATACGCATACGACCGGTAGGTATGCAGGGACGTCTTCGGATGAAAACAGCGCACCCGCATGGCATTTCTCAGCCGAAGGTATTCGAGATGGATGACGGCAATGTAGCGATAGCAGAAAAAGAAGATGTGCACCAGTTTGTCGGGAACGTGCATGTGCCGAAGCGCGTGCACCAGGTTGAAGATGGACGTCGTGCCCACCAGCCCGATGGTGGCAAGCACAATGGTATTCGTTCGCAACGTGATGGTCAAACAATAAACTGCTCCCTCCCGGGAGGCAACCAAGGGACCGAGGGTAAACAGCGATTCCCCCGGAAAGGTAAAGGGAAGAATCAGCCAGAGCAGCACCAAGAATCCGTTGACCACCAGAAGACGGCGTCCGAGCATCCCAATGTCCGTCCTTGCCAGGAGCACCAATCCACCGGCCATAAACAACGCCGGCACGAGCGCCCGGTACGCGTCGGAGACCGCCACCAGAATGGAGAAGGCCACAGCCACCAACAGTTTCACTCTTGGATCCGCCGTGTGAACCGGCGAATTTCCAAACGCAAACTCTTCAAAATGCACGAGGGTCCTTTCAGTTTTTCTTCCGGCTGCGCAGCATCATCAACACTCCCGCAATGCCGACAATATATCCGATGCCTCCGATGACATTCCTGAAATCGGTCCGATCCCGGTCCATCCGGATGATTCTTACCGCGGCAGATATGGGCGCAAGTCGCTGGGCCATCACGCGATCTATCTTCTCAGCAAGCTGATCTGTATTCCCGGGAGTCACCCATTCATCCTCCCCCGTTGCGGAAGTTCCCCCTTCGGTCAAGCCGGTCCCCAAAGTCACCCCCGCCCCGCCCAGTTCGCTTTGCGGCATGGAGTATTCGTTTCGGTGCCCCATATCGGTCTGCAGGACAATCTTGAGATCCGCGATCCTAGGTATTTTGAACGCGAACAAGCCATCCCTGTCCGTCCGCCCTTCCAGAAGGGGGGCATCCGACCGGTCATACACGACTACCTGAGCCCCGACCGCTTTCCTCCCATCGCCAAAGTAGCTCTCCGTGAACACGCTGTCGCCCTCCACATACGCGAAGAGGTTCACCTTGTGCGCCATAGCCGGCCCACTCCAGAGAAGAAGGAGCGCGAGCGCCACCGGGGCCGCCGGAGGAAAACTCCGAGAAGGGGGCATCGGACACCGGGGGATCTGCCGGAACACGGAGAGAAAACCAAAACTCGGGCGGGCACCGTTTGATTTGGCGTACCCGACGGATATCTTAGCGCATCTCATGGGAGACCCCCAAAAGCTCGGGGTGGACCTTTCTGAGAAACACCACACAGAAGGCCGTCAAGATCCCCTCGATGATCATGACGGGGATATGCGCCACGATCGTGAGCTGGGCCACCTTCAGAAAGGACTCCCCTGTAAAAACCAAGGAGATCCCGATCAGGATGGCCCCCAGAAAGATTCCCAGCGCACCGCATGCGGCTCCGCCGACCAGTGCGAGCATCCTGCTTCGTGCTCTCACAAGAGGGGAAAAGGCAAGGGAACAAACCAGCGCAGGGAAAGCCATGTTAAACGTGTTGACGCCCAAGGTGGTGAACCCGCCGAACTGAAAGAGGACGGCCTGAAGCGTCAATCCGACCAGTATCGAGGGGAACGCAACCCATCCGAGCAATAATCCGACGACTCCGTTGAGTACGAGGTGCACGCTCGTGGGGCCCACAGGGACATGGATCAGAGATGCCACAAAGAAAGCGGAGGAGAGCATGGCCACCTTGGGGACCTCGTCCAGATCCATTTTCTTGAGCCCCACGGCAACACCGCCAGCGGTCAAGATCGCCCCGGCAGCGAGCACGGGAGCGGAGAGCACTCCTTCGGAGAGGTGCATGGAAATGCATCCTTTACTTCATATCGTAGGTCTTCACCCAGAGCACCGCACCGATCTCCACGTCATATTCTTTGCCGTCGGTATACTTCCGCTTCTTTTCGTCGGTGCTCAGCGCGGCAAAGCCCCACCAGCCTGCGCGGGGCATGGCATAGGTGAAAACGCCGTTTGCATCGGCCTTGACCACCTGGGTCACAAACGGATCGGCCGGAGCCTGGATTTTGGCCTCGTGGTTGTCATACTCAACTTCCACGATGGTGCCGGGTGCGGGCTTCCCGTTGACAAGGACCACTCCCTGAAACACATTGCCGGACCATATCCCATAGGGGCGGGTCAGTGGAACGATCTCCGTCCTGAGCCCCACCTCCTGATCCCATCCATCCGAAAGCCCATAGGCGTTTACAATCACTTTGGTGTAGTGAACGACAAAGATCTCTTCGGCCGGCTCGAAATAGGGCTGAGGCACCATATAGAAGAGGTGGTCGCCG
The DNA here is from genome assembly GCA_043804415.1 of Candidatus Latescibacterota bacterium. Lineage (GTDB taxonomy): Bacteria > Latescibacterota > 4484-107 > 4484-107 > 4484-107 > 4484-107. The sequence goes on along the minus strand of JAZDJA010000164.1, from coordinate 36,863 downwards.
GGCCGTTTCACCGGATAGTCCACAATCCATGTGGTAACCCCATTCTCGTTTCTTGGGCTCAGTGCAGAGAGCAGATCCTGCTTGTCTCCCCGGATGATCACCCCAAACTGCGCGGGTTTGGCCATCTCCATATAGGGGCCCTCGAAGGGATGAAAGAACCTCACAGAAAGCCGCACAGTGCGCTCATCGTGCCTGGACACCATATCGTCCGACGGAATGATCGCCCCAAAATGCGCCCAGGCCGTGGCTGTCATCAAAAGCACAATTGCCCCACATGCGATCGCAAACCGGCTTTTTCCATGCATCGCTCTAAACTCCCCGTGAAGGGTTGGCTATCTTTGCGGTCAGTCTCCAGGGCCGTCTCCCTTTGACCTGGATTATTCCGAAAACGCTGTTCCTGCGCCTGGGACCAGGGCGTGCGCAGGCTATTTGGCGCTTTCGAGGCGGGAGTGTGGCAGCCACTCTTCGTTACTCCGTGCCCATCCCGTGGCCAGAAGTGCTTCCGATTTTGAGAACCCCCTCGTAAGGGATCGGTGCTCATCATCGAGGGACGCGCCATGTTTTCCCGGACAGTGCCCCTTCCTCCAGCGCTCGATCACCCCTTCACCTTCCGAAAAAGCCGGAAGAAATAGCTCAGATACACCGCTCCCGCAAGAAGCAGCAACCCCATCCCCCCATAGAGCAAAACCCACTTGACCCGGTCCAGCTGGAAAGTGAACGCTCCGATGGCCAAGGCAATGATCAGCACCGCGTAGCGACTGAGATTGCTCGACGGGAGCACAATATGCTTACTTCTAAAGAGCGTCAGTCCCCCGAACGCGATGGCGAGGTCCCGCGCCCAGATGAAGGCCGCCGCCCAGAAGGGGAAATCCCGGAACCACACCAGAAAAAGCACTATCCCAGCAATGGTGATCTTATCGGCGATGGGATCGAGAACGCCTCCCAGTTCCGAATCGCTGTTGCGAACCCGGGCAAAATACCCGTCAAACACGTCGCTTAGAACGGCGACAACCATAAAAGTCAGCACCGGCCAATCGCCATATCGGTCCGCATGAACCAGAAAATAGAGAATAAAGGGCAGACAGCAAACCCGAAGCACACTCAGCCCATTGGCCATGGTGAGCCACTGTCCCCGCCTTGCGCGGGCAGACGGATCGGACCCGACAGGCCTTTCTGCGTATTCCACGTGGGCCCTCCTTTCGGTTTCTTTACGGGTGATGGGGAATCCACCATCGCAGGCTGCCCATGCCCGATTCCTACTCCCCTGCCCCTGTCCCTTGCGCGGCCGCCTCGCGCCGCATCTCCCGTGCGTGTTGACGGGTCAGCTCGGAGATCTTTTCCCCTCCGAGCAGCCTGGCCACCTCCTCTACGCACGCCTCTTCATCCAAACGCACTACCTCTGTACGGGTACGCTCGCCGTGCACCTCCTTTTTCACCATGAAGTGGACGTCCGCGAGCGAGGCGATCTGAGGCAGATGCGTGATGGAGATCGTCTGACGGGATTTCGAAAGCAGGCAGAGCTTGCGTCCCACGGCCTCCGCGATGCGGCCGGAGATGCCGATGTCAATCTCGTCGAAGATGCACGTGGAAATGGCGTCCCCTTCGGCCAAGATGGATTTGAGCGCGAGCATAATCCGGGAGATTTCGCCGCCGGAGGCGATCCGGGCCAGGGGCATCCGTTCCTCCCCCACATTCGTGCAGATGAAAAACTCGCACGCATCCCGTCCTTCCGGCCCCGCCTTGAAACGCTCCCCATCGATCTGAGCAAGTCCTTCCGGATCGCGCTCTACACTCAATCGTACCTCAAACGAGGCCTCTGCCATGCCCAGTTCCGCCAACGCCCTCTCGATCTGGCGGGACAGGTCTTCTGAAATCCGTCCTCTGCTCTCGGATAACTGGGCGCATTGTTGGGAGAACGTGATCGTCGCCTCGGCCACGCCTCTTTCTGCGTCTTCGATCTGCTCTCCCAGATCCTCCGCACTTTGCAGTTCTCTTTCGACAAATGACTTTCGCTCCATCACTGCTGCCAAGCAGCCCCCGTATTTCTTCTCGAGACGCCTCAACTGGGCCAATCGCTCGCGCACTTCCTCCAGTCGATAGGGATCGCGCTCCAGGCCGTCCGCATAGTTTCTGAAGAAGGTGGCCAGATCGGCGATCTGGTACCCGACCACACGATAGGCTTCGATCTGCTCTGAAAGCCGCACGTCGGCCCCAACGGCTTCCTCCAGCATGTGCTCTCCGACCCCTAGCCGATCCGCGACGGAATCTTCGCCATCATAGAGAAGCTGCGAGAGCGATTGTGTCACCTGAATCAGTTGCTCCCTGTGCTCCAACAGGACACGCTCGCGCTCGAGCGTTTCGGTCTCATCGGGCTTGGGATCTGCTTTGGCGATCTCATCCAGCTGGAACGCATACAGATCTCTTCGCTCCTCCTTTGCCTCCTTGTGATCTTGGAGAGCCTCCAATTTCCCTTTGAATTGGAGAAGCTGCCTGTGCGAATCCCACAGGGCTCCCAACCGGTCATCCAGACCGCCGAAACGATCGAGGAATTCCAGATGTGTCTCCACGCGCAGAAGTGCCTGATGATCGTGCTGGCCATGCAAGTCCACCAGCAGATCCCCGATGGTCTTTAGCGTGCGCGCAGTGATGGCCCGGTCGTTGGCAAAGCAGCGTCCCCGTCCCTCTGCTTCGATCTCCCGCCGGATAATCAGTTCGTCGTCCACCTCGACCCCGAGATCCGAAAGGGCCCGGATGGCCCGATCGTTCCCCGCAAGCTGAAAGAATCCCTCCACGATGGATTTTTTCGCTCCTTTGCGCACCCCTTCCGAATGGCTCCGGTCCCCGAGGATCAAGCTCAGCGCGCCGATCAGGATGGATTTTCCCGCTCCGGTCTCGCCGGTGATCACATTGAAACCGTCTTCGAATTCGACGTCGATGTCCTCGATCAGCGCAAAATTCTGGATGTGCAATCCTCGGAGCATGGACGCCCTCAACGCAAGGAATAGGAAACAATGTCTCAGCCGCCTGTCCCCATTTCTGGAGCTGGATAGGGAGATGGCTCTTCTTTCATGGTGCACGAATCCATGCAAAAGTCAAAGGGCGAAGGAGGAAAGAGGAAACCGCTTATCTCTCACCCTTCGCCCCAAGTGATTCCTGCCGGAAAACCGGTCGAAGATCAGACGAATCGACTCCGCCACCACGCGCGTGGACATCTGGACGCTTCGTCCGTTCTTGAATCCGCTGATCGGCTTAGAGACATGCCTTCTTTTTGGCGCCCTGGTACCACTGCGTCTGTCGCTTCAAGAGCTCCGCCGCATAGGCATCGAGTGCCATCTGCACCGATTCACCGATTGCAGAAGCGTTTTTCCCGATACTCTCCGCCTTGGAGGACGCACCCATGTAATCCTCTCCGTCAAAAGCAGAGTTGGCCATAGAGAGCGCCTGTTCCACCTGCTCCAGATCGGATTTGAGTGTTCCGAGATCGGCCTTTTTGGGCGCGCTCGCGAGTAGTTCGCGCACACCCGCCACTGCCGCCTTCGCCCCTGTCAGAGCCCCTTCTGCCTTGGTCATAGCTCCGGCCTTGCTGGGTCCGACAGCCAACTTGGCCGCATCCGCCTTCTCCTTGGCCTGGATGGCAGCGGCTTTGGCCAGCTCATATTCCTTGGCCGTCACCTGGGCTTCCGCATCCGCCAGCGCCTTTGTAGCCGCACCGAGTTCGCTCACGGCATACAACTCGGCCCCCGCGGCCTTCGCGGCCTGAATCGCCGCCTTGGCCGCATCGATCTCCAACGTCGGAGGCTTAGCGCACCCGGATACCAACAGAAATAGAACCGAGCAGGCCATCAGTATGTTCTTTATTCGCATTAGGTTGTTCACCTCCCTCCCTGATTTCTATGGTTGATAGTGATCATCGCTTGACGTGGGACACATAGGCAACAGACACGTCAGCTTAATATAACCTTACAAGCCCCATTTGGCAAGCGGTTTCTTCCCTCCCGGCATCCCTCATTTGGAGTCCATTCGGAAACGGTATCGCAAGGGAAGCACGGGTTCAGGAATTAGCCTGTCGACTGTGAAGAAAGGAAATCCTGACGGGTTAATCCCTTCTGCTCACTGGAGATGCTAACCACGTCTTACGGAAACAGGTTCTCCTTTCTTCGCCAAACTCTCATGGAAGAGCCTCGACCATCGCACCCCTGCAGGGCTTCAAAGATACAAAGACACACACGGGAAGTCAAGGGATTCCGGATACAAAATGCCGCTTCCTTCCCATCCGAACGCCATGCGCGCCCTTTTTCCGGACAGCCGGTCTGGAATCATTCCGATGATGACTCGAAAATAATACCGAAATGGCAAGAAGTCAACAAAAAAAAGCACCGTGCGCATTCTTTCTTTTGACGCGCACGGTGCATCACAGCCAATCCCACGAAAATTCGGAGAATCCTCCAGAGCAGAACGACTGGGCGCCCTGCCAAACCAAGGAACAGATCGGAGAAAAACCCGAACGCTGTTGTCATGCCATTCTTCCCAAAACAACAGCACGGAAATCGGGTGGCCCGGGCCGTCGGATCTTAGACTTGCTCCGCCAGCCTCAGCTCCTGATCCTCCGAGTCACCTCCCTAATATATTCCGGCGTGGTCCCACAGCAGCCCCCGATCACATCGGCTCCCGCCTCCCTCAACGCTTCGATGTATTCACCCATCTCCTGCATTGTCTGTCTGTAAGACGTCTCGCCTGCCACTACCTGCGGAAGACCTGCGTTGGGTTGGGCGATCAGAGGCTCGTTCGTAACGGCCCGCATCTCACGGATCACCTCTACCATATCCTCAATCGTGACCCCACAATTGGTTCCCACGATATCCGCCCCGGCCGCACTCAGGCCTTTTGCGGCATCCGCAGGAGACACCCCCCACAGGGTCCTGAATCCCTCTTGTACTCTTGAGAAGGACATCGAGGCGATCACGGGAAGAGATGTCCCTTCCTTGGCCGCAGTAACCGCGAGCTTCGCCTCCTCCAGATCCATCATTGTTTCCACTATGATCGCGTCTGCGCCGGCCTCAACCAGGGCTCCTATTTGTTGCCGAAATCCCTCAAACAACTCTTCTCTGGTGCGCGTGCCGCCCCACTCCTCCAGAATCTCTCCCGACGGACCCACATCGCCCACCACAAACCCGTCCGCCCCGATCACTTCCCTGGCGATCCGGACACCCGCTCGATTGATCTGTTCGAGTCGGTCCACCGCATCATAGTGCGCCAGTTTGAATGGGTTGGCCCCGAACGTATTCGACAAGATGAGTTGTGCGCCAGCGTCCACATTGGCCCGGTGCACGGACTGCACCTTGACGCGATCCCCGGAGAGATTCCATAGTTCCCCCAATTGCTCGCCCGCGTCCAAGCCCAGTTTTTGCAGTTCCGTGCCCATCGCACAATCGCAAACGAGCGGACCGGATCGTAATTGGCTGAGGATGTTCATGGCCCACCTGCCTCTCTTCGTGAAGCGGAAATCCTGAACTGCGAGATCCGGGAACTGGCACGCGACTCACCAATCAAGCACTCGCCACTCACCAGCTAAAACTCGATCCCCCGCCGGGCATCCACCCCTTCCACAAACGGATGTTTGACAGCCACCATCTCGGTGACCAGATCGGCCACTTCGATAAGTTTGGGATGCGCTCGGCGCCCCGTGAGTACCAGGTGCAGGGCGGCCGGCCTTTCCCGAATAAGGGTCAGCACCTCCTCGACCGGCAGCAGGTCGTACCCGACCACGTAGTTGACCTCATCGAGGATCACCATATCATAGTCGCCCGAAAGCACGACTTCCCTGGTTTGTGCCCACGCACCTCGTACGGTCTCCATATCCTGAGCGCGATCTTGAGTCTTCCAGGTAAAGTCTCCGCCGAGCGGTCGTATCTCAAAGAAAGGTGCCAGCTTCTCAGCGGTCTTCAATTCGCCGGGATGCCACTTGCCCTTGAGAAACTGGAGCATAATCACCTTCATCCCCTGCCCCACCGCCCGCATGGTCAACCCGAGCGCAGCTGTTGTCTTCCCCTTCCCGTCTCCGGTATAGACATGAACCACACCCCGACCCAGTTCCATACCCATTGCTACTTCCTCCGGGATCCCTTTGTTGACCGCAAGCCCCGCCTATGGCGCAGGACAGGCCCAAAAAAGATTCAGGTTGAGGCTGAGATCGCCCAACCCCTCTCTTCCCTCAACCTTCTTAGTCTGCCCTTCACGCTTCACGTTTTACCTTTTACGAATCACGAGAACTTCAATATAAGAAGAAGGAGGCCGAAAAACCAGAAAAATCACTCAACAATGAGCATGAAGAACAGCTCCATCACTTCCCCCACCTTTATGCCTACTCCCAACATATCCCCGGTCGCTCCTCCAATCGGGCTCTGAACCTACGCCGCAAAAAGAACCGCAACAATCCCGCCATAGAGCATGAGAAACACACGCCCGCTCCCCTTCCCGCCGTGCGATAGACCGCACAGTTCAGCGGGAAAAGTTGGAGCCCAGTTCCTCTCCTTGATGTCTATGTCAAGGAGAGGAAGGGGCACTCCACACTTACTTGAGGAAAAGCACCTTGCTCGTGGCGATCTGACGGGCCGTCTCCAACCGCACCAGATAGAACCCGCTGGCCACTGCCGCGCCTGCCTCGCTGCGACCGTTCCATTGAGCCACATAGCGACCCGCGATCTGCACGTCCTGAACGAGCGTAGCCACATATCGTCCCAACTCGTCGTACACGGACAACCGAACGTCGCCCGCGTGCTCCACTGTATAGGGGATCACAGTAGCGGCATTGAAGGGATTTGGGTAGTTGGCTCCCAACGCAAAAGCCAACGGAGTTTGCTGCACGCTCTCTTCCACGGCAACCGCACCCGATTCACCCACAAACGCGATGGAGCTGGGCGGAAGCCCCGTGGCAATAGGATTACTGGACACGAGGATATCATCCGCATCATACGTATAGATCCCCGGCCAGTTCGTGGAACGATCCGCCACGTAAAGCACGCCGTTCCCTCCGAGTTCCATGCTGGTTGCAGACTGAGATCCGATCAGCGCCGCTTCGATCGTACCGTCGGAGGGATCGAAGGGGCGCACCACATAGCTCGGCATCCAGTTTCCCTTTGCGTCTTGGAGGTACCCCCCCACAATCACATAGCCTTTGTTGGCGGACCGCAGGACCAACGCGCCCACGTTGCCGCCCAGATCGCTTTCCAAGGTCAGCACACCCGCGTGTGTATTCGTCTCGATATCAATGACTTCGATGCTGCCATCGGTGGGATCGGACAGGTTGCCCCCGCAGGTTACATACAGTTTCCCGCCGAACGCAGCCATCGCCTGGGGATTGCCCTTTTCCAGATCGATGGCTTTGATCACAACATCCGTCGCGGTGTCAATCACCAACACCTTCGCATCCAGGGGATCCCAGAATACAGTGTTCTGATCCAATCGCTGAAGCCCCACGTACAGCTTGCCGTCCACCAGAACCATCGCCGACATCTCGGGAAACCCATCGGCGTCCGCGTATTCAGATAGATCAATCTCGCCGATCCTGAAAGCCGCCTCTGACGCGGCGCTCGGATTGATGATCCACAGTTTTGTGTCGGCGTAACGTGTCACGTACGCCTTCTGATCACTCACAAAGGCAATACCGTGAGGATTGGCTCCGTTCCCCACCGAGTATTGATACACCACACCGGACGGGGACAGATCATTTCCATCCACCTTGATGATGTTGTCCGCGCCGAACCGCTCCAGCACATACAGATCGCCTGCGTAGGAAAACAGGGCATTGTCGCTGCAAATAGGCAGCACGTCCACCTGCGCTTCCGAAGCCCCCTCGGCCAACACCGCGAGGTTGCCGCTGGAATAATCCGTGGTGCTGATGACCGCGATCTCTCCGGCGTATCCCAAACCGCAGAAAGAAACCACGAGTAAGCAAACGACCACCCACATTTCTCTGAACATAATTTCCTGCTCCTTTCTCCAAAGATCTCATCTACTTCCTACATCAGAACCTAACCGCAAATAGCAATAAAAAATACACCATCCAACCGAGGGTGGGCGGCATTGTTCCTTGTTCATTGTTCCATCATTCCGACTCTCCTTTCCATTTCGGATTTATCGAGTTTAGAGGCTCCCCCGAACACCCATATGATACGCCCGTCCGGGAAGCGGATATCCCCACAGATCCGCGACCTGATTATCCGTCAGATTCTTGCCCTCCACCGTAATATGAAAGCTGCTCCGTGCGCCGAAGACGGTAATCCCCACATTGTGCAGCACCCGCTTTGGCACGGGGAATTTATTGTAGAGATCGTGATAATTTTTGCCGGTTGCGCTGACTTCGTAAAACAGCTTCCCCCAGCGTTCGTCAGACACCTCTATCCGTCCGCTGCCCTCATATCGGGGCTTATTCGGAAACCATTTATCGAGATAGATGCCGCCATACAGTTCGGTCATATTTTGCGCGTCCTGCCGCGTCAGGTTACCCCCCACCATGAGATGGTGGAAGAAATTTGCCCCGGCTGCGCACTCCAACCCTCGAATCTGCGCCCGTCCGATGTTCTCGGGTCTCGAGACATTTTGGGAATGCTGGATAAACTGGATCGCGTCCCTCAGGCGATTGTCGTAATAACTAACCTCCAAAAAAGCGTCCGAGGATCCTTGTTTCCCGCTTACACGGCATCCCACGTCCCGGTTAAGCCCCTCCTCCGGCGTCAAGTTCGTATTCCCGATAACCGATCCCTTGTCCCCAAACAATTCATAAAACGAGGGCGCACGATAGGATTTCGCCACGTTCGCCTTGAGTACCATCCAAGAAGCCGCCTTAAACCGCACGCCCAACCTACGGCTGAACATGGCATGCCGTTGCTTCCGTGCCGGCCCCTCGATCCAGTGTCCATCCCCAATAAATTCACTGAAAAGCACGTCCCACTGCCCAGACGGCACGATGCTCAGCCGATCCCCCCAGAGTAAAATTTCATCCTCCAGAGCCGCCGAGAAACTCGCCCTTTTGTTGTCCAACAGGAACGTATTCTGCATGCGATCTGTAGGCTTGAAGCCCTCAGTGCTTCCGCGAAGAACGCCCGATAAAATCTGATGATTCCAGAGCAGTGTCTGGATGTGCAATTCGCCTCCGACCGTACGCGTGACGTTGTGATTGTCCTGCCGTCCCAGTCCCACCTCGTTCTCTAGATCACGGTAGTCGCCAGCATAATAGCTGGATACGCCCTTCAGCCGAAACGTCATCCTTTCGAATACCTGTCTGAGGATGAGCGACCCCTCCGTCAAATTCCGAAGCGTCCGAAAGCGGGCGGATTTGGACTGGAAGCTGCCAATGCCGGGAATCCCCTTGTCTGAGCAATAGAAGTTGTTGTTCAAAATCAGCGTGGCAGATGGCCGCAGCGCATAGTCGATCTTGCCAATGGCATTAAATCCCTGAAAATCGTTGTTTCGGCGTTGCATCCACGTGTCGTCTTCTTGATTATACCGTGTTCCGTTGTCATCTAAAAATCGGAAATTATTGTCGCTTCGGACGTAATCCATCGCAAAGAGTAGCCCCAACTTCTCCTTTTTCTCCGAGAGTATCCAGTTCGCCTTCGCGGTGCCGAACGTACCGCCGAACGCGCCAATTCCGACGCGCCGACGATCAGGAGACTGGGTCACGATATTGATCGCCCCTCCGATGGCTTCTCCGCCTAGTTCCACAGGTGTTGCCCCTTTATAGACCTCGACCCGCTCCACGTGGGAGAGCGGAATATTCCCCACGTCGACACCACCACCCAACGTGCTGTTCAATAGCACCCCATCGAGATACACGTTCACCTGTTCCGATGAACTGCCCCGTATGGAAACCGTGCTGTAGCTGCCCAATCCGCCAGATGTTTTGATCTGCACGCCCCCAGCCTCTGACAAAAGCTCAGACACGGATGTAACCCTATGCTCGAACTCCGCCGCCCGGATCACCCGAAGGGATACCGGAGAACGCTCGGCCAGAGCGAAAGGCAACCGCTCCGCGATCACCGAAACCTCCTTCATCTTGTACCGGATCGGCACCAGCGAAAGGGAAAACGCCACCACCTTCCCGGCTTCAACTCGGAGGTTCACCCGCGCCGAAGGCGCATATCCCACCATCCGTGCTTCGACCTGTACCATACCGGCTGGCACGCCCTCCATCCGAAAATACCCCGACGTGTCCGCTATGGCTCCCAAGTTCGTGCCCGGAAGCAGTACCACCGCGCCAGCTAAGGATTCTCCGGTATCCGCATCCGTCACCCGGCCCACGATCCGGCCCGTCTGGATGGCCCAGAGGGGTGCTGCCCATAGTATCAGGAATCCCACTATCATTCCAGCTCGCATCAGTCCTCTTTTTGGCTTGCATCAGCGTGCGCGGACAGCAAGAGCATGTATGGGTAAAGGTAAAGAAAGGCAGGAATCAAGCGGTCTTTCTTCCTTACGTCCACCTGCGTTTCTCTCTGCAGTGCAATTCTTTGAGCACAAAAAAACCCCAACCTTCCAAAAGACAGGCTGGGGAATCGATGCAGCGTCCGCCAGCCTTGACCTCGAAGGCTTCTCTTCGGGAACTGGAACGGGGCAGGTCTCCTGACTTGCGACTGTCCGTCTGCGCCTTCCCATCCCATTCGGGACAGTGGCTTTGCAGACGGGGTACAACCGTCGCTCACAGTGGCGGGACCGTGTCGGATTTGCACCGACTTCCCTATTCTCCCCTTGCGGGGCACCCTATTCCATAGGTATGTTCGATGTAGAGTTTAATTCAGGTGGAAAGCTGTTTCCACTTGGTTTATGAGATGATTTAGTAACTATGCCAGTACTCCAACGCCGCGGCCAGCGCTTGCAATGTAGCGTAGCCGAATTGCAGTCCGACTTGAGCCGACTGCTATGCTATACCGCATTGATTTTCAATAAACTCCAGAGCTTCGATGCTACCATCAAGATACTCAGCCAATCTAGCCACAGAAACAGTTGCTGTTTTTCCATGTGCTATTAGATGCCTATTCCTCATGATGGAATCGATGGCCTCTTTTGCTTTTGGATTAAGTTCAAAATACTCTTTTAGTTCTGCGCCCCATTCTCGCTTGAAAGAACATGCAGTCTCAATGAATTTTGATGCCATTGGATTATGGATTCTGTCCAGCATTCTCCTCGTAAATGATGTCACTTGAGGTGATGACGAATTACTTGCAAGTTCGATGTATATTTCACTTATAGCGTTTTCTAGAAAACCTGATGCGAGAACGCAAAGATACTTTCCCCAATGCCCCTGCAACTCCAGATTAAAATTGGTTGATTCAGCCGTAGATTTTATGAGTCTTTTTATGGATTGAGCCTGCCGATTCAATTCAACAATTTTCATGGCGTGCTACACCTCCATGAAAATTGTTGTGGCAATCTCTAATCGTTCAGAAACATTACTGATGTCTGTTGTCGATTGTGATATCAACTCCTTAAATTTGAGATTATCATTCAATCTGTCATATGCTTCTTTTATTTTTGCTTGTTCGATCTCCACATTACTGGCAATTCTTCTTGCCAACCCTACCATCGACGCTTCGAAAAATGCGACATTCAAAGCCCTCGCAGGTCTGAAAATCTTATGGCCAAGTGCTTCATGGAAGGCATTTATTGTATCTACAAAAATATCATGATATCGCTTGAGTTCATCAGTACCTGGATTTCTGTTTCTTCTTAAGAATTTATTCAAAAAGTCGACCATCGGCTTTTTGTAGTTTTGAGAACCTTCAAGCATTGCAAGAAATCTTAGTATTAGTTCTTGATCTCTCATCCTGTCATTTTCTGGCCCAAAAATTCTTCTCCAAGCAGGATTGGAATTCATTGTTTTCAGCAATTCGAGAAAATGGCCATGATATACTGCTATTCGTATTTCTTGTGCGGCTAGTTTTTTGCCCCCACTATTTAACCTTTCAAATATATGATAGATACTGGTGTCATCATCCGCAGGACTATCTTGTTTGACAACAGTGGAATGGATAACGCAATTTCCAAGATTTGTTCGATCCTTACCGTTTAGGGTTTCGTATGTTTTGTCTATGTATGGTTCTTGAACTTTGGACAGCTTAAAAACTCTTTTGATAGCTGCATCTTCCTTAGGATTGAAATACCCGTCGAAGAAAAATTTTAAAGTTAGCAATCTCTGTTGTCCATCAATGACAAGCATTTTCCCAGATTCTGGATCTTGAGCTAAAAATATTCCAGGCACAGGAAGGCCTAGCAGAAGTGACTCAATGAATCTTGATGATTCTGTCATTTTCCACACGAACTTTCTCTGAAAATCAGGAATATAAATATCTCCTTTCTGAACTCTCCTGACAACACCCTCCACATCAAAATCAATACCATAGCTTGTAATGTCATAACGAGAGGGAGATACTTCCTCTCCATCGGACTCATCTTCTATGTTTTGTTCCTGTTCAATTTCGTGATGGAGTTCCTCTAAATATTCATTCATTAATATTCCCTCAGTTTGTTTTTTTTGCATAACCTTAGCTTATACTGCGCACTGCAATATATCACAAGCTGCTCCGCTACCTATCTTTCTGTTTAATGTATTATTACGACCAGGAGCCTCGTTTCATAATAGGCTGGTTGACGCATAGAACTCTTCAAAAAAGATCGTAATATCTAATCTAATCAGAAAATTGTGCAGCAACCTTGGTTTTTCTTTTGCGGCGAGTTGCAGGATATTAGCCTTTCAGCAGGCACTTTTCACGAGGGGAAAATATACGTGTTGAGCGCATGCTTGTCAATAGTTTTTTGAAGGCATCTCCGATATTTTTGGATCGGATGCGACTCACTACGCACGTCTAAAAAAGGGCGCTTCGGCTTTTTTTTGGCTCTGCAGAGGGACAACAACCGGCGCTCACAGTGGCCGGACCGTGACTGTTACCGCACCCATTCATCGTATTCGGCATGGGTTCCGATCCAGAACCAGAGCAACCCCTCTTCAATCCTTACTGCTAAAGTACGATATTTTCTTCCTACCCTTGCGGACCAATACTTCCGCACCTTCTTTAGGTGCAAGGACGGATGTTTCGGGTCTGCTTTCAGAAGTTCAAAATTCTTATCTGCTAATTCCTGAATGGAAGGGAGTAGGCTCCTATAACATTCCCAAAATGAAGGAGTGGTAAAATGTCTCATAACTCTTTGCACCTACCAGCCCGAAAATCTGCAATAGCTTGGTTAGCAAGATGATCCAGCTTCCCTGACTTCACATCATTTTCAAATTGTTTATCCCATACTTCTGCATCGAATTTGTCAAACCACTCTCTAAAACCAGCGAGATCATTCATGGATAGCTGAGAAACGGCTGATTCAATTTCCTGAATTGCTTGCATAATAGAGCCTCCTCTTGTGGTCGCAACGTTCGCTCAACCTTAGCTTGTCGAGAACTGCTTTGTATAGACCGGGGTAACCATCAGATCCCCAATTTCTCAAACATGTCCTTTGTATCCTCACAGACCATAAGATTACGCCCGGCGTCTGTATCCCCGAAGGTCTTGCGAGTGGTCTCATTCGGAATGGCCACATCGAAGGGCAAGCGGTTACGCAGCTTGACCTGGCGATAGAACAACGCAATGGCTTGGGTTGTGGATAATCCAAGTCCGTGAAACACGCGTTCCGCTTCCTCCTTCAAACCCGGTTCGATACCGGCTCTGACGGTTGCTGTTTTGGACATGGTGAATCTCCAGTTATTCCATCGTATCCCTCACTCGAAACAGCAGTCAAGTGGGGCATTCTGTCAGGCACTTATGATACAAATATTCCGGTGCAAAGTCGGCATCATTTTCCCAGGAGATCGTATGGAGGATCTCAGAGACGGTAAATCGCTTGAATTCATTTTGGTCTTTAAGAGGTTCAAATACCGACCCCCATAAGTCGTCTTTCAAATCCACTACACCGGACTTACCATCATTGAATTCAATCCGGATTCTATACTCTTTTTCGTATCTTGCTTTGGTTACTTCCAGCATCATTTTACTCCAATGGTGAAATCTTCTTCAATGCTTCGTGTTGCTCCGCAAGCTCCCAATTTTCAAGTAATTCATTCGTTTCAATGTCCACATAGATCGCTATCTGCTTTTTGAACAACTTCGCGTAGGGGTTGCGCCGGGATTTCATCCTGGAGAGATCGTATTCTGCTTTCATGGCGTCACCTTGAGAGGAAATCCCATCTATCGGAACCTGTGCCCTAATCTGCGAAAACCGCTTCGATTTTCTTTGTGCCTTTTTGCCTTTGTGCCTATTTGTTTAGCCATTCTCCGCGGCCGCTGTGTCTCTGCGGTCCAGCATTTCTATCCCGCAAGCACAGCCTGCGCTGCACTCAGTCCCACGCCCGGCTCCAAGTCCCAGCCCATGTCGCGGAGCGCGCGCTCCAAACCAGCAATAACGGACAGGGAGTCAAAATCGTCTGTGTATCCAAGGTGAGAGATGCGAATGACCCTCCCGGAGAGCTGCTCCTGGCCGCCGGCCACAGTCAACCCATAGCCGTCCAGGACCTTCACCAACTGCTTGCCGTCTATCTGGTCTGGGAGCTGCACGATGGTCAGCACGTTGGATGGGTTCTTGGCGAAGATCCCCAGCCCCATCGCTCGCACGGCCGCTCGGGTGGCCTCGGCATTTCTCGCGTGACGGGCCCATACATTTTCAATGCCTTCTTCGGAAATCATGTCCAAAGCCGCTTTCAATCCGACAATGATCGATACAGCAGGAGTATAGGGATTCTGATTTTTCGACAACGATTTCTTCGCCTTGGTCAAATCCAGATAGTATTTCGGAAGATCGGAACGTTTGACCGCTGCCCACGCCCGCTCATTCAGGGCGATAAAAGCCAGCCCAGGAGGCAGCATCAGTCCCTTCTGGGAACCCGTAACCACCACATCCACACCCCACGCGTCCGGAAGCATCGGGTGCGCGCCAATGCCGGTGATGGCATCCACCACCAGCAAGGCCTCCGTTTCCCGGACAACTCGGCCGATGGCTTCGATGTCGTTGAGTGCGCCGGTGGAGGTCTCGCTCTGCGTGGCAAAAACGGCCTTGATCGTGGGATCGGCCTTCAGATGTTCCGAGATGGTCTCAGGCGGGACAGCCTGTCCCCACGGCACGTCTATGGCGGTCACGTGAACCCCGTAGGTCTCGCAGAGTTCGCCCCAACGCTCGCCGAATTTCCCGCCCCGCACTACGAGTGCACGATCCCCGGCACAAAGAAGATTCACCACGGCCGCCTCCATGGCTCCTGTGCCGGAGGAGGTCAGGGTCAGCACGTCATTTTCCGTCTGAAACAGATACTTTAAGCCCTCGTTAACCGATGCGAACATCCGCCCGAACTCCTGGGAACGGTGATGGATGATCGGTTCGGCCATCTTCAATCGCAACTGATCCGGAACCGTTGTCGGCCCCGGTGTAAATAATCGTCTTTTCATGATCCCTCCACGTGACCACAAATTTACGAGGAACGAGCAATCCTCAATCGGCATTTTTCACCAACCCGCATTCCAACAAAGGGCAAAGGCAGGAAAGCGGACGATTTCATTCCACTCGCCCCTCCCCCATTCCCCTGGCTCATCCCTGCTCCCCAAGTTGTCCTTCGATCCACTTCCAAACCGCCTCCTTTCCCTCTCCTCGCTTCGCCGAAAAGGGAATGATGAGAAGATCGCCCCACTGGGAGAGGATCTGCCGGGTCCTCCCGACCTGCTCGGACAATTGTTTGGCTGACAGTTTGTCGCTCTTGGTCAGCACAATCAGAAACGGCTTGACATAGGCCGAAAACCAAGCCACCATCTGAAGGTCACTTGCCGTGGGATCGTGCCGGGCGTCAATCAACTGGATGATTCCGTGAAGCTGCTCCCGGCCTCTCAGATACGGCTCCATCATCCGGCCCCAATTCACGCGGTCCTCCTTGGGCGCCTTCGCATAGCCGTATCCCGGAAGATCCACCAGGTAAAATCCCTCGTTGATGGCAAAATAGTTGATCTGACGGGTCTTCCCCGGGGTGGAACTCGTCTTTGCCAATCCTTTCCGGTTTACCAGCGTATTAATCAGCGATGACTTGCCCACATTGGAGCGCCCCGAAAAAGCGATCTCGACGCTCTCATCTGTCGGGAATTGGGACGGATGCACGGCACTTGTCACAAACTCAGCACTGCGAACTTTCATGGGGTTCGCTCATTTCCTTAAGGATCTAGCCGCAAAGACGGCATTTTATGATGCAGAATGCTTGGGTTCCGGGCGTTTGCCTCAGCATGCTCCAGGCTCAGACGAGGGCCACCTTCAGCACGTCGTCCATGTGATTGGCCAGCACAAACTCTAGCCCCTTCTTCACTTCATCGGGAAGCTCCTTCAGGGCATTCGCGTTCTTTTTCGGCAGGATGATGGTGCGCAATCCAGCCCGCTTGGCCGCCAGTACCTTCTCGTTTAGACCGCCGATGGCCAGCACCGTTCCCCGCAGCGTGATCTCACCGGTCATCGCCACATCCCGCCTCACCGCCCGGTTGGTGAGCGCTGATAAAAGCGCGGTGGCGATGGTCACCCCGGCGGACGGACCATCTTTTGGAATGCCTCCCTCCGGCACATGGATGTGTACATCGATCTTCTCGTAGAAATCTTCTTTGATCCCCCACTGATCGGTTACGCTGCGAATGTAGCTGAGTGCGGCTCGGGCTGACTCCTGCATCACGTCTCCCAGCTTTCCGGTCAGCGTAAGTTCTCCCTTGCCCTTGAGGAGATTGACCTCAATGCTGAGAATATCTCCGCCATTCTGGGTCCACGCCAATCCCGTAGCCACGCCGATCTGATCAGCCTCCGCCTTCCGTTTCTCCTCCATCTTGGGAAGTCCGAGATAGCTCTCCACGTCTCTTGCATGGACGGTAAAAACAGGGCGTGTATCGGGCATTTGAGTGGGCCGCTCCGCGGACTCAGGCTCCTGACCTTTGGCGATTGCCCTCTGGCCTTCCACAAGCTTTCGGGCAACCTTCCGGCAAATTCTCGAGATCTCTCGCTGCAGATTGCGCACCCCGGCCTCGAAGGTGTAGCTTCGGATGATCCTGCGAAGCGCCCCGGCAGTAAATTGGAGCTGTTTTTCTCCGATGCCGTGTTCGGCAAGCTGTTTCGGGATGAGAAACTTCTGCGCGATCTTCAGTTTCTCGTGCTCCAGGTAGCCCGGCAGGCGAATCACCTCCATACGATCCAACAGGGGCGGAGGAATGGACTGCTCCACGTTGGCCGTGGTCAGAAACATCACTTCCGACAGATCAAAGTCCACCTCGAGGTAATGGTCGTTGAACTTGCTGTTCTGCTCCGGATCGAACACCTCGAGCAGCGCCGCCGAGGGATCGCCCCGGAAGTCCATGCTCATCTTGTCCACCTCGTCCAACAGAAACACGGGATTCTTGGTCTCGGCCCGCCGGATGGACTGGATGATCCTTCCTGGCATCGAGCCGATGTAGGTGCGCCGGTGCCCTCTGATCTCCGCCTCGTCCCGCACCCCACCGAGGGACATCTGAATGAATTTGCGATTGAGCGCCCGAGCCACCGACTTCCCGAGTGAGGTCTTGCCCGTACCCGGAGGCCCGACGAGACACAGGATCGGCCCTTTGATTTTCTTGACGAGATTGAGCACCGCGAGGTATTCGACGATGCGCTCCTTCGGCTCCTTGAGACCGTAGTGATCGTCATCCAAGATGTCCTGCGCGGCCAAAAGGTCCAGATTATCCTCCGTCTGCCTGGCCCAGGGCAGTGCAATGAGCCAGTCCAGGTAGTTTCGAACCACCGTGGATTCGGGGGACATCGGATACATCTTTTTCAGACGCCCAAGCTCCTTGCGCGCCTTCTCCCCCACGTCCTTGGGCATCTTCGCCTCGACGATCTGCTTTTCCAGGTCGACGATTTCGTCGGTCTGCTCCGCTTCTTCTCCCAGCTCCTCCTGAATGGCCTTGATCTGTTCGTGGAGATAGAACTCGCGCTGATTTTTTTGGATGGCACCGCGCACCCGGCCGTCTATCTTCTGCTCGATCTCCAGGATTTCGCGTTCAGACGCCAGAATACCAATCATCTTGTCCAACTGCTCGTTCAAATCGAGTGGCTCGAGAATTTCCTGTTTGATGGAGGCTTTCTGTATAATGTAGGCTGCAACCGTATCCGCCAGTCTCCGGGGATTCTCCAGATTGCCGACGGCCATTAACACCTCATCGGGGATCTGACGATTGAGCTTGACGTATTCGGTAAAATAGTCCATCAGTTTTCTCAGGCGCGCATCCAGCTCCGAAGACGCGGCCACCTCCTCGGGAACCATCCGCACCTTCGCCTTCAGAAAAACCTTCCCCGCGACAAACCGTTCCACGCTGGCGCGTGCCAACCCTTCAAAGAGCACCCGCAAGACCCCATTGGGAAGCTTGAGCACCTGCATAATACGGGCAACCACGCCAACCCGGTAGAGATCCTTTGAGGTGGGATCATCCTTCGTGGGATCCTTCTGGAGCATCAGAAGAATCAACTGATCGCCCATCATCGCCTCCTCCAGCGCCTGAATGGACTTCTCCCGCATGACCAGGATGGGCACCACCATATTGGGGAACATCACCTGATCCCTCAGCGGAAGAACAGGAAAACGACTTGGGATCTTTGGTATTTTCAGTGCTTCGGCCATGCGTTACCTCTTCCAATCCGGATTCGCCCCTCCAAAATCGGACAAAAAGACAGGATTCCCCGTGACAACGTGCAAGTGGATGGGAAGGTCCTTCCTTCGTTTTTCCGTTGAAGAGGCGTCAAATAACAGCGCAAATTGTCAAAGTTTCAAGGCGTTCAGATAACGCGTATAGGGGTGTCACTTCCATTGTATTCGGAAGGACTCTTTTCGGGAACGCCGCCTACCCACCCAGTGCCGCACTCGGTCTAGGCTGTCCTTTTCTGCTCCTGGTAGACATACTCCGGCTCGGCCGTCCCTCCGATCACATCGGGTGTGATGAGGCACTTCTGCACGCCGGTCATGGAAGGAATGTGGTACATAATGTCCAGCATCGCGCCTTCCGTCACCGAACGCAGACCGCGTGCACCGGTACCCAGGTTTCTGGCCAGAGCCACCACCCTGTCTATGGCCTCCTCGCTAAACTGCAGTTCCACCCCCTCCATCTCAAAGAACTTTTTGTACTGCTTGATCAGTGCATTTTTCGGACGAACGAGAATATCCCGCATCGCTTCCTCGTTCAGTTCTTCCAGGGATGCAATGACCGGAAGCCGGCCCACCAGCTCCGGGATGAGCCCGTATTGGATCAAGTCCTCCGGCTGCACGTGGGAAAGCATATTCCCGATCCGGCGTTCTTTCTCCTTTGGGATGACCGCACCGAAACCGATGGTCTTGGTATTCAAGCGTCGCTCCACCAGCTTGTCCAGACCGTTGAAGGCCCCTCCGCAGATAAAGAGGATGTTCCGGGTATTGACCTGCACCAACGGCTGTTCGGGATGCTTGCGCCCCCCTTTTGGGGGAACGCTTGCGATGGTGCCCTCGAGGATTTTCAGGAGTCCCTGCTGCACGCCCTCACCGGATACGTCCCGCGTGATGGACGGATTCGCCGATTTTCGGCTGATTTTGTCAATCTCGTCTATGAAAATGATGCCCATTTCCGCCTTCCGCACGTCGTAGTCCGCCTCCTGGAGCAAACGTACGATGATGTTATCCACGTCCTCCCCCACATACCCGGCCTCCGTCAACACCGTGGAATCCGCGATGGAGAACGGCACGCGCAGCAATCTGGCCAGGGTCTGGGCGAGCAGAGTCTTCCCGGTTCCGGTGGGTCCGATGAGCAGAATGTTGCTCTTTTCCAGTTCCACCTCGTCGGCGATTTTGCTGAATCGGATGCGCTTGTAATGATTATACACCGCCACCGCCAGCGCCTTTTTCGCGCTGTCCTGTCCGATGACATACTCGCTCAATCCGGCATTCAATTCCGCCGGCGTGGGCCATTGCGCTCCCTCCTCCATCGCAGCGTGGGTCGTATCCTCCGTCAGTATCTCGTTGCACATCCGGACGCAGTCGCTGCATATATGCACCGAAGGCCCGGTGAGCAACCGCTCCACCTCCCCCTGTCTTCTTCCGCAAAACGAACAGACCAATGCGCCGTCGTCTGTTTTTCGCTTCTTCACCATCCTGTCCCCTTCGAAATGAACCAGGAGCTGCGCATTACAAACAATGAGGAATCAACGGCGCGTCAGCGCCCTTTACTCATTGTTCAAGCGTCCTCTCCCTCCAGCTGCTCTTTCCTCTTGGTCATCACATCGTCTATGATGCCGTATTCCTTTGCCTCGATCGCGGACATAATAAAATCCCGATCTGCGTCGGTCTCGATCCGCTCGAAAGTCTGGCCCGTGTGGAATGCCAAGATCTCGTTCAGGCGCTTGCGCATGGCCACGATCTCGCGTGCGTGGATCTCTATGTCCGCCGCCGTCCCCTGTGTGTGCCTCCCCATGGCTGATGAATGACGACCCGGGCATTCGGCAAAGAATATCGCTTGCCCGCAGCACCCGCTGCCAAGAGCACCGCGCCCATACTCGCGGCCTGTCCCATACAGATCGTAGATACATCCGGCTCCACGTATTGCATCGTGTCGTAGATCGCCAGCCCTGAGGTAATGCTCCCGCCCGGGGAGTTGATATACAGCGAAATATCCGCATCCGGATTATCCGACGACAAGAAAAGCAATTGCGCGATAATCAAATTGGATACGGCATCGTCCACGGGCGAACCCAGTACGATGATGCGATCCTTGAGCAATCTCGAATAGATATCGTAGGCGCGCTCGCCTCTTCCCTCCCGCTCAACCACGATCGGTACCAGACTCATCAGTTGCCCCTCCAGCAATTTACCCACTTGAGATTATGCCATCCCACTCGCCTCTGCCCGATCCCAATCCGAACGCTATTCGGTCAAGGAAATCTCTTCCAGAATCGTCTCTGCGCTATAATCATCGTCCATTGAAGGAGGAACGATGAGGCCGGAATTTCTCTCCTGGGCATCCACTTCTGCGATGTCGGCGCGATCCACCAGAAAATCCATCGCGCGCTTCTCCTGCAGATCGGAGCGCATATGCTCCCACCGTCCATCCGCTTTCATGGCAGCGCGAAGCTCCTCAAAATCGGTCTTCGATCCTTCGGCGATCTTTCGGATCTGATCGTCGATGTCCTCATCGGGCACCTCGATAGGCGCTGTCCGGACGATCCCCTGAAGAATCAGATGCGTCTTGATGTGCCGGATTGCGTTGCCGCGCTCCTGCTCGCGAAGCATCTCCTCATTGACCTTTTCTTTCGAGCGCTTTTTCACCTCGGCCAGGAGGGACTGCATATAGTTTTCCACCATGGTCTGCGGCGCATCGAACGTATTTTTCGAGATCATCTGATTGATGAGCTCCGAATGCACCCCCCGCTCCGAATCATCGTCCATTCGGGACTGAATGAGCGCGCCGATTTTCTCTCGCAGCTCGGGGAGCGAATCGAACCCCATATCTTTCGCAAAGTCATCGTTCAAATCCGGGAGCGCCTTTTCGTGGATCTCCTTGACGTTCACGGAAAAGAACACCGGATCCTTCCCGGGGATGGCCAATTCAACCCGACGTTCCCCTCCCTTCTCGGCTCCTACCATCTGCTGATCAAACGCATCTCCGAGGTGATGACCTGCGCCCAGTTCGATGTGCTGGTCCGCCACCTGTTCGCCCACAATGGGGATACCCCCCCGGTCGGTTTGCCTGAGATCCACCAGAATGATATCCCCGATCGCCGCCGCCCGGTCGACCATGGTGATCTGTGCATGCCGCTCACGCTGATGGTTCAGCCACTGATCCACCTGCTCTTCGCGCACCTTGCGCACTGTCCGGGTGGCACAAAGATCATCATAGCCGATCACCTCAATCTCCGGCTTCAGCTCCACCAATGCGGCAAAACGAAGGGGATTGCCACTCTCATACTCCACGTCTTCGATCTCCGCATGGGCCAGAGGAACCAGTCCCTCCTGATCGATCGCCTCCTGGTAGAGCATGGGAACGCACTCCGAGAGCAGTTCGCTTTCAAGGGCCTCTCGAAAACGGGTTCTGATCAGCCCCATGGGCACCTTCCCCTTGCGGAACCCCGGAACCTGAAGCTCCCTGCGATATTTCCGGGCCACCGTGCTGACCTCCTCCTCCACGCGTTGGGGGGAAGCTTCCACGTTAATCCTGCTCCGAACGCCGTCCAATCCGTCGATGCTGACCTTTAGCATAGCCTCCTTCTCCTGTTGATCAGTTATTACTTATTAATTATCATGTTGCAATTCCAGTTGCAGTCAAATTGCAGACGGTCCTCCCGTATAGCTCACCCGGAATGCGGTCCTCATGGTGCGAGAGGGGGGACTCGAACCCCCACGGTTACCCACCAGATCCTAAGTCTGGCGCGTCTGCCAAATTCCGCCACCCTCGCATCGAAGAAGCGAACTTTCAAAAATAACACATTAGAGGCCATTTGTCAACTTATTTTGTTCCTTCGTGGCCATGCGGCATACGAGTTGAGTCCGTGAGCTGCCAGAACTTATAGGCTGTCAGGATGTTTTCAGCTCCTCACCGCCTGAGCGCCATACTCAGCGCTGTGGTCAACTTGAGCACATCCTGATTGGTCGAACGGAGTCGCCCGGAAACGGCCCGGGAGATATGGGTCACGATGCGATAACCCATCCGGGGGTCTTCCTCGCACACCCGCTCGAAATCCTCCCGTTCGATCACGAACAACCAGCACGGCGTCACCGCCCTGACCGTGGCCGATCGCCCGTCCCTTTCCAGCATCGCCATCTCTCCGAAAAAGGCATGATGCTCCCCGCTTAAACGCGCCATCGTTTTCTCCCGCTGACCAATATCATGGCGCCCAACCCGCAGCATCAAAGTTTTGGAGATATCTACCGTTCCCTCCTCCAAGATATACATCGCATTCCCCACGTCTCCCTCCCGAACCACCACACTCCCGGGAGCAAAGTGCTCCTTCCTCATAACGCCTCGCATCCTCCGAAGTTGCGCCTCCGACAAACCTGCAAAGATCGATACCTCCTGCAGAAATGCCAGATCACCATCGGGCAGAGCCGGTTCCGCGGATCTTGCCTCTGATTGATCCAAGTCCTGTTTCTTCATCAGAATCATTCCTCTCCAATTCGATCCGGTGACTGCTGCCAGGTGAGTGGATCATACGACACCCAAATCGCATCTGGACCCAAGAACCGGGGTGCGCCGGATAAAGAAATCTGATCCCTTCGCAAAAGATCTGCCATATAGCCACAAAGAAAAGGGAGTCTGCTGCAGACAGTCGTCCAACGGCTTGATCTGGGACAACGCAAGGCGTTCTTCACCCCCGCCAAAATTCGGCCTTGGAACCTTTTACGGAGTGTCCTGGGACGACTTTCCTGTATTCGCTTTCGGGAAGAAGGTAACATCATTCCGCGGGATGGGGGGCTCACGGAGAACAAGTCGCCAAATAATACCACATTTGGCGAACAAAATCAAGTAAAAAGGCAGCCCAATAAAGATGACCGGTTTCGACCTTGCGGAGAGCGCAACCTGCTTGGGGTGCGAGAACATGTTCTTCCACGGTTGCCTGCAGAGATACCCTCCGCATCTTACCCAAGAGGGATCGCCCCGTACGGCAACACAGGACATGATCCTGCTCTGTCCTCGCCTGCCAGATAAACGCGCCCGACGGCCACCGTCGGTTTCCAGCCCATCGTCTCGAAATTTAGCTTGACTTTGTGGGGTTTTTTTTGTACCATAAAATCACATAGTTTACAGCAATGCAGACCAGAATGAAGGTTATCCGTGCATGTTCCTGTCCTTGTGACACGGATGCTTGTCCATTTTTTGGAAACCAGGGAGAAAAACGATGGCATTTGAAAAATCGGAGAAGATTTGGTTCGACGGCAAATTTGTGAACTGGGACGACGCAAACATTCACGTGCTTTCCCACGTCGTACACTATGGCTCCAGTGCTTTTGAGGGATTCCGCTGTTATAACACCAAAAAGGGTTCTGCCTGCTTTCGGCTGGAGGATCATATCGACCGGCTTTTCCAGTCCGCCAAGATCTACCGAATGGAGATTCCCTATACCAGAGAGGAACTGATTGCGGCGTCCCTGGAAACGATTCGCGTCAACAAACTCAAAGATTGCTACGTCCGTCCTGTCGTTTTTCGGGGATACGGAAGCATCGGTGTAAATCCCATGCAATGTCCGCTCAACGTGGTGATCGCGGTATGGCAATGGGGACAGTACCTGGGCCAGGAGGCCATCGAGCAGGGCATTGACGTGTGCATCTCCTCCTGGAACCGACCGGCGCCCAATACCTTCCCGACACTGGCGAAGATGGGCGGAAATTACATCAATTCCCAGTTGATCAAAATGGAGGCCCTGGCCAATGGGTATGCCGAAGGCATCGGGCTGGACACCTCCGGATACGTCAGCGAGGGCAGCGGCGAGAATATTTTCATCGTCAAGAACGACGCGATATTTACCCCGCCGTCCGCATCCTGCATCCTGCCAGGAATCACGCGTCACTCAGTCATCCGGTTGGCCCGCGATATGGGCTACAAAGTGCGCCAGCAGCTGATTCCACGGGAGGCCCTGTATATCGCAGACGAGGTTTTCTTCACCGGCTCGGCCGCCGAGATTACCCCAATCCGTTCCATCGATAAGATCGCGGTCGGACAGGGGCGGGGTCCGATCACAAAGCGCTTGCAGGACGCTTTCTTTGGCATCCTCACAGGAGAGAACGAAGACAGCCACGGATGGCTCACCTTCGTCTGATGGGTGACCCTTGGCAAAGGAATAGGAGGACCTCATTCGTGTTCCGGTTGCTTATCCCCCCCTTCACCCAGTCATTGGGTCATCGATTCTGAGAACGGACTATTCCCGAAAGGGCGAAGATGATTCAAGATAAACGCATTGCGATCATCGGCGTGGGCAATATGGGTGAAGCACTAGCAGGCGGCATCGTAACATCCGCTCTGCTGGATGCCGATCGCATCACGGCCTTTGACGCGGACCGGGAACGGTTACAGGCCATAGCGGCAAAATGGAAGATCGTGCCCGCAGGCAGCCTTACGCAGGCGATCGAAGACGCCGATGTGATCCTTCTGGCAGTGAAACCCCAGACGATCCCGGCGGTACTGGCCGAGATTCGTGCGACTGTCACGTCCCAGCAGATGGTGCTCTCCATCGCAGCGGGTGTGCC
This sequence comes from Candidatus Latescibacterota bacterium, assembly GCA_043804415.1. Classification (GTDB taxonomy): domain Bacteria; phylum Latescibacterota; class 4484-107; order 4484-107; family 4484-107; genus 4484-107. The sequence continues at coordinate 11,590 of JAZDJA010000164.1, read as the reverse complement.
CACGTCTCTCATTGAGGAGCAGCTGAAGGTACCGTGTGCGGTCGTGCGGGCGATGCCCAACACGCCGGCACTGGTGGGTTGCGGCATGGCAGCGATCTGTCCCGGTACGTTTGCCCAAAAGGAACACCTTCTGCTGGCGCAAACGATCCTGGGCGCGGTTGGAGACGTGGTTGTGGTAACCGAAAAACAGATGGACGCGGTGACAGGTCTCTCTGGAAGTGGACCCGCCTATGTCTATACCTTCATAGAAGCACTGTCCGACGGGGGCGTAAAAATGGGTTTGCCGCGATCGATCGCCCTGAAGCTCGCCGCAGAGACGGTACTGGGCGCTGCCCAAATGGTGCTCGAGACCGGAGAGCATCCGGCGGTGCTCAGAGATCGGGTCACCTCGCCAGGCGGAACGACCATTACCGGCATGCAGGTATTGGAATCCAAAGGATTCCGGGATGCCGCGATCAGCGCGGTGGAAGCGGCCACGAAGCGGTCGGAGGAATTGGGGCAACATTAGGAGAAGAACAGATATGATCGCCATCATCAACTACGGCATGGGCAACCTCCGAAGCGTCCAGAAGGCATTTGAGAAGGTGGGCTTTGAGGCGGTGGTTACCGACAAGCCGGACGATGTAGAAGGCGCCTCGAAACTCGTACTCCCGGGCGTGGGTGCCTTCGGAGATGCGATGGCTCATCTGCGCCGGACGGGGCTTGTGCTGCCCATCCTCGAGGGCGTAGCGCGCGGCATTCCTCTGCTCGGAATCTGTCTTGGGCTTCAGCTGCTCTTCCAGGAGAGCGAGGAAAAGGGTACGCATCCGGGACTGGGCATATTTGAGGGAAAGGTGCGCCTGTTCCCCAAAACCGTGCACGTGCCTCAGATCGGCTGGAATCAGATCCATTTCCAAAAGAACAGCCCGATTCTGTCCGGGGTGCCCGAAGGTTCCTTCTTCTATTTTAACCATTCCTACTATGTGGATCCGATCCACCCCGAGGAGACCCTGACCACCACCGATTACGGCATGGATTATACCTCCATGGTGGCGCGCGGCCGGGTCTTCGGCATCCAGTTTCACCCCGAAAAGAGCCAGCGTTTCGGACTCCGGATTCTGGAGAATTTTGGGAACCTCGCGTAGGAAACATCCGCCGCCACAAAGATCTGTGGAACATCCAGGACATCCTCGTGGATGTTCTGCTGTGTAGCTGCGCCAACATGCCGGGTGGGCAGGATGGGTGCAAAGGCAAAGCGCGTCGGGATGGATCGGATCTGCAGATAGAAGTCCTTGTTCAGACCCGTCCACATCCATACCCTCCGTGTCCCGTTTTCCGCATTGTTTGGGCCGCCTTATCGCACGGGTTGTCTCCATGGAAAGAACAGGGAACACAATGCAAATACTGCCCGCCATAGATCTTAAAGATGGAAAGTGCGTCCGTCTCCTTCAGGGGAAGAAGGACCGCGAAACGATCTATTCGGACGATCCGGCCCGGATGGCCGTAAGATGGCAAAACGAGGGTGCCTCCTATCTCCACCTCGTTGATCTGGACGGCGCGTTTGAGGGCCAGTCCTCCAATGTCGAGGCGATCCGGGCCATCATCCGGGCCATCGACATCCCCGCCGAGCTGGGAGGTGGCATTCGGGACGTGGGCACAATCATCCGGCTTTTGGGTCTCGGATTGGATCGGGTCATCCTCGGGACCGTGGCGATCACCGAACCCGAATGGGTCCGAAAGACCCTCGAGCGCTTCGGGCCGGAGAAAATCGTCGTAGGCATAGACGCGCACGAAGGGAAAGTCGCGGTCAAAGGATGGGAGGAAGTCTCCGAAGTGTCCGCCCTGGATCTGGCGATGCAGATGAAGAGGCTTGGCGTAGCACGTGTCATCTATACCGACATATCCAAGGACGGGATGATGGTCGGGCCGAACCTGGACGCCACCCAGGAGATTGCCCAGCAAAGCGCCATGAAGGTGACCGCTTCCGGGGGCATCTCCGCGCTGGAGGATGTGCAGCACGTTGCGGCATTGGAACCTTTCGGTGTGGACAGCATGATCATCGGCAAGGCACTCTATGAAGGCGCGATCGACTTGAAGGAGGCGCTTGCGCTGATCTGACCCAGCCAGGGGTATCGCTCCCTGCTCGCCTCTCATCCCTCACCACCGACTACTCACCACTCACCCGAGACCAGGACCTAACCTATGTTGGCCAAACGCATCATCCCCTGCCTGGACGTAAACCGCGGGCGGGTTATCAAAGGCGTTAAATTCGTAGCCCATGTGGATGCCGGCGATCCGGTGGAGCAGGCCAAGTTCTATGATCAGGAGGAGGCCGACGAGCTGGTATTCTACGACATCACCGCCTCCTCCGACCACCGCGCCATTGTCGTGGACATGGTAAAACGCGTGTCGGAACAGGTCTTCATTCCGTTTACCGTGGGTGGCGGCATCCGCACCCTGGAGGATATCACGGAGATCATCCAGGGCGGCGCGGACAAGATTTCCATCAATACCGCCGCGGTGGAGCATCCCGAACTGATCACGCACGGCGCGGAAAGTTTTGGAAACCAGTGCATCGTGCTGTCTGTAGATGCCCAGCGAAAAGCCTCCGGAGTGGGATGGGAAGTGTTTATCCACGGAGGGCGCACCCCCACCGGCATCGATGTGATCGAATGGGTGCAGCAGGGGGAGGCTCTGGGTGCCGGTGAAATCGTAGCCAACAGCATTGACAGGGATGGTACCAAGGACGGATACGACATTGCCCTGACCTGCGCGATCTCGGAGGCGGTGAACATCCCCGTGGTGGCTTCAGGCGGCTGCGGCAATCTGGAACACATCCACGAGGTGCTCACCGAAGGCAAAGCCAGCGCGGCCCTCGGAGCCTCCATTTTCCACTTCAGAGAGTATTCGATCCGCGAGGTGAAGGACCATCTGGCCGAACGCGGCGTGGTGGTGCGCACCTGAAGAAGAGACTGAATGGGACACGGATCTCACGGACAAACACGGATAAATCCTTTTCAATTCTTGATCTGCCAGAATCCGTGCAACGCGTGTAATCCGTGTCTCATACAACGATAGACACCATGATCATCGTCATGGAGCGCGGAGCCCCCAAAGAACAGATCGAACACGTATTCGGCCCGATCCGCGAGATGGGGTATCCAGTCCATCCGATCTACGGGGTGGAGCGAGCCGATGGGCGCCATCGGCGATGAGCGGGGCAAAACCCGGCTTCAGGTTCTGGAGTCCGTACCCGGCGTGGAGCGCGTGGTGTCCATTCCCAAACCCTTCAAGCTGATCGGACCAAAGCTTGGAGCCAGCAGACACGCGTCGAGGTAAAGGAACCGGATCGGAAGCGACCGGTTCGCGGCGTTGATGGAGGAGCTTGGCAGCTATCTGGCGTTGGAAGGACGACCCCTATGATCCGCGATAGAACAGCTATCTGAGGCGCAAGGCACTCCCTGCCCTGTATCCTGGCCGGCTCGTGGCCATAGGCCTCCGCTCTATGGCGCCTGGGACTTGACCCATCACATTCCCCGGAAGGGGAAGGATGCAATCGTATGATCACCCCAGACAGAAAAACGCTCTTCGCTCCCTTGAGGAACATCGTGGTCAAGGTGGGCACCCACGTGCTGACTGCTGAGGACCACGCCCCGGACGAAACCGTGGTACAGCGCCTGGCGGATGAAATCGCCCAATTGAAAGCGAGGGGCATCCGAGCGACCTTGGTCTCCTCCGGAGCGATCGGAGCGGGCATGGGACGACTGAAACTCCGCACGCGCCCCAAATCCATCCCCCAGCTCCAAGCCGCCGCGGCAGTGGGACAAAACCAACTCATGCACCGCTACGAACTGGCGTTTGCGCGCCACCGCACCCCCATAGCTCAGGTACTCCTCAATGCGGAGGACATCCTCAACAACCGGGCGCGCTATCTGAGCCTCCGGGACACTTTTGAGGAGCTTTTCAATTACGGTGCCATCCCCATCGTCAACGAAAACGACAGCGTTGCGACAGAGGAGATCAAAATCGGAGACAACGATACCCTGTCCGCCCATGTGACGCATTTGGTCGGAGCGGAGCTTCTTGTTATCTTCACCGACATAGACGGCCTCTATTCGTGCGATCCCAGAAAGAGCGCTAACCCCCTATTGATCCGCTGCGTAGAACAGATCGGGCCGGAGGTTGAGGCCCTGGCGGGAAGTCCGGGCAGCGAAGTGGGGGTAGGCGGCATGCGCACCAAGATCGAAGCGGCAAAGATCGTCACCGGCGGCGGGAACATGATGATCATCGCCAATGGGAAGTGCGATAGTTTGATCGAAATCCTGGCAGGCCAGGAAAAAGGAACCCTCTTTCTGCCCTGCGCGGACAAAATGACCAGCCGCAAACGATGGATCGCGTTCAACCTACAGGAGCGGGGGAAGCTGATTGTGGATGCCGGGGCAAAAGCCGCGCTCGTGGAGAAGGGGAAGAGCCTGTTGCCCTCGGGAATCGTGGGAATCGAGGGGGATTTTCAGCGGGGAGATATGGTGCGAATCGTGGACGAGTCCAAAGCCGAACTGGGCAGAGGATTGGTGAACTATTCTGCGGCCGACTTGGCGAAGATTGGGGGACGAAAGACTTCTCAGATTCAGGACATCCTGGGATACAAATACCACGACGAGATCGTGCATCGGGACGACCTCGCGATCATGGGCTCGTCGTGATCCCACTGCGTGTCGTCCGGAGGAACATGGCCGGGTTTCCGGAGAAAAATAGGACTGGAGCTGCGTTCGTTCCGCCGATGAGGAAGTGTGCATCCCTTGCCGGATCCCCGGTTCGGTGGAGCCGCTTCCCCACCCTTCCCCTATTTCACCCGCTCATCGAAATGGGAATCTTTTCCGCCTTTCCCCCTCTTTTCCCTTGATTCTTCCCTCGAAATGTTGTACTGTTTGCCCGTGGATGATCTCCTCTTTTCTCCTGCAACTCATGCCAATCCCCGGATGGAGACGAATAGGATCAGTGGACGACACGATCATCATGCCCATCAGTGAGGGGCCATTGCAGCAGCAAACCTTTTGGAAAGGGGCACAATGAACGAGATCAGTAACATTTGGGCAAGAGAGATCATGGACTCGCGCGGGAATCCCACTGTCGAGGTCGACGTAGTACTGGACAGCGGAGCAAAGGGACGCGCGGCAGTGCCCTCCGGCGCATCCACCGGAACGCGGGAGGCCTTGGAGCTTCGTGACGGAGACCAGCACCGTTTTCTCGGAAAAGGAGTGACCCAGGCAGTGGAGAACGTGAACACGCTGATCGCCCAGGAACTCTGCGGGATGATAGCCACGCAGCAGGTCGAGATTGACCAGTTGATGCTCGAACTGGATGGGACGGATACCAAGAGCAAGCTGGGTGCCAACGCGATTCTGGGTGTGTCCCTTGCGGTGGCCAAGGCCGCTGCGGCCGATCTGGAGGTTCCGCTTTATCGCTATATCGGCGGCGTCCGGGCGCGGGTGCTTCCAGTGCCGATGATGAACGTGGTCAACGGCGGCGAGCATGCGGATAATAACGTGGACCTTCAGGAGTTTATGATCATGCCAGTGGGCGCGTGTTGTTTTCGGGACGCGCTGCGGATGGGCGTGGAGGTCTTCCACAACCTGCGAAAAGTGCTTCAAGACCGGGGATACAGCACGGCTGTCGGCGATGAGGGCGGATTCGCCCCGAACCTCAAATCCAACGAGGAGCCGATCGAGGTGATATTGCTCGCCATTGAGAAAGCCGGATACAGGCCGGGTGAAGAGGTGGCTATTGCGTTGGATCCGGCGGCCAGTGAATTCTTTAGGGATGGGCACTACCATCTCAGTGCGGAAGGACGGGAGCTTTCCTCCGAGGAAATGGTGGCTTTCTATGCGGATTGGGTGGCCAAATATCCCATCGTGTCCATCGAGGATGGCATGGCCGAGGGCGATTGGGACGGCTGGAAGCTGATGACCGACCAACTGGGAGCAAAAACCCAGCTTGTGGGAGATGACCTGTTCGTTACGAATACGAAGATCTTTCAAAAGGGCATAGACAAGGGCATCGCCAATTCGATTCTTATCAAGCTCAACCAGATCGGAACGCTGACGGAGACACTGGAGGCCATTGATATGGCGCAACGGGCAGGATACACCGCGGTGGTGTCCCATCGTTCCGGAGAGACGGAGGATGTCACCATTGCGGATCTGGTCGTGGCCTGCAATACCGGACAGATCAAGACCGGCTCCACCTCCCGTACCGATCGTCTATCCAAGTACAACCAATTGCTTCGGATCGAGGAGGAGCTGGGCGAGTCCGCACTGTATCTCGGGAAAGAGGCGTTCTACTGCGTAAAGTGATTGAGGAGGGACTTCCTGTAACCAAAATGGAACGGGGGCATTCCTTTGAAAATCCGGGGCGGTCGTCGAAACAGGATGGCCGCCTTGTATGTGACTTGGATGACTCCGCACGGGGGAAGGGGATAAACCAGCGAGGGGGCTCGCTGCCACCAAGCGGCGGCTTGATGATGGGCCGAGAGTTGTGCAAGGCCGGAGTTTGCGCCGCAAGCCGGTGTTTTACCCTCTTCCAATCGACGCCATCATGCCCCGATTTGGCATCTTTCTCAACTTGGACATCCTCGGCCAGGAACACTCTTTGGATACGGATACCCCACTCAACAGCGTATCGCGGCTCCGAGCCATGCGCGCGATCACTTTGGCCCAGTGTTCGGGCGCGCTCGGCTCCCAGAGCTTTGAAAGCAATTTTGTGTTGCTCTATTTGGCCACCATGGGTATGGGCCGATCCCGGATCTTGATGTATCTTGCGATCCTTCCGCTCGCGCAGGCCATCCTCGTGCTTCCCGCAGCCTGGTGGGCAGACGGCCACGGAAAGAAACTCGTGGGAAGGATCGGCCTCACGTGCACTGTGGTGGGATTTGCGGCGATCGCCCTGGCAGGATCTTTTCAGTCCCGGATGGGTCCCCTGCTGATCGGCGGCGGGGCCACCCTTTTCGCCATGGGGATGGCCATGTTTTCCGCTGGGTGGCTGGCCCTGCTCAGCCCGATCGTGCCGCAGGAAGAGCGGGGCCGTTTCTTCGCGAAATTGCGCATATCGTGGCGGACTGTGGGGATTGTCTTTGCCGGTCTCTGTGGTCTTTTGCTGTCAAAAGACACTCCTGTGGGGACCTTCCAGCTTGTGTTCGTGGTCGTGGTAGCGTCCCAGATCGGGCGTCTCCTTCTGTATCGAGGGATTCCTGAGGTGGAAGGCCCGACCGCTCATCGGGTTGGGGTGAGGACATCCCTGGTCGACATCTTTCGGCTGGAAGGGTTTGCCTCCTTCTCCTGTTACTTGTTCCTGCTGACGCTCTTCACGGCAAACAGCGGGGTGCTTCTGGGATTGATCGAAAAGAAGATCCTGTTCTACGGGGACGGTCTGGTGGTTTGGATGGCCAATTTGTCGATGATCGGCTCCCTGCTCGGCTTTCTGATAGGCGGCTGGATCGTGGATCGCGTGGGCACCAAATCGGTGTTCCTCGCGTGCCATTTTTCCTTCGGAGCAATCCTGTCCCTCTCTCTGTTCCGCGGCCTGTTTCAGATTCCCTCCGTCCTTGTCATGGGACCCACCCATTTTCTCTTCGGCGTGGTGATTTCAGCGTTGTCCATTGCACTTTCAACGGAAATACTGGCACTCCTCCCCAAGGAAAACAAAAGTCTCGCAGCAGCGGCTATGGCCACCCTCCAGTATGGAGGGATGGGGGTTTCGGGAATGCTGAGCGCATGGGTGCTGGGAGCAGGGCTGTTGCGTGACACTTGGTCGCTGTGGGGGGATGCCCATGAGCAGTTACGATTCCCTCCTGCTCCTTTGCGCGGTCATGGTCGTTCTTCTGGTGATCACCCTGGGGCTGGTGCCTTCTGTGATCCGAAGGGCCGAATGGCTGCCGCGCGGCTGTTGACGCTCAAGACGATTACCATGTGGCTGGAAGTTCCACCGAAGGCAACCTCTGCGCTCCCTCGAAAACAGGCCGAGGACAGGAAAACCGTCCCGTCAGGAGGCCGAATCGCTCTGCTGGATTCTTGCCTTCCCGCGTCATGCGCTGCCTTTGCGATGCTTTCCGCTCTGTTCCCCTTGTCCGCTGGGTGTTTGGCGTTCTTTCCATTGACCAAGAAAGGAATGACCCGCCATGAGTGTCCCCCTGAAAATTCTGATCTGCTCCTCGGAAGTGGCCCCATTTGCTAAGACCGGCGGGCTGGGAGACGTGGCGGGTTCTTTGCCCCTCGCGCTTTCCGGACTGGGACACGACGTGCGCGTAGCCATGCCCAAATATGCGGCCATAGACGAGGAGAAACACGGACTGAAAATGCTGGCCCCACTGGAGGTCCCCATTTCCCATCGAACGGTGAAAGGGGCCCTGTGGACCGGCAAGATCGAAGGAGGAGAGTGCAAAGAGAGAGCAAATGCTTCATGCACCCAGGAGAGCCCCGCCCCGAAATCCGTCATTCCCGTCCTGTTCATCGCTCAGGAAGGCTACTTCAACCGCGAGCAACTATACCAGGAGGCCGGAGAGGATTACAGAGATAACCTCGCACGGTTCACCTTTTTCTGCAGAGGAACGTTGGAGGCCCTGAAAGCTCTTGATTGGAAACCGGACGTAATCCACGTCAACGATTGGCAGACCGCGCTGATCCCCGTGTACCTGAAAACGCTGTATGCCAATGATTCTTTTTTCGAGGGCATGGGAACCGTGCTCACCATCCACAATCTGGCCTTTCAAGGCACATTTGAGAGCGAGTTGCTTCCCCTGACGGGATTGAATTGGGATGAATTTGTTCCGGAGAAACTGGAGTTTCACGGGAAGCTCAATCTGATGAAAGGCGGGATCGTATACGCGGATGTGCTCAACACCGTGAGCAGGCAGTATGGCAAAGAGATTCAGACCGAAGAACTCGGATGCGGGCTTTCTGGGCTCCTTGCATCGAGATCGGACGCTCTCTACGGTGTGCTCAACGGTATTGACTACAGCGTTTGGAATCCGGAGACAGATCGACACATCGCCCAAAATTTCGGCCCGGACCATCTGAAGGGGAAGCAGGCGTGCAAGGCCGCCCTTCAGAAAGAGAGTGGACTCCCGCATCGGGGCGTTCCGCTGATCGGAATCATCTCGCGCCTGACGAACCAGAAAGGATGCGATCTGATTGGAGAGGTGATTGAGCAGATTATGGGTTTGGACCTCCAAATGGTGCTTCTCGGAACGGGGATGCCCAAATACCATGCCCTGTTCGATCAGATCTCAAAGCGCTATCCCAAGAAAATGGCCGTTCATCTGACCTTTGATAACGCCTTGGCACATCGGGTCGAGGCGGGATCGGACATGTTTCTGATGCCGTCCCGGTACGAGCCTTGCGGACTGAATCAACTATACAGCCTAAAGTATGGGGCCGTGCCCATCGTACACGCCACCGGAGGGCTGGCGGACACCATTGTGGATTATTCCCCGAAAAATGCCCAACAGGGGACGGCCAATGGATTTGTGTTTCGGGAGTATTCGGGAGGCGCGTTGCTCGTCGCGATCAAATTGGCCGTGGCCACCTATCAGGATCGGGAGACTTGGCTGCAGTTAATGCGGACCGGGATGAAACAGGATTTTTCGTGGATGAGCTCTGCGGCCGAATACGTGTCGCTATACCGGAAAGCGAAACACCAGGCCTGCTTGGCGGAGGATGCGAAACCACAACCCTAAGCAGAGAGAGGTTTCGGGATACGCGATGTCGGACAAGATTGACACACCGAGAACACCAGAAAAGGAGCTCCCATTCCAAGAAGCGACCCCCTTTATTTTCCGGACTTCCTATCGAGAGACGGTTCACATCCTTCCGCGAACCGATCGTGGACCATCCTGTTGTTTGGACAAGGAGAAAGCCACCTGGAGAGGGCCAGAAAGATCTTCTCGAGGCACCAACCCTCCTCTCCGCGCGAAAAAAGGGGAAGATGACCCACATTCTTTTTTTTCTTGCTTTTCGGGAGCTTCGTCATTATTTTAGGCGAGTCGGCAACCTATTCTGCCACGCATAGCGGGAACTGGCAACGAATCAACACGCTGATAGGAACACATGGGGGAAAGATGGAGCAAGCGATCACAAAGATAGATCTTCCTGGGATCAAACGATTTACGCAAGGGAAGGTGCGCGATGTATTCGACTTGGGGGATCAACTGCTTATTGTGGCAAGCGATCGGATTTCGGCGTTCGATTGTGTGATGCCCAATGGCATACCCGGCAAGGGAAAGATTCTGACCGCGATGTCGTTGTTCTGGTTCGATCTGGTGGCGGATGTGGCCGAGAATCACCTCATCACCTCGGATGTGAATGCCTACCCTCCGGCGCTTCAGAGCTTCCGGGAACTGTTGGAAGGACGATCCATGCTGGTTCGTAAAGCCTGCCGGTTCGACGTAGAGTGTGTGGTGCGAGGCTACCTGGCCGGATCGGGCTGGCGGGAATACCAGCGCACAGGACTGATCTGCGGGATCCGGCTTCCCAGAGGACTCCGCGAGGCGGACAAGCTTCCGGAGCCGATCTTTACCCCATCCACGAAGGCAGAGAGCGGCCACGATGAGAACATCTCCATTGAGAAGGCGGCCGCCCTGATCGGAACGGATCGGGCCACTCAGTTGAGGGATCTGAGCCTCTCTGTATATGAGAAGGCCAGGGCGTATGCGGATGGGCGGGGTATCATTATCGCAGATACGAAGTTCGAGTTCGGTTTGGTCGACGGGCGGGTGATTCTCATTGACGAGATCTTCTCGTCCGATTCGTCGCGGTTCTGGCCCAAAGATCAGTATGAGCCGGGACGCCCGCAGGACAGTTTGGACAAGCAGTTCGTGCGCGATTATCTGGAAACGTTGGATTGGGACAAGACTCCGCCGGCTCCTGTGCTGCCGGATGAGGTCGTGCAGAAGTCCATGGAAAAATACAGGGAGGCCTATCGGCGCATGGCCAAATAGCCTGCAGCAGCCTCGGAGGCCCCATGAAGACCTCGACAAAAACCGTCGCAACGGTGGGATTGGTCGCACTTCTTTTCGGTTCGTTATTCTGGATCCAAAATGCGCGCTTCGAGAAACGATATCGGGATCTGCTGGCGCGTTCCGTCCCTGCCTCCGTGTCAGCGCCTGAAATCCCGGTTAGAGATTTCAGAGAACAGCCGTCTTATCAGGTTGTTCGGGTGGTGGATGGTGATACCGTGGTCTTATTGATCCAGGACAAACAGACGTCTGTTCGCCTCATTGGGATAGATACTCCTGAAACCGTTCATCCCCAAAAACCCCGCACAACCCTACGGACCGGAGGACAGTTCTTTTCTGAAAAACCTTCTTCTGGGAGAATACGTCTATGTCGTGCATGAGGCAGAAACTCCTGAGTTCGACCGATATGGCCGACTATTGGACTATCTATACCGGGCGCTCGATGGGCTCTATGTCAATCTGGAGATTCTGCGAAAAGGATACGGACGCGTCTATACCCAATTCCCATTTCAGGATATGGACCTCTTCCGCTTTTACGAACGGAACGCCAGAGAGTGTGAGAAAGGGCTGTGGGCACTGGATGTACGGGGGGGGGGGGGGGAG
>JAZDJA010000163.1:0-4462 GCA_043804415.1 Candidatus Latescibacterota bacterium | reverse complement strand
TTCGATACCGAAAGTCTCCTCAGCGCTCCGACGTATTTCTCTGTTCTTCTTTTCTTTCCTTGTTTTTCAGTGTTCTTCAGTGTGTTTCAGTGTTCTTCCGTGTTCAATGGCTCTGGCCTCCTGTTGTGCCTCATGGTCTTTTTGGGGCACGCATCTCATTCCTGCTTGCCGCACCAGACGACCCCCAGATTGGCCAAAATCGCGGTGATCTGGTGAGGGTTCTCAACATCCATTCCTACCGCGAAACCACAGAAGAAAAGAATCTATTGAACACCGAAGGACACCGAAGAATTCGATACCGAAAGTCTCCTCAGCGCTCCGACGTATTTCTCTGTTCTTCTTTTCTTTCCTTGTTTTTCAGTGTTCTTCAGTGTGTTTCAGTGTTCTTCCGTGTTCAATGGCTTTGGCCTTCTGTTGTGCCTCATGATCTTTTGTGATTCCGAAGGCAGCTCCAACATCCCAAACGGAACCGCACGGTGCAGAAAATGGGGAGATCCGGTTTGCCGTTTTCGTCCCCCCGATCGGGATCCCTGGTGTCGGAGCGTTCCCGCGATGCTACGCCCGCAACATGCGCCCGCTTTGCTGAGCTTCGTCCACCAGAACGCGGATGCTCTCGCGCGGATACGGGGGAAAAGAATCATTGGTGTCGCCGATCATGTGGCGATAGCCGCGAGTCTCCCCCAAAACGGTGCGTACCCGCTCCCGGATGGACTTCGAACATCCTTCGTAGAACAAACTGACGTTGACCCCGCCGCGGGTCACCATCGCTTCACCGAGCTTTTCCCGTGCCCGTCGAAGATCGGTCAGATCCCCCGGCGGGGGATGGGAAAAACTCTCCAGCACATCCACCTGCATGGCGGAGTAGGCCCCCGTGTGGATCAACCGATCCATATGCCCGCATGTGTGCACCCAACCCCGCATGCCGCGTTCGTGGGACAGATCAAAAAGGCGGCGGGCCTGCGGCACAAAATACTTTCGGAAGATCTCGGGCGAGAACAGCTCGAGCCCGTTGATCGCGCCAAAGATGAAATCCGCGCCGGCCTCCTCAGCACACGCCACCCAGACACTGTTGCTGAGCTCGTAGGATTCATACAGCCGCTCCATCAGCGCCCTGTGATCCGCCAACACATAGAAGGCGGTGGTGGGGTCCACAAACAGATTGGAGGACAGAATGAACGCGGGCACTCCGATAATGGCCCATAGGGGCACATGGGCCGGCCACTTTTCGGCTTCGGTCCGGAACCTTTCCGTTATGCCCATGCGAACTCGATCGTCCTCCAGACAGGCCCGGGCCGACTTCTCAATCAGATACGCCAATGCGGGCAGATCGGCCTCGGTCTTGACAAAATGGTCCTGCCAATACGACGGCTCGCCGGACGGGGTCACGAAAATGTCCGACAGATCGCCTGCCGGTGTGCGGATGGTGGTCTCCCTGGCAATCTCCCCGTTTGAGCCCACGGTTTCGCGATGCGTCATCTCGATGTCGTCCATGAACGCAATTACATCCATGGGCGTTACGCTGCCCAGGCTCGCGACAAAGTGAATGCCCGTCTCCCGGCTGCACGCCAGGATCATCTCCTCGGTAATCGGCGATTCCTCCTGAGAGGAGAAGGACGCCGATTTCCCCGCCATCCGAAGGGGCACACCCGTCCACGATGATACGGTGGATCGGATGTCGGCCATCATCACCGGCACCTTTTCGGGATCCCCATCCTTCATCCATTGGATCAGCGGCTTTTCCTTTCCATGGCGCATCGAATTATGCTCCTTATTGAAACCCATCCCCCACTGCCCTCTCCCCGCTATTGGACAGCGCTCATATCCACGATGCATATCTCAATGTCTTCCTTGTTGACGGAATAGACCATGAGCAACTTGTCGCCATCGACCAGGCAGTTGGGATAGTGGAATCCATCCTCCTTGTGGCGGCCATTGATTCGACGGGTGGTGTGGCCCTCCACCAAGGTCACCTGTCGGTCGAAAAGGAGCCCCTCATCGCTGAGTGCCAGCAGCAGATGGCGCCGGTCGAGGAGGATATCGTAGTTGTTCCCTGCGATATAATAACGTCCGTCCGACAGGCGTCCGGCGAAGGCGCGCAAAAGGCTGTTGGGGAAATCCGTGTGCAGGAGGTCGCTCCAGGTATCCCCTCCGTCGTCGCTTACGGTCAACCCCAGACGGCAGGACATCGCGTTGTCGCGTTGATACATGAAGATCCGGCCGTCGTCCCTCTGATACCATGTGCCCTCCTCGGGCGACATCCCATCCGGGCCGGGCGGGATATGCACGGCACGGGGCGGATTTTCCGGGTGGGTGGGATCATCCCAGATCAACACGATCGCGTGCATATCCGTCAGGTCAAACCCACAGCACATCAGTCGTCCGTCCAGGAGAGGCCTTGGACTCTCCACCAGGTAGATATTTTCGTAGATGTTCTCGTGATGCTCCCAATGCCTCATATCCTCGGTCACGTAAACATCCAGACGGACGCGCTGATCCTTGAGGGAATACATCCCGGGAGGAGCCACATCCCGCCCAAAATCCCGGACGACCCCCACGTAGCAATACAGGCGTCCACCCGAAGCGCAAAGACCGGCATGGTTTCTAACCAGTCCGGTCTCGACAGGCGTGTGCACGACCACACGGGGATCCGACCACACCAGCCCGTCGGAAGAAGAGGCGCAGTGCACTTCCTGGCCCACGTAATCCTCGTGCCGAAGCCCGTTGGACCAGGCCACCACATACTGCTCACCGAATTTGGCGATGGACTGATGATGGCTGTAGGCCCATGTATCGGCGTTGCCGCGATAGATCGTGGCGCGCTGGGTGGGCGCTTTGGGGAATTCTCCCCATCCGGGCGGAATCACGGGGTGCCAGTCGGTCAGCACGGGATACCCCGCAGCGTGGGCGGATAGGCGCGCCCGGTATTGCTGCAGCTGGGCCGCAAATTTGGGTTCGAGAACCGGGACTATGCGTCGGGTCTGTTCGGGAAGAGGCTGCGCTTTGCCCATGGAGGGCACTCCTTTCGGGTACTATGCGCCTTCTTCTTGGAGAGGGCGTATTCGTGGCTCCGATCACCCAGACTATCCGGCTTCGTATTGGCCGTATTTCTCAAGCATCTGGATGTAGAAATCGTAGGACGCGGGCGAAATATCATTCCCAATGGAAGCCGCTCCCACCACCAGCCCTCCGTGGCGGCCCAGCTCGGCCAGTTCCCTGACCATGGATTCGATCTCGGACGGATCGCCCTTGGGCAGCACGCGGGTATTGCATGAGCCGCCGAAGAAGACCATCCGGTCTCCGAATTGCTTCCTGAGCGCGAGCAGGTCATTGCTGCGCGGCTCGAGCGGATTGACCCCCTCGATCCCCGCTTCGAGCATCATGGGGAGAAAAGGCGTGATGTTCCCGTCGCTGTGCAGGTAGACATGCTGGCAGCCCGCCTCCCGCAGCTCCCCGATCATCTTCTTGTACAGGGGCAGCAAGTATTTCTCCCACATGGCAGGCGAAAACATGGGCGAGAGCACATTGGCCGAATCATCGTAAAACCAGATGCCCGTGTCCCAGGAATCGGTCAGGCGCAACGCGGCCAGCGCCAGCCCGGTCAGATGCTCTGTCACACGACCGAACAGGGCATGACAAAACAGCGCATCCGTGGCCATATCCATCAGGAGCCGGTCTTCGCGGCGCATAAACTGGGAACGACAATAGATACCGCCGACTTTGCTGAAGGGCACGCGGCCGGAGAGCCGATCGGACTGGACACCCTCCGCATACGAGGTGAAGCGGGCCGGATCATCGGGGGCATCAAATACCAGCCGGTCCAGATCCCCTTTCTCCTCCAGCACCGTTTCAATCGTCCCCAGAAAATAAGTTTCCCCCGGTCGGTGGCGAAAGGTCCGTCCCCATGAATCAAACAAGACCTCCCACGGCCCCTCTTGCCTCAATACCCGGCTCCGAGTGAAGAAGGGCCCCTCCTCGCACGCGTTCATGCCGCAATCGATGCCATAGAAATCTTGTGGGATGCTCTCCTTGCCCAATCCCTTGAAGCCCCTCCAGCGATCCGGAAAATCGCCGAAAATGTCGAAATTATCCCATCTGGGCAGGCGGTCTGGTTGTTTGAACGCCAGGACAGCCTGAACCCGTTCAGCCGATGTCATACGTCGTTCCTTCTTGGTTTTCCCCTGAGACGTCATCTGCCCCATTCCGAATGATGGCGGGGGCAAAAGGTCAGCCGTATCATTTCACCTGCATTATTCATAAATCCTGTCATTGATTTTGTATGTGATTGCGAAATAGAGAGTTAGTTTGTATGTGCTTTTCAGGCCGAGTTTTTTCAACGATTTTAAATTATGCGCGTGAAATTTGTTGAGTTTTTTTTGGTCTTTGAAGGCTGATAATGCTTGCATAATTCTCCATAATCGATTATAATATAGTGCATTATGATAGACACTAATCGATACTATGG
>JAZDJA010000162.1:0-2306 GCA_043804415.1 Candidatus Latescibacterota bacterium | reverse complement strand
CTTGCGACAATCGGCACGCTCCGCTCCCGGCAGGCTTCGATGGTCAGCGCCAGCGGATCGGTTCCCGCCTCGAACAACCGGCGCATGGCCGCCGGCTGTCTTTGCGCATCCTCCTCTGCGGTCTCCGGCCATACGGCCTGGGTCACTTCCGAAAGGTATCGATCCAGCGGGGTAGCCACCCGGGAGCGGTAGATCACCGGATCAGGCATGCCCACGTTCTGAGCCAGCACACCCGGCCGAGCGTCCAGAAGGTGCATCACCGCCTTCTTGTACTCGGCAGGGGTGGTCTTCGGACCCGATCCGGCGGCCAGGATATTGTCGATGTCGTTGTTTAGAATACTGCCCAGTGCTTTCGATTTCATACGTTCCTTCCGTTCGGATGCGTCCCTCAACACAGTGCCAGGAGCACCCCAGCCCTGTGCCTATTCCGGCAGCAGGACATCCGAATTCCGGTAGGCCTCCAGCTTATTCCGATCGGTCAGGAGCGCGTGGATGTGCATCTGCAGCCGGATGGCGCCCACCCCCCAGTTTTCCCGCATCGGGTTTGCCAGCATCCCCGGCTGATGGTGCGGTATCCAGTTGAAGGTGCTGATCCCATCCGCTCCCTCCTGGTAAAGTTGCAGGACAAGCTCACACAGTTCCATCTTGTAGCGCAGCAGCCCCTCCAGGTCTTCTGGTTCAAGGGGCGGGCCCTCATCCAACCACGCCGGAAGCGGGAAGATCGTGGGATAGACCCCGACATCGGTCCCCTGGGTCAATGCGACAAACTCCCTGGTACGGGGAAGTCCCGGCCACCGGGGCCAGAAGAGCGACGGGCACAGATAGTCCACCAATCCCTCCTTTACCCACGTGCGCACATCCACCCCCAGATCCTCACACGACTGGTTCACAGGCGCCTCCTGAAGCGCCCCCGGAAAATCCTCCCTGCCAAAGCGCCCCTCAAGCATCGGGCCCACGCGGACGCCCAGGAGCAATCTTTCAGTGCGCTTGAGACGCGCCACTTCGTCCAGCATCCCACGGGTTTCGGAGACCATTCGGGTGAGGATCGGGTAATTCCTGATCGGCTCGGAAATCATGAAGAACCAGCGCCGAAAATCGAACTCGATGCCATCAATGTCGTACTCGTTGGCCACCTCGGTGAAGATCGCCATCCGGTGCGCATACACCTCCGGATGCACCGGGTCCAGACAGTTGCGATGGGGGATGCGCAGGTGCTTGTGCGCCCGACCGAAATCGTAGGTATCCAGCTGGCCGTCATAGAATCCTTCGCCGTTCATGTGGAAACTGGCCACTACAGGCACGCGACGTTCCCGGCAGGCCTGGATCGTCAGCGCCAGTGGATCGGTTCCCGCGCGAAACAGGCTGCGCATGACAGACGACTGGCTCCGGGCATTCTCCTCACTGGTCCCCGGCCATGCCA
Source organism: Candidatus Latescibacterota bacterium (assembly GCA_043804415.1). Classification (GTDB taxonomy): domain Bacteria; phylum Latescibacterota; class 4484-107; order 4484-107; family 4484-107; genus 4484-107. Next base: position 886 of record JAZDJA010000162.1, on the reverse strand, counting down.
CCTGGGAGACCTCGGCGACATACTTATCCCAGGAGGTGGCAACCTGGGAGCGGTAGTTCACCGGATCGGGCACCCCCACATTCTGGGCCAGTACGCCCGGCTGTGCATCCAACAGGTGCAGGATGGCCTTCTTATACTCGGCAGGGGTCGTCTCTGCCCCGGACAGGGCGAAAAGGACAGTGTCCAGATCGTGGTTGAGGATGCTGCCCAGCTTTCGGGTATTCATAGCCTCCTTCCGCATCAAATGCGCGCGGCTCGGGCGCGTTCCCCGGGATCGAGGGGTGCCCCTCCCTCAGGCATCAATCGGGCAGCAACACGTCCGAGTGGAGATACGCCTCCAGAAGCCCGGGATCGTGCAAAAGCGAGTGGATATGCATCTGCAGCCGCAATGCCCCCAATCCCCACTCTTTCCGCATCGGGTCTGCCACCATGCCCGGCTGATGATGCGGCATCCAGTTGAAGGTACTGATCCCGTCCGCTCCGTCCTGATACAACTTCAGGGCAAGCTCACACAGTTCCGTTTTGTAGCGCAGGAGCCCCTGCCGGTCGTCCGGTTCCACGGACGCTTCGCTCTCGATCCACGCGGGCAGCGGGAAGAGCGTCGGATACACACCGACCTCCGTCCCCTCAGCGAGCGCGACGAACTCCTCGGTGCGGGGCAGTCCCGGCCACCGGGGCCAGAAGAGCGTCGGGCACAGGTAGTCCACCAGTCCATCCTTTACCCACGTGCGCACGTCCAATCCCAGATCGACACAGGACGGGTTGTTCGCCGCATCCGAACTCGCGCCGGGAAAATCCGCTTCGTCAAACGGTCCATCCCACATCGGCCCCACCCGGGCACCCAGGAGGAGCCTTGCCCTGCCTTTTCTCCCGGCCACTTTGTCCA
>JAZDJA010000161.1:0-2698 GCA_043804415.1 Candidatus Latescibacterota bacterium | reverse complement strand
CTATGCTGGCTCCTACGAGTCGGGGTTTCGTGGAGCATATGGGACGTTCGAACGGCAGCAGGTTGTGGAAGTCGGGGCAAGTCGGGTAACCGTGTGCACGTTCGATCTGCCGGGAGAGGTCTATCCCGTGACTGTTCAGGTCGTCTCCGGAGGGAAACCTGCCCCGGGCGCTGAGGTATTGATCAGGGAAGTCGATCCGAACTTCAGGCCGACCCGTGGAGATGAGGGAGCACTCTTCTATTTGGAGCCGGGAGCCTACACTGTCGTCGTCGCCCACGGCAATGCGCTGGCTAAAGATGTCATTCACGTCAGTGAACAGGAAACCGCGTTCGTGGTGGACATCTCCTGGCAAGTGGCGGTGAGGCCGAGCCTGGTCGTCGTTCGGTACCAGGACGGTAGCCGGTTGAGCGGAACCACCGAGGACTTCGTCGTGGGGGGATCCCGGTTTACGGTGCAGCAGGAAACTGGAGAACGGATCAGCGTGGACAATTTTTCTGGCATCAAGGCCGTCTTTTTTGTCAAGAGCCTGGTGGGCAACAGCCAATACGATGAGCAAAAAGACTTCTCCATCGCCAGCCAGTTCGGCAGGAAAACGGTCGTGATCTTCAATGACCGGGAAGAGTTGCGAGGTTATACGCTCCCCGGGCATACGGAACACGCGTGGTTCTTCCTGTTTCCGGTCGATCCGGAGAGCAACAATGCCAAGGTGTACGTGCTGCGAGAGGCAACGAAGGAGATCGGTTACGTGTAGGCGACTCGAGCCGTGAAGCAGTTCTCGGATTGGAGATGGTCCAGGGCTGGCCGAGGACTGAATCCTTCGGTGGGGTTGAGCAAGGACTGGATGGTCCATGATCCACAAAGGCGGGCACGTTCAAGATGGGCACGGGCGCCGAGGCGGCGGGCATGACTTCTTCGGTTACGGCGAGGACATCCGGGCGGCACTGAACCGCCGGTTGCCTCAACAGCGTGTGCGGGCCCTGGATGTAGGCACGGGGTTTGGACGGAATGCGCTGTTTCTGGCGCATCACCTCTCCCGAGGCAGCCGCATCTGGTCTGTGGATCCCTCAGAGGATTCTCTGAGACGGGGAGCGGAGGCGATTCGAAAGGCGCGCCTGGAGTCCGTGGTGTCCCTGCTTTTCGGCGTGGCCCACCGCTTGCCCTTTGCTGACGGGGAATTTCATCTCACCATGGGGGTGATGATCCTTCACCACCTCGTCAATGTGCCGTCGGCCCTACGCGAGATGGCCCGGGTGACCCGATCCGGCGGGAAACTCCTGCTGGTGGATTGGGGACCGACTGCCCACCTGTTGCCCTTTGCCATCGAGCACCGAGCCGAGGATTTCTTCACCCCCCATGCGATTGAGACCATGCTCCGCGAGATCGGCTTCCATCCGACGGTGGAACAGCACCCCATGTGGTACGTGATCGAGACGGTGAAGGAGTAGCCGTTGGAAAAGATGACCTGATAAAGAAGGGATGCGATTGACACCAATTTCGAATGGCGAATGGCGAATTGCGAATGTCGAAGGAGGGGGAAATCGACCCACTCGCCCTTTTCGCTGTCCCTGTCGCCGTCGCCCGGGCGATTCGGTGCGCCAGCGTTCCGCGTGTGCTATACTCTCCTTGAGAGGAGAATGCCATGTCAGCCACGGAAGAACTCCGAAGCCTTCTGGCGGAGCTTGCTCCGCACCGGATTGTGGAATTGCGCGACTTTGCCGAATTCCTTCGAGCCAAAGATCGCGGTGCCGCACCTATTGCTCTGGATGATATCTTCGGGACGCTTTCGGCCGAGGGGGCTGCGGCTATGGAGCAGGTAATCAGCGAAGGCTGCGAGCGAATAGATGCCAACGCCTGGTAGGATCGCCCTCGACACTTCGGGGCTGTGGCCATCCTCAGAGGGGGGCCTACGGCTCAAGCCAAGGTCGCTGGCCTGTCCTTCCTTGGACTGCCGGCAATAGCGCTGGGTGAACTCCGCTATGGTGCAGAGCGGGCCCTGCATTCCCCCCAGGAGCATGCGGCTGTATCTCGCCTGGTTGGGCGCTGTACCATACTTTCTGTCGGTCCGGCTGTAGCCGAAGAGTACGGGCGTGTCAAATCGGCCCTTGCCAGGCAAGGGACTCCGATTCCGGAGAACGATATCTGGATTGCTGCCACCGCCATCTGCTACGACCTCATTCTTGTGACCACCGATCAGGAGCACTTCTCCAAGGTACAGGGTCTGTCGTTACAGTACCTGTAACCAGGTCTATTAGTCGAATTTCCATAGCTCGCCCGCCATCAGGCCCACGGCTCATGGTGCGCATTTTACCCATTTCCGCTCAAGGCATTTTTGGGTAAGATGTGGATTGCCCAGGGCATGCATTCGGCATGCGTCCTGCAGAAGGGCGCCGAGCTTTTTCCCCTCGCGCTCTGCAATCTCCAGCAATCGGGCGTACTGGTCTTCCGTAAACAGAACCTGTCTTGAATCTTCCCTGTCGACTTTTTCGGTTGACTTGTGATTGGGACCTGTGGTTGGATGTCGACAATCAACAAAGCACCTGAGCCCCCTGGTGGAGCTTTTCCATGCTTCGCGGCCAACATGCCCCTCGTGAAGGTCCTCAGCATCCTCCATCCCGCGGGGACCAACCCTATAGCATGACACCTGTCCAGTATCGCAGCATGGCGGAGCAGATCGCGAGGACGCTGCGCCGGGCCATTG
>JAZDJA010000160.1:0-7752 GCA_043804415.1 Candidatus Latescibacterota bacterium | reverse complement strand
GTGGCGCTTGGAGCATGCGCGGCAACCGGCGGGATCAACGCCATGAGGAATTTCACGCCGATCGATGAGGTGAAGCGGATCGTTTACGGGGATCAGGCGGACTGGTATGAGACCGCTGAAGTGCGCCCCATCGATGCGGTCATCCGGGTGGACTATTATGTGCGTGGGTGTCCCATCGATAAGGGGGAGTTTCTCAAAGTAACGCAGGCGCTCCTGTTGGGAAAGAAACCCGACATCCCGAACTATCCGGTGTGTGTGGAGTGCAAGATGCGTGAGAACACGTGCATGTTCGATCTTGAAACAACGTGTCTGGGGCCGGTGACGCGCGCGGGATGCGATGCCCGATGTCCCTCAAATGGCAGTGGATGCGAGGGGTGTCGCGGGCTGGTGGGCGATCCGAATACAAACGCGCACAAGGAGGTTCTCCAGAAGCACGGACTCCTCGTGGAGGAGGTGCTTAATGAATTCCGGCTGTTCCAGGGATGCGCGCAGGCGGCCAAGGAATAACTTGAAATCTCCGGGTGATCGGGCCCACGGTCAAGACTCCTGGGCACCACTCACCCATCCGCGATCACCAGTGATCCTATGGATAGGGACGATATGAAAAAAGTGAATGTGAACATTGATGTGAAACACGTAACACGGCTGGAGGGGCACGGGAATATCAAAGTGCGGGTGAAGGATGGCGTGGTGGAGGAGTTGATCGTCAACGTGGTGGAGGCGCCGCGCTTTTTCGAGGCGATGTTGCGCGGACGGCGCTTCGATGAGGCGCCGCACATCACCTCGCGTATCTGCGGAATCTGCTCTATCGGACATACCGCCGCGTCCTTGCGGGCCGTGGAAGATGCGCTGGGCGTCACGCCATCCGAGCAAACCGTCCTGCTTCGCAAATTGATCCTGCATGGAGAGACCCTGCAGAGCCACGTGCTGCACGCCTATTTCCTGGCGGCTCCGGACCTTCTGGGGGTGGACAGCGTCATTCCCCTGGTTGCAACACACAAGGACGTGGTGCTCAGGGCGCTCAGGCTGAAGAAACTGTCCAATGATCTATGCGATCTGGTGGGGGGACGAACCACGCATCCGGTATCCATGGCGGTAAACGGCTTTACGAAACTGCCCGATGTGGCTGATTTTCGCGCGATCAGAAAACGCATGGCCGAGGCCATTCCGGACGTGTTGGAGACCGTGGCACTCTTGAAGACGCTCGAACTTCCTGATTTTGTTCGGGAGACGGAGTTCGTCGCTTTGCAGCGGACCGACGAGTACGCCTTCTACGACGGACAGATCGCCTCCACGGATGGAAAGCTCGTGGACGAACATGAGTACCGCTCGATGACCAACGAGTATTCCGTGCCGCATTCCACCGCCAAGTTCACCAGAGCGAGCCGCGATGCGTATATGGTGGGCGCACTGGCGCGAGTGAATAATAACTACGATCTGCTCTCGCCTATGGCCAAGGCAGCTGCCGAGGAATTGGGGCTTGCCCCCGTATGTCACAATCCGTTCATGAATACCGTGGCGCAGGTGGTGGAGGTGGCCCATGCTTTGGAGGACGGGATACGGATCATGGACGAGCTGCTCGCGCGCGGGATGAAGGAGGAGGATCGCACTGTCAAGGTCAAAGCCGGTCGCGGGGTGGGGGCTGTTGAGGTACCGAGGGGCATCCTATACCACGACTACACCATAGACGACAAAGGGCTCATCACCGATGCGAACTGCATCATTCCGACGAACCAGAATTTTGCGAATATGGAATTGGATATGAAGGCACTCGTTCCAACCATTCTCGATCGGCCGGAGAAAGAGATTGAGCTGATGCTGGAGATCCTGATGCGGGCCTACGATCCGTGCATTTCCTGCTCCGTGCACATGCTCGATGTGGCGTTTGACTAGCAATCCAGCCGGATGGGCCTTGCCCTTACAGATCCACCGGGCTGAAATCTTGGTGCAGGCAAGAACATCCTTCTTGACTTTTCTGCAGGAGGACGCTATATTGGAGAAGGCGAAGAAACCATTCCTCGTCCTCGGACTGGGCAATGTGCTGCTCGGGGACGACGGCGTCGGCATCCGGGTGGTGGAGGCGCTCAAGGAGCGAATTCTTCCTAGGTGGGTGGAGGTCATCTCCGGCGGCGTGGCGGGACACCGTCTGATGGATTGGCTGGAGGGCGTGGACAAGGCGGTGATCGTGGATGCGGCGCGAATGGGGAAGCTGCCGGGAACGGTGATGCGATTCAAGCCGGAGGAGACCTCGTCCCCAAAATGCCGCACGAGACCTTCCCTGCACGAGGGGGACATTCTGCAGACGCTGGAATTGGCAAAGTTGCTTGGAATCGAGGCGAAGGAGGTGATTTTCTACGGGGTGCAGCCCGGTCAAATTGACCCGGGTGAGGGGCTTTCACCGGAGGTGCAACGCATGGTGCCCGATCTGGTGGCGCGTGTGCTGGAGGAGGTGGCTGCATTCGGGCTCGATGCAAAGGGCAAATATGCGGAGGCAGCCGCTGAGTAAGAGAACAGATAGGGAACCCCTGTGAGCTCGGCGTGCGCTGCGGTAACCTTTTTTGGAAAGGGATAAAATGGCCAACAACAGGATTTTGATCGTGGACGACGATCCGGATGTTGTGGAGGCGATGAAGCTGACCTTGGAGACCGGCGGATATGAGGTGTTTGAGGCGTCCAACGGAAGGGAAGGACTCCAGAAGGTGAAGGAACTCAGTCCGGATCTCCTGATCCTGGATGTGATGATGGACAGCGATACCGAGGGGTTTCAGGTATCCTATGCATTGCGGACGCCTGACCCCGAATATGCGGCCTATGTGAATCTCCCCATCCTGATGGTCACGGCCATCGGGAAAGCCAAGGGGATGCAGTTCTCACCGGAGACGGATGGGAACTATCTTCCGGTGGACGATCTGGTCGAGAAACCGATTCAACCTGCTGTGCTGTTGGAGAAAGTAAAGATGCTGATCGAGAAGTAGGACCGAGTTCAGGGATTTTCCGGGGACCAGGCAGATCAAGACAACGGGAATGCCCAATCACGGAGCGAGAGGGACCGCAAGTCGTCCCCCCTTGGTCTTTACCCATCCCCAATCTTCCTGTGTTCTGTTCCCTTGAGGCGACGTTGGCAGAAAATAAGAGAGGAGGGCGAGTCAAATAACGGGCATTGTACTGGCCGGCGGCAAGAGTCGGCGGATCGGATCCAACAAAGCCTTATTGCCTTTTGAGGGAAGGCCCCTTATCCTCCGTGCCGTTGAGGCGCTGGAGTCTGTAGCGGAAAAGGTGTGGGTGATCACGGATTCGTCCGAAGTCTATAGCTCATTCGGGTTTTCCGTGCGCACCGATGTGCTCCCAACCCACGGATGCCTGGGAGGCATCTACACGGGTCTGATGGCGGCAGAGACCCCCTACAGTCTGGTATTGGCATGCGATATGCCGTTTGCCCGGCCGGAATTCCTGAACTTTCTAACGGTGCAAATGGCAGGTTTCGATGTAGTCATCCCGAAAGGGACAAAAGGATATGAGCCGCTCTGCGCCGTCTATTCCAAGGCATGCCTGAAACCCATCCTAAGCCAGCTTGAGGCTGGGCAGTTCAAGGTGACCGATTTCTTGGAGCGGGTTCGAGTTCGAGTCGTGGAACCCGCGGAAATTGAGCCATTCGATCCGGATGGGAGAATGTTCACTAATATCAACACACTGGCTCAATACCACGAGGCCGTCAAAGGTCGGTGAGGAGACTCCCCAAGAACTGGCCGTTCGGATTTCGGGGAGGATACGGTTCCGGGTCCTTGTCAATAGGGCACCTCCATTTCCATATTCGAAAAGATAAACGCCGAAACCGCCCGGGTTTGTGCATCCGGGCGGTTTTTTCCGTTTGACTTTTTTCGGTAAGGGATATATATTAACGGCCTATATGTTTCTAGTCGCATCTCGATTACAGAAGCAGGTCTGCCTCGGAACAGGGCTTCTGCACCGGCAACAAGGACACGTAGAAGGACGAGAACCAAGGAGTGCCGCCGCCCCGATGCAAGAAAGGCTTCCGCTCGACACGTCAAAGGTCTCTGATCCGCAGGAGCATAGTCGCTTATAACGCAATATGAGTGAATCAGTTACATTCTCCCATGCAAAATGACCTGCCGCCCCTGAAAAATCGCTTTTCACCTCGGCAAGGTTGGGTGAGGTCTTGTTCCCCGTTCCTTGCTTGAGTATTGATAGCTCACCTTAGAAAGGATTGCCCATGAACGAACTGAAGCAAGCGCATCTGGAGCAGTTGGATGGGATCATTGCGGCATACAAGGGAAAATCGGGCGCGTTGATTCCGGTGCTTCACGAAGCGCAGCAGATATTCGGGTATCTGCCAAAGGCCGTGCAGATCATCGTGTCCAAGGGGCTGGGAATATCGCCCAGTGAGGTATATGGCGTGGTGACGTTTTACCACTTTTTCTCGATGAAACCTCGCGGCGACCACGAGATCAAGATGTGCATGGGTACCGCCTGCTATGTGCGGGGCGCGAATGCGGTGGTGGATATGATCCGGGAGACCTTGCACATTGGCGAAGGAGAGGTCACGGAGGATCGCAAATTCAGTTTGACTCTGGTGCGTTGCCTGGGATCGTGTGGATTAGCGCCCGCGATGATGATCGGCGAGGAGGTCTACGGACGGTTGACGCAGGACGAGGTGAAGGGCATCTTGGCGCGATACTGAATGCGGCAGACGGATAGGTGGTGATTGTTTCATCCCTGAAACGCAACACGGCTCATCCATTGTATCAAGGAGAGGTAACGTGCACTTAGACGAGTTGAAGGCATTACGCGAGAGGGTTCGACGGGATATTCAGAGACGGTGGGGGATCAAGGAGGGCGCCTGGGGCCGGGATGTTTTGGTCTGCGGTGGGGGAGCATGTATCTCCTCCGGGGAGGGGGCTGTTTTCAATGCTCTGACCCAAGGGATCGAAGCACACGGGTGCGCGGGAACAAATCGGGTGGTCGAGGTGGGGTGCGTAGGCTTGTGCGATCTGGGCCCGGTGGTGATCGTCCGTCCTGAAGGCACGTTTTATCGGAAGGTTACTGCCGAGGATGCCGAACGAATTGTGAGGGAGCATTTGGTGGGTGGGCAGGTGGTGGAGGATTTGCTGGTGCGGAATGCCGAGACCGGGGCGCTGTTTCGCACGGTGGAAGAGATCCCTTTCCTGAATCGGCAGGTTCGGGTGGTGCTTCGCAACATGGGTTTGATCGATCCGAAGTCATTGGAGGAATACATTGCGCGGGACGGATATGCGGCATTAGCACAAGCATTGACTCAGTGCACACCGGAGAACGTGGTGGAGGAGGTCCGACTCTCCGGGCTTCGGGGACGAGGGGGCGCGGGGTTCCGGACCGGCCTCAAGTGGGGATTTACGCGGAAGGCACAAGGCTCGGACAAATTCGTGGTCTGCAATGGGGACGAGGGGGATCCGGGGGCGTTTATGGATCGGAGCGTATTGGAGGGCGATCCGCACAGCGTGATCGAGGGAATGACGATAGCGGGCTATGCGGTCGGGGCCGCCCAGGGCTATGTGTATGTGCGGGCAGAGTATCCGCTCGCGATCGAGCGGCTCAGGTGGGCCATCGAAGAGGCACGGAAGCACGGATTGCTTGGAAAAGGGATTTTGGACACCTCGTTCGATTTTGACATCGAGATCAGGATCGGTGCGGGCGCCTTCGTGTGCGGCGAGGAGACGGCCCTGATGGCGTCCATAGAAGGGAAACGCGGGATGCCGCGGCCGCGGCCGCCGTTTCCGGCCAACCAGGGGCTGTGGGGAAAGCCCACCCTCGTGAACAATGCGGAAACACTGGCGAACATCGCACCCATTATTCTGGGAGGCGGCGCGGCATTTGCCGAGATCGGGACCGGCGAAAGCAAGGGCACCAAGGTATTCGCGTTAGCCGGAGATATCTGCAACACCGGATTGGTTGAGGTGCCCATGGGCATTCCGTTGCGAGAGATTATCTACGGGATCGGGGGGGGAATCCGCGAGGGTAAGACATTCAAGTCCGCGCAGATCGGCGGACCCTCAGGAGGATGCATTACCCAGGAGCATCTGGATGTGCCGGTGGATTACGAATCGCTCAAAGATCTGGGCGCCATCATGGGTTCGGGCGGCCTGGTAGTGATGAACGAGGACACGTGCATGGTCAGCCTGTCCAAGTTCTTTATCGAGTTTCTGGCAGACGAGTCGTGCGGGAAATGCGTACCGTGCCGCGTGGGAACCACGCAGCTTCTGGACATACTCACCCGAATCACCGATGGAGACGGAGAAGAGGAGGATCTGGACCGGCTGATGGAACTGGCTCAGATGGTCCAAAAGACCTCCCTGTGTGGCCTGGGACAAACGGCACCCAATGCGATCCTTTCCACCCTCCGATATTTCCGGGAGGAATACGAGGCGCATATCCTCAGCAAAGAGTGCCCGGCAGGAGTCTGTTTCAAGAAGAAAAAGCGGCGAAAACAGCTGGTATCCGAGACTGGAACGTGAGGACGAAGCGCCGAACGCGCGAATTGACACACAAACGGAATCTGCGAAACAGGCGATGAAAAACGGGCACGAGGAGCCGCGATTTGCTCCCCATGTGAGAGCGGCTTGCTGCGACCTGGCGCCCAAAAAAGACTGGTTCTGACAGACAGGAGAGCGTGATGGAATCTGTAAGACTAACGATAGATGGACAACCCGTTGCGGTGCCGTCCGGAACGACCGTCCTGAAGGCGGCCGAACAGGCGGGTATTCGCATTCCTCACTTGTGCTATATGGAGGGGCTGAGCATATCCGGCGGATGCCGGGTATGCCTGGTGAAGATAAAGGGTGCCAGGGGGTTGGCCGCGTCATGTGCGATGCCTGTCTCCGAGGGGATGGACGTGGTTACCCATGATGAGGAATTGACCGAGCTTCGGCGGATAACGGTGGAACTGCTCCTCTCCGAGCGTCCGCACGAGTGTCTGCTCTGCGAGAGCAACGGGGCGTGTGAGCTGCAGGATCTGGCGTATGAACTGGGGATCGAGCAGGTCCGTTTCCCGCGCCGGGATCCGGCACTCCCTGTGGACGAATCCAGCGAGGTGATTCGTATTGATCCCAATCGCTGCATACTTTGCGACCGGTGCGTCAGGACCTGTGCGGAGAGGACGGTGCAGGATGTCTATAATGTGGCCAACCGGGGCATCGCGTCGGCTATCGTGGCGGGGATGGATCAGCCGCTTCGGGAGACCGATTGCGTATCGTGCGGCGCATGCGTGCAGGCCTGCCCGACCGGGGCGATCACCGGGAAACTGGCTCGGTTCAAGGGACGTCCCTGGGAGTTTCGCACGGTGCAGACCACGTGCATCTATTGCGGCGTCGGATGTCAGATGGATCTCTATATCAAGGATGACCGGATTGTGAAGGTGCGGGGCACGGAGGACGGTCCGGACAATCGGGGCCAGCTGTGCGTGAAGGGGCGATTCGGATTGGATTTTGTGCACCATCCGGACCGGCTGACCCGGCCTTTGATTCGAAAAGACGGAAAGCTGGAGCCAGCCACTTGGGAAGAGGCACTTTCTCTGGTGGCGGCAAAATTCTCCGAATTGAAAGAAACCTACGGCGGCGATGCCCTGGCAGGCCTTTCTTCGGCCAAATGCACCAACGAGGAAAACTACCTGTTCCAAAAGCTGGTGCGGACCACCTTTGGCACCAATAACGTGGATCACTGTGCGCGGCTGTGTCATGCCTCTACGGTAGTGGGATTGGC
>JAZDJA010000159.1:0-13380 GCA_043804415.1 Candidatus Latescibacterota bacterium | reverse complement strand
AAAGAGCCGCGCTGGATCTATCTGGCGGACCTCAACCACAATGGCTGGTTGGATCTTTTTATCCCGCAGATCGTCTCGGATCGGAGTTTCATCCTTTGGGGCGGACCCGAGGGATTCAGCTTCGATCGCTGCCAGGTGCTCTCCGTGGAGCGCGCCAGTTGTGCCCGTGCCGCGGATCTCAATGGAAACGGATATCTGGATCTGATTGTGGGCGGCCATGTGCCCTCACGCGGGGCCCCGAACGATGGCTTTGCATATATCTACTGGAACGGGCCAGATGGCCTGCGGGAGGATCGCCGGACGCAGCTGTCTGCCAGCGGGATCAACGCCATGGCCGTGGCCGATTTCAACAACGACGGTATGCTCGATCTGTTCCTCTGTTCCTATCACGACGGCAAGGTGCGGGACATAGACTCCTACCTCTATTGGAACCGGGCGGGCCGAGGGTTCTCCGAAATGGACCGCACCCGCCTGTTCACGCACTCGGCTTCGGGATGTGTGGCCGCGGACTTTGACGAGGACGGCTGGACCGAGCTGGCGGTGGCTTACCACAAGGTGGAGGGGGATCACGTGGGCCATTCCTCGGTTTGGCGGAACGGCCCGGATGGGTTGGTCGAGGGGCCGGAGAAGCTGCCCACCTCCGGACCGCACGGGATGGTGGCGGTCGGTCCCGGCAACATCATGGATCGGGGCCCTGAGGAATACTACGTATCCAATCCCCACGAGCTTTCCCAAGGGGCACGTGCGACGGAGATCTCGTGGGAAGGGGAAGTGCCACCCAAAACGTGGGTGAAGGCCCAGCTGCGGTTTGCCCCCACCCAGGAGGGGTTGGCGCATGCGCCCTGGATCGGAGCGGAAGGGGAGGGGAGTTGGCTGGAGAATCATCAGGCAGTGTCCAGTCAAACGGCCGGTGGTTGGATGCAATACCGTCTCGCGCTGGGAGCGATAAACGGCGGCAGGACTCCGAGAATCACCGAGGTGACTGTTTCCTACGAGAGTCTGTAGTTCCCAATTTGGATCAACCGGAAGGCCGGTGTGCGCCGGGTGTGGACGGCCCTGATCCCGATTTTGCGTATCGGGCCGGAGCGTTTCGGACCAAGTGACACGGATGGGAGCGGCATCAGCCGGTGTTCTATCAAGGAGGTAACGATCGATTATTGGTGCACATATTGTTGCTCTTTCTTTGATGGTCTGTCGGCAAAGGTCTCGTCTCGAATTTTCCCCAAAAACCCAGAGAAAAAAACGAGGAGGCGCGATATGCGAATCCGAACAGGAATCATAGCGGTCTTGCTTGCACTTGTTTATTCTGAAGCAACGATGGGAGGGGATGAAGATAGTTCTCTTCTGCGTGTTACCGACGAGGAGATCGCGGTGGATACCGGGCGCTTCGTGGCAGTGATCGACCGGACTACGGGCATGATCGAACGCGCGCATCTTGTCGGGAGCGCCTTCGAGCTGGTATGCCAGAGCGGGGGATTCACGTTGTTCTATCCGGAATTCGAGATCGCCGATGCTCGTGGGGCCTATAACACGGGATGGACCCGAGCGCCTGGATATGTGGGCACCACCGGGCTGGACGTGACGATCCAGGCGGACGATCCCGATCTCGCCATAGTGCACGTGGACTGGACCACGGACTGGATGGTGGTGCGCTGGACCTACCGGTTTTATCGGGGAGCGCCCCACTTTGTGGTGGATACCGAGCGCGAGATCCTTCAGACGGCGGTCTATGTAAACGCCCAGCAGTGTGTGATGTTCACCAATGACATGGACGACAGCTACTTGGTGGGATACGGTGGCGGCATGGTCCGGACTGTGCGGAACAGAAAGGTCGTGTTTTTGTGGTCCACCTGCATGCAGCACTCGATGTTCTCCGCCATAGACGAGGGGCTTGGTACCCGATATCCCGCCATGGTATGGTATGATCGGGGCACGAATATCACCGGCGGGGTGCTGGTGACCTGGGTCAGTCCCAATCAGCGAGAGAGCATCTCGTACCACGGGGGGCGTGGCGGTACGCAGTCCGCGGGTGTGTCCGAAGGACAATGGAACTGGTTCGGGAAGTCCGACAACGAATCGCTGTTTCTGCGCGTTGGGACGAAATATGGGATGCGGCTCACCTATTATCTGGATTATGGAGGCGTGGAGGGCTTCGATCGGTTCAACAAAGATCTATTCAACGAGACGCATTACGATATAGGCGTCTCCGAGGACTATTGGGCTGCAAGCTGGGGCGGTCGCAGCCGCCGGGAGGCCCAGTTTTCCTGGCATTTTCCCCAGGCTACCAACAACGCCATTTCCTCTCAGGAGTTGTTCCGGAACCGGGCGATCGGTTTGCCCCGGTCTCAGAACGGGACCATGGATCCCCATCTGATCGATCTGAGTGTGAAGGCGGTGATCGAGGGGGAAGAATGCGATCTGACCCCATTCCGAACGACAGACGCCAGCGAGCCTTTGCATGCCTATGCCCGGACCGTGGCTGAGGGAGACACGATGACCGGAGAAGTGGGCTGGGAGGTGGCGGGACTGCAACACGCCATGCGATATACCCTCTGGGAGGAAAGCGATCAACTCGTCGTCAGCGGGGATATCTCTCCGATGCAGGACGAGCTGGCGGTGCAGGGCTGTTTTGTCGAACTTGCTTTTGCGCCTCGCGTTGCGAGCGTCGTTCCGATCGGAAAGGATGCCTGGGATTTTCGGTCCAGCGATGCGGTCTACGGATCGGTTGGGATGGTGCTTGCCCAACCCACAGGGATAGACAGCATAGCACAGGTCGGAAGATCGCTGCGTCTCTATCTGAAAAATCATGCGGCCGATACCGGTTCGGCCTGGCGCTATCGGTTTGTTCTGTTTCCCCACCTGAGGAATCCGGTGGAAGACGTGGAGGATGTTCCTCCGCTGGACCACAGGTCCGAGCGGTGCTATCGGGAATACTACTCGACACTTCCCGGATTGGAGGAGCGCACCGATTTTGGAATCTGTCCCGATCCGCGCATATGGGCCGTTCGGGCCGATCTGGATTCACTGAGCCGGTCCATGACACTGGAATTATATGCGGATCCGGGCGTGTACCCGCTACGTCTGTTCTTCTCCGGGGAAAAGGTGGATGACCTACGCGAAAACCTTCGCGTGCTGCCGAAAACGGATTGGTCATTCGACCGGGACACGCGTGTGCTGGAGGTTCGCACCAACTGGTCCGGGCGAACGCTGCTGGAAGTGGCGTTTGGGTCGGAGACAGCCGTGGAAACGAGCTTGGCGGAGCCGATCCCCTCGTCCTTCGCCCTATCTGCCAATGTGCCCAATCCCTTCAACAACGCCACAATCATCCGCTATGACCTTCCCGAATATGAATATGCGAACCTGGCCATCTATTCCCTTCTCGGTCAGCGGATTCGCGTTTTGGTGGACGGACATCGGAAAGCGGGATCCTACATGGTGACCTGGGACGGAAAGGACGAGGGGAACACCGATGTGGCCAGCGGCGTCTATCTCGTTCGGATGGAGATGGGGAAGAAAGGCGATCCGGCGCGCGCCGCCCGGATTCGAAAGATGGCGCTATTGCGATGAAGGACCCCCCGCGATGTGGACAGCATTGAGCTTCCCATGGTGACGGACCTCCTGCCCACCCAACCGGTTTCTGTCAACTGCCCAGGAAGTGCGGGGATTCCTCCAAAGAGCACCCACATCCAGATGAGACGGGAGAAGAAATGAAAATCAGTGTGATCCAAAGCAAGAGCAAGTTCCGGTACGACCCGGACGATCCGGGCGCGTATGACCTGGCCCTGTGCTGCAAGCTTGCCCAGCCGGGTATCGAGGAAGGTTTTCAGATGGTGGAGCAGGCGGCCAGGGAGGGTGCGCATCTGATCGTGACTGTTGAGGGGTTCAATGGCACCGTGTCGTACCGGGATCGACGGTACCATTTCCCGGATGTCAGCGAGCCATTGGACGGCCCGCTGATTCGGAGGTTTTCCGATCTGGCCGGCCAATACGGCATCTATATCGTGGGGGGATTGTATACCAGCCGCGATGGAAATGCCTACAATTCAGCCGTGCTGTTTGGACCGGAGGGGAGCATCGTGGGGATCTACGATAAGGTGCATTTGCCCGCCGGCGAAGAGATCGGCATCACGCCGGGGGACTTTTATCCCACCTTCGAGACGGAGCATGGTTTGATCGGTTTGTTGGTCTGCTGGGATATGCAGTATCCCGAAGCGCCGCGGGAACTCGCTCTGTCCGGGGTGGATCTGATCGCCTGTCCCACGCTGGGCTGGGAGAACATCTACGGCCTGTCCAGAGCGTATGAGAACGGGGTGAGCATTGCGGCTGCCATGGGACTTCCCTCCCATCAGGACTTGTGGGATTTCTGCGATCCGAGCTGTGTGGTGGATAACATGGGGCGGATTGTGTCCGCTGGGGGACGCCGGAGTTCCGAGATCGTAACCGCCGAGCTGGATATCCGCCGGGAACCAGCTCCTCAGTACGGGGCTGGCGAGATCACGGGGATGAATTCCATGCGCCGGATCCGCATGATGCAACGGCGTCCGGATACCTATCGGTTGGTGTCTGACTCAACCCCACCGGTCCTCTCTCGCTACGCCGATACAGCGGGATGAAACGTGAAATGGGGTGCGCGAACAGGGGGTTATCCATCGCGGGCCACCTGTCCCCCAGTAGGATTGTTAACTCAGGAACACTAGCCCTGACTTTGCTGCAAGCCAATATGAGTGAAATTGCGAATTCCGATTGTGCGGTCAATGCTCACCAAAATGAGAAAAGGGGAATGGCATGGAGAAACTGACGGGAGTAGAACGGATTGGAAACATTCTCCGGCGCAAACCGGTGGACCGGATCGGATTGTTCGAGCATTTCTGGGGAGATACGCTGGAAAAATGGCAGGCCGAGGGGCACATCGGGAAAGACGAAGACCTGCCCTTCCACTTCGGTTTTGACATGAACACGAGCCCGGCCTTCAACATGGTGGCCTTGCTGGATTTCGAACCGGTGGTGCTGGAGGAGACCGAAGAGACCATCCTCACCCGAGACGGAAACGGCGCGGCGCTCCGCCAGCACAAGCTCCACAGCAGCACACCGGAGCATGTGGATTTTGCCGTGACGGAGCGCAGGGGCTGGGAGGAGCTGATCAAGCCCCACCTGACCCCCGACCGTGCGCGCATCAACTTCGAGGACTACCGCAAAGCGAAGGAAACATGTCGCCAGGCTCAGCGCTTCTTCTGCTGGTCCGGGCTGAACGTCTTCGAACTGATGCATCCGGTCTGCGGACACGAGCACATGTTGATTGGGATGGCGCTTGATCCGGATTGGATCCGCGATATGGTCACGACCTACTGTGACCTGACCATCGCCCTTCTGGAGATTCTCTTCGAGCAGGAAGGCCTTCCGGATGGCATCTGGTTCTGGGAGGACATGGGATTCAAGCAGCGCCCCTTTATGTCCCCGAAGATGTACCAGGAGATCATCCAGCCGGCCCACGAGAAGACCATTGCCTTTGCCCACTCGCTGGGATTGCCGGTGATCATGCATTCGTGCGGGTATATCGAACCGTTGCTGCCCCATATGGTGGAGGCGGGTCTCGACTGCCTGCAGGTCATAGAGACCAAGGCCGGGATGGACCTGCTGCGCATCAAGCAACGCTATGGGGATAAGCTGGTGCTTTTCGGAGGCATGGACGCGCGGAATCTGGTGGCCAACAACCGGGATGCGATCCGCGCCGAACTGGCGGAGAAGATCCCCGTGGTCAAGAAGGATTTTGGATATATTCTGCACTCCGATCACTCGATTCCCACGACAACCGAATACGACACGTATCGCTTCTTCGTGGACGAGGGGTTGCGGCTGGGTGCGTATTAGGGTTCTTGTGGAAAGGTCCGAATCCAGGTGTCCCCGTTCCTCCCTGCGGAAACGGGCGTGCCAGAAACCCTTCGCCGTCCTATGTCCAGGCCGGACAAGCAAGGATCTCTGGCCGAAGAAGGAAAAGGGCATGAATAGAAAGATCACCATCGGCGCCATGGTGGACTATATCAGCACCGCCTGTTGGCTCCCGGAGTTTCGAAGTCGGGAGGGACTGTCAGAATGGGTGGGTACCTGTTGCGATCTGGGAATCAGCCGGCTGTACTTCCGGGTTTCCAATTTTGGGGATTTTCTTCACCATACCCGCTTGGAGCGCAGGATTTCTCCGGGCTTTGAAGAGGATCCTCTGGACCAGGACAAGAAGCGGGCCATGTCGGCGACCTGCGACATGTTGCGTGCTTTCGACGTCCTGGCTGCGGTGACCGAGGACGCGCATCATCTGGGCATGGAGGTGGTTCCCTGGATCACCTTGAGTGACGAAGGGATCCCGCCGGAAAATTACATGCTGTTTGCGGAGGCCCATCCGGAGTATCTGATGCAGGATCGCGCGGGGAAGCGCTACGATCGGTCCTTGTCGTTTGGGTATCCCGAGGTCCGGAACTATCGCATCCAGTTGATCCGGGAGCTTCGGGAATACGGCACGGATGGGATCTTTCTCGACTTTACGCGCTGGCTCTGGAAGAGTCATGTGCAGGCCAGAGGAGTCTCCCTCGTGGACGATAGGAACGTGTGTCTGTTTGGGTACGACGAACCGGTGGTGCGAGCCTACCGGGACAAGACGGGGAAGGATCCTTACGAAATCCCGAATGGCGACACGGATTGGGTCCGTTTCAGGGCCGATGCGACCAACACCCAGTTTCTCAGGGAGCTTCGCATCGCCCTTTCCGATTTTCCGGTGTATGCTTACTTTATGCCGCGCGGGTTTCTTTCGGAGATGCTCCTTGATGTGCCCGCCTGGATCGACGCAGGGCTTGTGGATACCCTCTGTCCCAGTGCGGTTTCCGATGTGCCGCAGGAGGGCCGGATCGGACGCTGGACCTACGCGCTCTCCAATGATTTTGCGCGTCAGTTTGGTCAGATGGTTCGGACGCATGGGGGCGCGTGCCGCGTGGGTGTGCCCCTCCTCGTTTCCGCTTCCTATGGGCCGCATGCGGATTTCGCGGGTGCCGAGCCCTGGTCTTTTCTCAGACCTGAGATCGTCGAAGATCTCATGGGTTCTGCCGTCCGGGGGGGAGCAGACGAGGTGATCTTCTACGATCTCTGTCAGGAATACAACGGAGAGCGAGCCCTCTGGGAGAGTCTCAAGCCCATCTGGCGGAAGGTTCTTTCGTAAAATGGGCTTTGGGTCAGGACCCGCCATGCCTTGGGTAGGGGCCAAATTCCTCGGGTGCGGGCTCGATGCCCTGTGTAGGGGCTTCAATGCCTGGGTATGGGAAGAATGTCTTGTGTAGGGGTTCAAGGCCTTGTGTGGGGGATCAATGCCTTTGTGTAGGGGCTCAATGCTTTGAGCCCCTACACAGACCCTTCTTCGATTTCAGATGGCACATACGGAGCAACTAAGATGAAACAGGTGCAATTAGGTCAAACCGGTCTTTTCGTATCCGAGCTGGGCATTGGTACAGGCACCAACGGATGGGACGGTTGTTCGAATCAGACCCAAATGGGTTTTGAACGGTTGGTTCGACTGCTGCGATATGCCTATGGGCATGGGATCACCTTCTGGGATACGGCGGATATGTACGGAAGTCACGCGCACGTGGCTGCCGCGATGAAGGGGATCGATCGCGCCTCAGTGGTGATCGGGACCAAGACGGTGGCGCATTCCCAATCGGAGGCCGAGCTGGCACTCCATCGGTTCTGTCAGGAGCTGGAGACCGATGTATTGGATATCGTGCTGTTGCATGGGTTGACCGAGGGAAACTGGCCGGAATGCTATGCGGGTGCCATGGAGACCCTGAGCCGCGCGCGGGAGCAGGGGCTCGTGCGGGCGGTGGGCGTTTCGGTGCATGGGCTTTTGGCGCTTCGGGCGGCCGTGGCCTCTCCGTGGGTGGAGGTGGTGCAGGTGCGCCTGAACTGTGATGGCATGCTGATGGATGGCACCCACGAGGAGGTGCTTCCGCTCGTGAAGCAACTTCGGGCCTCGGGAAAGGGCGTGTATGCAATGAAGGTGCTGGGAAGGGGAGCGCTGGGGGATCAGGCCCATCGGGCGCTTCGCTATGTGTTGGATCTGCCTGAGGTGGATGCTGCAGTTGTGGGAATGATGACCGAAGCGGAGGTGCGGGACAACGTCGGGTATTCGGGCGGTTGCGTCGCCAAATTCCATGCATGTTGATTCCATTAGCCTGCGCTCAAAGAATCGGGATTCGAGAGGTTCAACCCCTGTCTTACCAGAAAAGGAGCAAGCGCATGTTACCACGAGAACGGGTTTTCGCAGCATTGGAGCATCGGGAAGCGGATCGCATCCCTTGGGGGGAGCATTCCATAGACTACAACGTATACGAGGACATCCTGGGCCGCGAGAGCTTGGTGCAGGGCAAGATGAAGGAGACCCAGGCCTATTGGGACGGGGGCCGCGATGAGGTGGTTGCGCACTACAAGCGCGACCGACTGGATCTGGTTCGCGCGCTGGATATGGATCTGGTGCTTGTCGGCGAAGTTCCCCCCAAAGGCTATCATCCCAAGGCGATGGAAAAGTTGGACGAGGAAACCTACCGGAACGAGAACGGAGACATCTACCGGATCTCTGCGTCCACGCATGATCTGATGCCCTACCAGAAAAACGCAGAGGCCTATGTGCCCCCTACCTTGGCGGGGCTTCAGGAACAGATTGACGGGCTGGAGGATCAGCCCCTGGGTGACCCGAACGACTCCCGCTTGGAGCTGGTTCGGCACGCCGTCCGGGAGATGAAGGAAACACACTTTGTCATGATGTTCTCCAATGATCTGAGTTTCCCCGGATTTGGCGCCACGGAGGAGGAATTCTGGATGAATCTGATGCTCCAGCCTGCCATCTGCAAGAAGATCGCGGAGTTGCAGGGCAAGCGGATGGTGCGCGAGGTGAAGTTTCTGGCCCAACTCGGCGTGGATGGGATTATGCCTGCGGGGGATCTGGGCAGCAGCACGAGCATGCTGGCCAGCCCCCAGATGTACCGGGAGCTGGTGTATCCGTGGCACAAGGC
This sequence comes from Candidatus Latescibacterota bacterium, assembly GCA_043804415.1. Lineage (GTDB taxonomy): Bacteria > Latescibacterota > 4484-107 > 4484-107 > 4484-107 > 4484-107. Next base: position 4,333 of record JAZDJA010000159.1, on the reverse strand, counting down.
GCAAGTCCAGGAAGCGCACCGATATGGTCTCAAGGTCCTCAAACACTGCTGCGGGCACACCTGGCCGGTGGTAAACGAATTGGCGGAGGTGTATGATGCGTACGAGGGCATTCAGGCCAGCGCGGGCATGGACATCGGAAAGCTCAAAGAGCGGGTCGGCGACCAGACCTGTCTGTGGGGCGGGATATGGCATGAACACATCATCCTCGGGAGCACGGAGGATATTCGCAGGGACGCGCGGTATGCCTTCGAGACCGCCGGACCGGGCGGTGGATATATCATGGGCTCAACCCATTCGTTGGCCGTGGACGCGAAAAGGGAGAACATCCTTGAGATGAAGCGCTGCCGGGATGAATGGGGCACCTATCCGATCGATCCAAAACGTTTTGATCGGTAGCGCACGCATGCAGGCACGTGGCAAAAATGGCGCGTCGCATCGGGTCCAGATCGCGGAGACCGTACCCATGCCCTCCAGAAAACCGAACTTCGTCTTTATCCTTACCGATCAGCAGCGGCAGGACAGCCTCGGATGCTACGGGAATGCCGTGGTCCGGACGCCGAACCTGGACCGGCTGGCCGCAGACGGCGTGGTCTGCGAGAATGCCTTCACGGCCAATGTGGTCTGCATGCCCTCCCGTGCCAGTCTCTTGACCGGACGCTATCCGCGTGCGCACGGGCTGTCCACCAACGGCATGACGCTGTCTTCGGACGAGATCACCCTGCCCCAGGTGCTTCTGGAGAACGGGTACCGCACCGCGGCGGTGGGCAAGATTCACCTGTCGCCGCATACCGAGCCGCGGACCGCGTACCGCTCTCCGGAGGGGCCGGAATGGCACGCCAAGGGGCGTGCGATGCCCCGACCCTACTATGGTTTCCAAGAGACGCAACTGGCGCTTGGGCATCCGGACGACTGGACGGACTACCATCGGGAGCTTGTCGCGATCGACCCGGGCCTCCCGGAGCGCTGGAAGCCGGAGCGGGCCCTGCGTCCGCTTACAGGCGCGCCCTCCAGCTGGAAGTCGGCCATGCCGGAGGAACATCACAGTTCCACTTGGGTGGCGGATAAGGCCATCGGGCAACTGGAAGCCTCGGCGGCCCAGGACGATCCCTTCTTCCTCTTCGTGGGATTCCCGGACCCGCATTTTCCGTATTGCCCGCCAGCCCCATGGTGCGACCAGTATGATCCGGAGTCCGTGCCCATGCCCCGGCGCCGTCGGGACGAGGCCGAGGGAAAGCCCCAGGATTACCAGGAAAGGCTGCGCAAGTTCGCCCAATCGATGCCCTATCCTCCCATGGATATGCCGGACGCACACATTCGGGAGATCATCGCGCACACCTATGGGATGGTGTCCTTGTTGGACAAAAATGTGGGCCGCATCATGGATGCCCTGGATCGGCTTGACCTGACGGAGGATACCGTGGTGGTGTTCACCACCGATCATGGGGAGCATCTCGGGGACCACTGGTTGATCTACAAATGCGCTCCGTATGATGAGCTGATCCGCATGCCGATGATCTGGCGGTGCCCGGAACGGTTCTCGGCGGGCACCCGCATGCCGGGTCTGGTCAGCCACGTTGACGTGATGCCTACGATGCTGGAACTCGCCGGGTTATCCAATCCACGGGGTGTGCAGGGGCAATCCTACCTCCCGGGCCTTTGTGGGCAGGAGTGGGCTGGCCGTCCCTGGGTGTTGCTGGAGGATGACGAGGCGGATGGCATCGGATTTCTGCGGACCCTTCGGACGCCGGATTTTCGCATCAGCTATTATCTGCCTCAGCAGGACGGGGAGTTGTATGACCTGCGGAACGATCCGGACGAGTTTGTGAACCGATGGTCCGATCCGAACTATCGCACGATCCGGGAGGAGCTGCTGCTGGTCATGTTCGAGGCTGTGGTCCAGGCGTGCGATCCCAAACCGGAGCGGACCTATCTGTGCTAGGGACTCCCATGCAAAACGGAGCTCTGGAGGCGGGGGACCCAATCTTCAGGTGGTTCTGCTCCCTTTGAATGCTGCCCGATGCTTCGCGTAGCACCGGGCAAGAAACCCGCAGAGTCCCGTATTCAACGAGGATTGGAGTTTTCAAATCCGCCCAATCCGTTGCATACGCGGTTCCCTTTCCGGGTAGGTTCTTCCGCGCTGGAGGCATGGGGATGTTTTCTCGGCGGCGTATCAGGCGGGCATGGTTGCCATGCGGAAAGGAGGAACAGCGGGAGTGTCTTGGGCTGATACGGTCTGAGTCTGCCGCTGTCGCGCTATGAAACATGGAAGAAGACGGTTGATCAAATGGTGGGCGACCGGTGTGGGCATCGGTCTTTTGGGCGGGCTGTTTGTGCTTGGCGTGCCGCACTTCGTGGGGCGTGTGGGAGAGGTGTTGGACGGGTTCGAGGCGAAGATGCTGGACCTGCGCTTTGCGCTGTCTTTTCGGGTCGGAGCGGGGAAGCCGCCGATCGAGGAAGTGGTGATCGTGGATATCGACAGCCGGAGCCTGTACAAGCTCGGACGTTATCGACAATGGCCGCGATCGTATCATGCCCGCCTGATGGATTTTCTGTCCGAGGGGGGCGCGCGGGCGATCGGCTTTGACGTGTTGTTCGTGGACCCGGATCGGGATCCGATGGAGGACAGGGAATTGGTCCGAGCGACCCAGGAAGTTGGCCGGGTGTTTCACGCGGTCATGCTCTCGGAATCGGATACCTCGAATTTCCTCTATGCGATGAAGGAGGATCCCTTCTCCAAGCTCAATCCCGGTTCCTCCTATGGGTTTGACGGAACGATTCATGACCGATTCCTCAAAAAGGCGCGCATTGAGGGCGCCCTTCCGGAACTGGCAAAGGTTTCGGAGGGATTGGGGTATGCGAACATCTTCCCGGACGCGGATGGGGTCACCCGTTCGATGCCGCTTTTCGCGCAGGTATTAGATCGGTCCTACGCGGCCTTTGGCGCGAAGATGGCATTGGAACTCCTGGGCGCGAAGGAGTCAGATATCACGATCGTGCCCGGAAAATATGTGCGGCTCGTGCTTGATGGTGGAGAGCGGAGGGATATCCCCATCGACGAAGCGGGAAGGATGCTCATCCACTACAGGGGGAACTACCGGTCCTTTCGGTATGTTTCCTACTACGATGTGCTCAAGAAGCGCATTCCCGCGCGCTTTTTTCAGGACAAGATCGTGCTGGTGGGCGCCTCTGCCCCTGGGCTGATGGATCTGAGATCCGTGCCCTATAGCGCGCAATTCCCGGGCGTGGAGATCCACGCCAACGTGCTCCATACGATCCTCTCCGGCGATTTCCTTCGCAAGGTGAATTCCGATACGGAAGGGCTCCTCCTGCTCCTGGCCTGCGTCATTACGGGGATTTTCGCGTTGACGCTCTCCCCGCTCTACGGAGGGATGGCCATCGTGGCGTGCTGGGCGATCTATGCCTATCTCTCCCTGTTTTCCCTCTTTGAGGATTACCATCTGTGGTTGGGCCTCACTCGTCCTACCCTCGCAGTGCTTCTGGTGTATATCCTGGCCATTGTCCTCCGATATCTGACCGAGGAACGGGAGAAACGCCGGGTGAAGGGTTTCTTTCAAACCTACGTGAATCGGGAGCTGGTGGAGCGGCTTCTTGAAAATCCGGATCTGGCCCAGCTGGGTGGCAGAAAAGAGGATGTGACCGTGTTCTTTTCGGATATCGCTGGATTCTCCGCTCTGTCTGAGGGCATGGAGCCGGAGACGCTGGTGCCCTTCCTGAACGAATACCTGACCGCCATGACCGAGATTGTGCTTGCACATGGCGGCACGGTGGACAAGTTCGAGGGGGATGGCGTGATGGCGTTTTTCGGAGCGCCTGTGCCGCTTGAAAATCATCCATGGGCCGCGTGTCAGGTGGCGCTGGAGATGCAGCGGGTGTTGGTCAAACTTCGGAAGAAGTGGGCGGAGGAGGGACTTCCGGAAGTGCGCATCCGGATCGGCCTGGATTCGGGGGAGGTGGTGGTGGGCAATATGGGATCCAAAGATAAGATGGACTACACGGTGATGGGGGATCACGTGAACACCGCGTCCCGCTTGGAAGGCGTCAATAAGGTCTATGGCACGGACATCATCGTGAGCGAGCAGACGTATAAGCGGGTCAAGGAGGAGGTGGTTGTTCGGGAACTGGACGTCATCCGGGTGATGGGGAAAAACGAGGCCCTGCGGATCTATGAGCTGTTGGGATTGCGCACAGAGGGCATATCGAAGGAAGTTCAGGAGAAAGTAACGCTGTACAGCGAAGCGTTGACGCTATACCGGGATCGACAATGGGCCGCCGCCGAAGGGGTGTTCCGGAGGATTCTGGAGCAGGATTCGG
>JAZDJA010000158.1:0-26094 GCA_043804415.1 Candidatus Latescibacterota bacterium | reverse complement strand
CCCGCACATGATTCAGGGCATTGGGGCTGGATTTATCCCGGAGAACCTGGACCTGAGCCTGATTGACCGGGTGGAAAGAGTGGAAAATGGGGAAGCCCTGTCCTTTGCGCGTCGTCTGACCAAAGAAGAGGGGATTCTGGCAGGTATCTCATCAGGGGCTGCCGCTGCGGTAGCTGCCCGTCTTGCCGGCCAACCCGAATTTGCAGGGAAAACCATCGTGGCCGTTTTTCCGGATTCGGGCGAGCGGTATTTGTCCACGATGCTCTTTGAAGTTTGATAGCGGAGCATCGGTTGCCAGGCGAGGTGCCCGGCGAACAGAGGGCAGGGGACTATGTCCAAGAGAAGACGTTCGAGAAAAATATATCCTGTGGGGCTGTTGATCGAAGGCCGGCCCTGTCTGGTCGTCGGGGGCGGAAAAACAGCGGCACGAAAGGCACGACGCCTCGTGGAGGCGGGTGGGCATGTGAAGGTGGTGTCGCCGGAGACCGGCTTTGCGTTGCGGGAACTGGTTGACAACGACCAAGTGACCCTCCTTTCCCGTTCCTTTGAGGATCAGGACGTTGTCGGGAGCCATCTTGTTTTTGCGGCCACCGATGATGCCCAGCTCAACCAACGCATCCTGGATCTGTGCAACGCGCACCATATCCTCTGCGCACGCGTAGACCATGGCTGGCCCGGTGGCGACTTCTTGGTGCCAGCCAGCTTTGGAAGAGATGACCTCGTGGTCAGTGTGTCAACAGGGGGACGTTCGTGTCGGCGAGCCCGAATGATAAGCGCAAACCTGGCCAGACATGTGGCCCTTACAGACAGTGCGGACCTCTTGGTGATGGGCCTGGCCCCTCGAAAGGCAGATCCGGATCCGAGGGAGCAATTCGCGCTCTCGGATGAGAAAATGAGGTATTTGGGCGATCTGGTGGCGCATGTCGCTGGCGTTCACGAGTTCATGATTCTAAGCACTTGTACCCGCTGTGACCTGATGGCTGTGGTCGCGATGGATCCGGGCATAGAAAGGATACTCTCCCGCCTGTTCGGGTTTGATGCCCATGCGGCAGACGGGTTGTATGTGAAACGGGGATTTGATGCTTTTTCCCATCTTTCGTTTGTGGCAGCCGGCCTCTATCCGCACCCATTCGGAGACTCCCCCATTGTGGCTCAGGTGAAAACAGCCCTGAGAATCAGTGCCGAACAGGGATGGAGCAGGGGAGCCATGCCCGAATGGATCGAGGCTGCGCTTCACGTCTCCAACGCGATTCGTCTGGAATGGGATGCACGCAACACAGATCCTGCACGGAGGTTACCCGGAGATCACCGCGTCCCGGTGGATTTGGGTGATTTGAAAAGGCGCGATCAAGATCGTGCCCGAACCCAACAGGATGCCGAATCTTTTGGACTCAGGATTGCAAAGGCCCACGTGAAATATTATGAAGACATCTGCCAGCATTTTGACACTAGCCTCGCGTGACGGCAGACTGGCCGGGTTTCAGGTGGCGGAGTTCTGCCGTGCCGTCCGACGCTTCCTGCCCGAAACGGGATTTGAGATCCAGACCTTCCCGGCTCCCCCCGATCGGGATCAAAGACAGGACCTGCGGAACAGTGGGTCCGATTCGTCTGCCCCGGACCTGGACGAGGCCGTGATTGACGGGGGCGTGGACGGAGCCCTTTTCCCTGCCGAGAAGTTGCAGGATCCTGTGCGGGAGGAACTCGACTGGTTCTGGGTGCCCGGATCTGCGGACCCGCGTGATGTCTGTGTGCTGCGGACAGGGGAGACATTGGCATCCCTTGGGCCCCGGACCGTCATCGGAGTCAGTAGTACCTGTCAGCAAACATACTGCAACCAGCGATTCCCGGACATGCAGATCCGTTCCATGGGGGGCGACATCGAGGAGCGTCTGGCAAAACTCGATGCCGGTGGCTATGACATGATCATGATCGCCGCCGCAGACCTGGACCGGCTCGGATTGGCCCATCGCAAGACGGAGATCCTGCCCGAAGACGCGCTGCCCACCCCTGCAGGCCAAGGCCATCTTGCCGTCACATTCCGGGTGGGCAACGAAACGATGATTCAGCTCAGAAATCTGTTTGTGAAGTCCGTGGGATTTGTCGGGGCCGGATGCGGCTCGAAGAGATTGTGCACGGTGGCGGGGATGGACGCCATCGAAAACTGCGAGATATGCCTGTACGATGCCCTGGCTCCCGAGGATCTGCTCGAGCGGATTCCCGATCATGCCGAGGTGATCTGTGTAGGCAAGAAGTGTGGCGCACATACTTACGACCAGAGGATCATCACCGACCTGATTTGTACCCACGCCCGTCGTGGCAAACGGCTGGTTCGGCTCAAGGGGGGAGACCCGGGCATCTTTGGACGCCTCGCAGAAGAAGTGCAGGCCCTGGAGCGTCTGAGGCTTCCCTATTATGTTATTCCCGGAGTAAGCAGTTTGACCGCGGCGACCACCGGAACCGGATTGCTCCTGACCCGAAGGGGAACTTCCCCGGGTTTCGCCGTGATGACTGCCCGAAAGGCCGGGAGGGCCGATCAATCGGTGGGGAGAAAAGCCCGCGCCCAGCTGCCCCTGGTGGCCTTTATGGGAACACGGCGCATCGATCAGATGGCGCATGAACTGCTGGAGGAAGGGGCCGCACCGGAAACCCCGGTGGCGGTGGTCTATGACGCAGGCTCCGAAGCCCAGAAAGTCGTGACGGGTTGTCTGGGGGAGATGCGCGAACAGGCCCTGTCGTCGGATGTGGGAAGAAGCGGAATCGTGCTGGTCGGCGCAGTTGCAGCATCAGAGTATCTTTATCAAAAGAAATTGGGTGCCCTGCAGGGCATGCGGGTACTGGTAACGTGCAGCGAGGAATTGCAGGATCGCGCCTGCCGCTTGGTACTGGATTATGGCGGGGTTCCGGTCGCCCGCCCCCTAGTCCGGATGACGCCCGACATGGGCGCAAGGGCATCTTTTGCGCGCCTGAGCGAATACGATTGGCTGGTACTCACTTCGCCGGCAGCGGTGACCTGTCTGATGGCAATCCTCTTGGCCATGCGCAGGGATGTCCGGTCCCTTCCCAAAATCCTGACGTGCGGCCGCCGAACTTCCGAGATGCTGGCAACGTATCACTTGCAAGCCGATGCGGAACCGGAAACCGATTTCAGCACCGATGGGATGGTTGAGAGGGCTTCGCGATGCATTCCCCCCGGTTCCAGGATAATTCGCTGCATATCAGATCGGGTGGGGCGGGAAGTTGCGGTTGCGCTGGAGAGACAGGGGAACATCGTTGAGGATTGCGTACTATACCACAACACGCCGATCCACTATGAGGACACGCCACAATGGAATGCCGCCTTCTTTGCCAGTCCCTCAGCGGTCGACGCCTTTGTCGCAAACTGGGGGCCTGGTTTGCTCAGGGAAAAACCCTGTGTGGTTCTGGGCGGAGAGACCCGCGACAGATTGAGCGCATACACTCCCGAAACACCCGTGATGCCTGAAGAATCTACGGTGGAAGGAAGTATGGCGGCACTTGCGGCCTATTTCGTGAGAAGGCAACTGCTGGCGGAGAAGGACCAGCAAATGAGGAGAATTTCTTCCCCGTAAAGACGGAGAAATTTCATTTGTTCCTCAGCACCTAAACACCTGAGCCGCTTGCATAAGTCATCAAGTAAGGGGGATACAACCCTCCCGCAAACCGTCTGCAACGCAAATACTTCTTGTATATTCCTATAACTTTTAGTATCTTATAAGATTCTATTTGGGCGGCATGTCGTCCCATTTTTACAGAGAGGGTCTCCGGGACTGCCCTGCACGACATGGGCACGCACGCAAACAATGCCTCTTTTCGTTTCAGAATAGAACAGGCTTCGGAATACGCGATAGTGGGGACTCGTCCGTATCCTGGAATGGGTGACCACCCTCCCGCCAAGGACGATGTCCAAATTCCGATCTCTCGCATTTTGCCATCCGCCTCCTGCCGTGATCCGCCATTCCCTTGGCCGCCACGACTCCCCCCCCGGACGAACAGGGGGAATGAGCCCCATTGTATCACTATCCCCCAATCGGGGAGATAGATCCGATGGTCTTTTCAACCACTAGAGAGGAAAAGATAGAACCCCCAAATATGACAAAAACACATTCTTTTCATATTCCTGTCATGGGAATCGGATTTACCGTTGATACACCCTTGAAGGTCTCACACTACGGAATTGATTCGGTCATCTCATTGGTGGATGACATGCTGCTCGAAAAATTGAGAAAGATGTATAGCGACCGGTTCGAGCTTCCCTATGTCGAGATTACAGAAAACACCGAGGATTTCCGGGCAAAAAGAATTACGTCCTATCTGAATTTGATCAACAAGTTGGCAAGAGAGCGATTTGAGGCATTGAAGCAGGCTGCGGTTGGAAAAGGGCACGAGATCAGAGAATACTTCCAACTGTTACCCGATAGCTCCGCGGTCAAAAAGACATTCCAGCGATTGTCGGCAGAATGCCTTGATTTGAGTGAAGTGGGCAGCTGGATCAAGGCCAACCTGTCTATGGGCAGTATTGATGTAAACATCATGACCAAGGTGGATAAGGAGAACTATCGCCGTGGTGAGAAACTGCCTGTCGAATACAATGACGCCCATGCGGCGCTGCGGGGATATGCGAACAGCGACTTGATATCCTCCATAGTCCTGTCTGCAGGAATGAATCCGAGGTTATACGGCTATCTGGAGCATTTTGAGGATTTCTATCCGGACGAAAAGGGCGCCATAAGAAAGAAGATAGTTTTGAAAGTCAGCGACTATCGATCGGCTTTTATTCAGGGGAAATTTCTGGCGAAAAGAGGACTGTGGGTTTCAGAGTACCGAATTGAATCGGGTCTCAACTGTGGCGGGCACGCTTTCGCCACAGACGGATACCTCATGGGGCCCATACTGGCTGAATTTAGAGACAACCGAAAAGAACTGGTTCGATCCATTCACACAGTCTTGATGCAGGCGCTTTCCAATAAGGGCCGTGCCATACCCGAGACAGAATTGCCCCTGAAGATCACCGCGCAGGGGGCGGTGGGTACGGCTGAAGAACACCAATTTCTAATCGATCATTACCAACTGGATTCGGTGGGATGGGGCTCCCCTTTTCTTCTGGTCGAGGAAGTGACCAATGTGGATGAGCCCACTAGGAATCAACTGGTTGCAGCCAGGGAGGAGGATTTGTATCTGAGCAACATCTCTCCCCTGGGCGTTCCTTTCAACAATCTCAGGAAAAACAGCAAAGATCTCGCCAAGCTGGCTTTGGCCAAAGACGGAAAACCGGGCAGCTCATGCCCAAAGAAGTATCTCATTTTAAATACAGAGTTTACTGAAAGAGGTATTTGTACCGCTTCCCGTCAATACCAGCATCTGAAGCTCAAAGAGCTGGACCACGAGGGACTGTCTCCGGATGAACACCAGGCAAGATTTGATGCCATCGTGGACAAATCATGTATTTGTGTGGGACTGGGCACCTCGGCGCTGTTGGTGAATCATCTCGATACGAAGGCGGAAGGGGACGGGGTATCCGTGTGTCCGGGCCCCAACATGGCCTATTTCTCAAAGAAGATGAGCCTGAAAGAGCTCATCGATCATATTTATGGCAGATCCAACGTGATCGCAAGAACCGATCGCCCCAATCTGTTTATCAAAGAACTCACCCTCTACATCGATTTTCTGAAAGAACGGATAGCGAAAGCAAGTGCTTCCATTACAGACAAACAAGAGAAAATCTTGCTGACTTTCGTGAAGAATCTAAACGAAGGAATCACCTATTATTACAGCCTGTTTTCTGAGGAAAAGGACGTGTTCAAAGATCTCAAATCCAGCATGCTAGGTGAGTTGGATGCCAGCAGGACCGCTTTGCACTTGCTGCACGTAGAGATACAGAATTTGTCGATAGCAGCAAGCAGCCGCTGAAGGCCAGGCATTTTCTGAAATCACCGAAATGATCTGAAGACCAACCTCTGAGTTCGGACAGCACACGGTCTCCTCCCTGAGAAGGGAATCCTTACCCATTGGGGCGATAAGCATGTCTGCGCTATTTAATTACCTGACGATTCCATTCTTGTTGGCCATGTTCTTGGCGATCAACATGGGCGGTAGCGGAACGGCGCCCGCTTTTTCAGCAGCGTATGGTTCGCGAGCAATCAGACGTCAATTGATTCCCGGATTATTTGGAATCATGGTGCTCGCGGGTGCCTTGATAGCCGGCAAACAGGTCTCTCTCACCTTGGGAAGAGGCCTGCTTGACCAAGCCTATTTTACGCCACTGAATACTTCCATTATCTTGCTGTCCATTGCCTTATCCTTGCTGGGCGCAAATCTGATCGGGGTTCCGCAATCGACCAGCCAGTCAACTGTTTTGTCCATTGCAGGTGCCGCAACGGCACTTGAGGGTCCAAATAGAACAAGAGTCCCGCATAAAAAGAGCACCGGAAGTCGCATGATTCAAGAAACATCGCATGCGGAGCGGCTGATCTTATTAGAGTTAGGCCAAATTTTTAATCCCCACACACGCACAATCCCCAAGGCTGCCCCCCACCGGAGGCGGCTTTTTTTTGGCCATACGACAGCCTTCTCCAGCAAAATTCCTTGACAACCCGTCGCAAACCGCCTATATTTGACCGAACGTTCATTTTGTGAACATCTGTTCATTTATTTCGAGAGGATACCCCATGGCGGCTGAAACAAGAAGAGCGCGGGAAAAGGCCATGCGCCGGCGTGAGCTTTTGGATGCAGCCAAGCGTATGTTTGCCCAGAAAGGCTATGCCGCTACCACGATAGACGAGATCGCCCAGGAGGCCGACTTCAGCAAGGGGGCCATGTACGGGTATTTCGAAGGCAAGGAGGATTTGTTTTTCTCCCTGATCCAGGAGAAATTGGATGACATTGAGAGGCGATCCAGGAGAGTGATTGAATCCTCCGATGATCCCAAGAGCAAGATCATGGATTTGGTCGAGACCCATCTCGCCTTTTTCGAAGAGGACAAAGACTTCTTTCGGATTATCGTTTCCGAACAGCCCCGGCTTGAGATGGAGGCGGAAAACCGATTGAGAGAGCATCTGGGAGAGAGATGCCTTCGCGGTCTCGACCTCATCGAAAAGGTCATGCAGGACGGCGTTTCCGCAGGGGTGCTCAAAGAGATTGACCCGCGCTTTTTGGCGACAGGGCTTGTGGGCATCATCCATGCCTTCACCGCCCAGTGGATTCTGCTCGGAGGGGAGGAAGGTTTGATGGAGAGGAAGTCGGTTATTCTGGAGTTATTTCTCAACGGGGCAGAGGTTGCCCTAACCTGAGCCATCTCCGTTCGTAGGGACATTTCTTCTACCCCACTGGGCGAACTGAACGGTTTGTCGCACGGCACGTGAGACACTGAGAAAGGAGGAGGGTATGCGTCGGTTTGGTCTGTTCTGGGGGTTCATGGCGGTTTTGCTCTGGGCGGGGGACAGCTTTGCCCAAGGCACGAAGGAACTCACGCTGGAGGAGAGCGTCCGGATCGCGCTCGACAAAAGCAAGGTATTGGCGATGGCCCGGGAGCGAGCGGAGGAATCCGAGGCGAAGATCGGCGAGGCGCGCGCGGGGTTTCTGCCACAGATTGGGAGCAGCGCCAGTTACACGCGCCTGGACGTGGTGCCCTATGTATCCACAAAGAGTTTCGCCATGCCAGGCACACCCCCGGGGACGTTTCCCGACAAGATCGAAACGGGCGACGATGATCTGTATCATATCGCTGTTTCGGCGCGGCAGCCGCTCTTTACGGGATTCAGAACAGTAGACGGATACCACATAGCCCGGTACGGCGCGGAGACCGAGCGTCTGAACTATCTCAGGAGCGAATCGGATTTGGTTCTCCAAGTGGCGGAAGCTTACTGGGGTGTGCTCAAGGCGCAGGAGTTCGGGAAGGTGGCCGAGCAATCCGTAGCGCAGATGGACGCACACGTGCGGGATCTGGAGAACATGTACGAGGTGGGAATGATCGCAGAGAACGACCTTCTAAAAGCGAAGGTGCAACGATCGAATATCGGATTGATGCGGATTCAGGCGACCAACGCGGCGCGCATGGCCAGGACGTCGCTTTGCAGTGTGCTGGGAATTCCGCTGGACACGGAGCTTATCCTGAAGGCGAAACTGGTCTATGAGCCGTCCGCTCCTGTGGCGCTGGACGAGGCCATCCAAGAGGCCCTGGAGAAACGTCCCGAGGTGGAGGCCATGGCCTATTCCATGAAGATCGGACAGAGGAGCGTTTCCCTCTCAAAGGCCGGGTGCCTGCCGAACATAGTGCTGATGGGCAACTACAACTTCAAGAGGCCCGACCGGGAGAATGAGACAAAATGGTATGGCAGTTGGGACGCAACCCTAGCCGCGGAGATGAACCTGTTCGACTGGGGTGCGACTCACTATCGGACCGCTCAGGCGAAGCACCGGCTCCGCCAGTTGGAGGCAGGGGCCTCCGAGCTTAGGGATGCGATCACGCTGCAGGTGACCCAGAGCTATCTCGCACGCCAGGAGGCCCGGGAGAAGGTGGCCGCCACGCGGGAGAATGGAACGCAGGTGGAGGAGAACTACCGGATCACGCACGAGAAGTTCAAACAGGGCATGGCCACCAACACCGATCTCTTGGACGCCGGCACGATGTGGACGCAGGCAAAGATGGAGGCGGTGCAGGCGTTGGCGGATCTCAGCGTGGCCGAGGCGCAACTGGCGCACGCGATCGGAGCTCCTCACGAGCGATGAACCGTGCCCACCCACCTGCATGAACCCCAAGACCGCATCACCAGTACGTAAGGAGCGTAACACGGGAAAAGTTGGCAACATGTAAGGGCGCACGCCCACACAGGAGGTATCCGATGAGAAACACCCTTTGGATCGGGAAAACTGCATGGCTGGTATTTGCCGCCGCGATGTTCGTGGGATGCGGGAAAGAGGACGCGTCCAAGCAGGCAGAAGTTAGATCCACCGCGGCTGTGCCGGTGGAGATCGCCCAGGTTGTCACGGGGGACATCAGCACAAAGCTGACTTACACGGGCAGTATCAAGCCATGGCGGGAGCTTCATGTGGTTCCCGATATTCCGGGAAAGGTCGCCCATATCTACGTGGAAGAAGGCGACCGGGTCGAGGCAAATCAGGTCTTGGCGGAGTTGGACACCCGCACGGCTCAGCTTTATCTTGAGCAGGCGCAGGCCGGTCTGGACGTGGCGCAGGCGAATTTCAACAGCGCAGCCAAGGACTGGGAGCGCACGCAGGAGCTGCACGGGAAGGGCACCATCTCCCCTCAGCAGGTCGAGAAAGCAGAGCTGGCGTACGAAGCCTCCAAAGCCCAGCTTGGGCAGGCCCGATCCGGACTCAAGCTCGCCCGGCATCAGCTGGAGGTATCGGTGATGCGGGCGCCCTTCGGCGGAATCATCACCGGAAAACACATGAATGAAGGGGAATACATCAATCCAGGAATGGGGGGCATGGGAGTGGATGGTTCTTCGGTAGTAACGCTGATGGACCTCTCCAAGGTAAAGATCCTCGTCCAGGCCTCCGAAAACGATATGGGAAAGATCCACACCGGCCAGGAGGCTTCGATCGCCTCAGAGGCCTCTCCCGGCAAACCGTTTTTCGGAATGGTCTCGAAGATCCACCCTGCGGCCGATCCGGCAAGTCGAACCTTCCAGGTGGAGATCGTCGTCCCCAACAAGGCCTTCTCCCTGAAGGCTGGAACGGATGCCAGGGTGGATTTGACCATTGACAAGCGCCAAAACGTCCTAGTCATACCGGAGATAAGCGTGCTCGAACAAGCGGGCGCCTTTTTCCTCTTCGTGGCCGACGGAGACGTGGCCGGAAGAAGGGAAGTAAAGCCGGGGCTACGGAGCGAGAGCCTGATAGAAATCATCGAAGGGGTACGGGAAGGCGAAAACGTGATTGTTGCCGGGAACTATGGATTAAGGGATGGAGCGAAGGTGACCTGGTGAGGGCCGTTTGACACCGCACGATTCACTCAGGGTCCTTCACCCTCACGGGATACAAACGCCCTTTTCCTGCGCCCCCACAAGGAGATTGCCATGAATCTACCCGAATTTTCCGTGAACAAACGCGTCACGGTCACAATGATGATTGCGATTGTTATTGTGCTGGGAGGCATTGCCTTCAGCCGGCTTGGGCTGGATCTGTTGCCGGATATAGAATATCCGGTGGTCTCGGTACTCACCCAGTATGCCGGCGTGTCCTCGGAGGATATTGAGAACCTCATCACCCGCCCCGTCGAAGAGGCGGTCAGCACGGTGAACCGTGTGAAATCCGTCAATTCGTTCTCGCAGGAGGGCGTGTCCGTAGTGATGGTCGAGTTCGAGTGGGGCACAAACCTCGACTTTGCGGCGCAGGATGTCCGGGACGGAATCGGACTGATCCGGGACTATCTGCCGGAGGACGCGATCGAGCCCCTGGTGGTGAAATTCGACATGTCGATGATGCCTGTGATGTTCTATGGGGTGACCGCAGAGGGCAGAAACACGCTCGAACTCCGCCAGCTTCTAAAAGACGTGGTGAAGGGACGCCTGGAGCGCCAGGAGGGCGTGGCAGCGGTCCAATTGATGGGCGGGCTGGAGCGCGAGATTCAGGTGCGGGTGGACAAAGCCAAGCTGGAGGCCCGAGGGTTGTCCCTGGACCAAGTGGTCAGTGCGCTTCGGATGGGAAATCTAAACCTCCCCGCAGGTCATATCACCCAGGGCATCACGGAGTTTCTCGTGCGCTCCATGGGGGAATACGGGCAACTCTCCGAGATCGAAAACACGATTGTGGGGATCGCCCCAGGAGCGGGAACGCCCATCTATCTGAAGAATGTCGCCGAGGTGGCCGACACCCACCAGGAGGTGCGAAGCTACGGAAGGACGCAGAAAAGAGACAGCATTATCCTGATGGTCAGCAAACAGTCCGGAGCCAATACGCTCCAGGTCGGCGACCGGGTGAAAAAGGAGCTTTCGGAGATCGAACGGATACTTCCTGCGGGCGTGCGCTTCCACCTCTTCTTCGATCAATCGGAGATCATCCGCAAGATCACGAGCCGAACGGGCGGAAACGCGGTGTCCGGCGGGGTGCTGGCGGTGCTGATGATCTTCCTCTTCCTGAGGAACTGGCGGCCTACCGTCACGATTGCCGTGGCCATTCCCCTTTCCATAGTCGCCACATTTGTTGCGATGTATTTTGCGGGATATACCCTGAATCTGATGACCCTCGCGGGGCTGGCATTGGGCGTAGGGATGCTGGTGGACAATGCGGTTGTGGTGATCGAAAACATCTTCCGCCATCTGGAGGAGGGTGCGGACCGAATCACAGCCGCCAAAGAGGGCGCGCGGGAGGTCGCTATGGCGATCACGGCCTCCACGCTCACCACGATGACGGTCTTCCTTCCTATGGTCTTTGCCAGCGGCATCGCGGGAAAGCTCTCCAGAGGACTGGCTCTGACGATCTCGTTTGCCCTCCTTTCCTCCCTCTTTGTCGCCCTCACGTTGGTGCCGATGCTGGCCTCCGTGATCTTCAAGCGGCAAAGACCCGGGCCCGGACAGGCGGCCCGTAAGCGTTTCGGCGAAGGCAATTTCGAGGGGATCCAGGAGCGATACCGGAGGAGCTTGCGATGGTCGCTCTCCCACCGAAAGACCGTATTGGGCATCACCGCAGCCCTTTTTGTAGCGAGCCTGGGCTTGATCCCCATTGTGGGCACGGAGTTCATGCCCTCGTCGGATCAGCCATTTGTCATGCTCAACGTGGAGATGCCCATCGGTACTTCCCTGGAGGAGACTAACCGGGTCGTCGGAAAGATCGAAGACATCCTGATCGCGGAAGAAGGGGTGCTCACCGTGGGCGCGTTCGGGGGACTCTCGGAGGCTTCGAAAATGGACGTGGCCTTCGGAAGCGTGGATGCGGGCATTCACGTGGGACAGCTCTCCGCCAGGCTGGTGGACAAGAAAGACCGAACGCGCACCGATGAAGCGATTATGGACGGAGTGCGCGCGCAACTCCCGGATCTGGAGGGCATCCGCTTCGAGTTTGTGGACATGGGCGAGCAGATGATGGGCGGCGGTGGCGGCGCTCCGGTGGAGATCAAACTCTTTGGGAAAGACCTGGCCGCACTCAGGGAATTCGCCGAACGGATCGTGGATAAGATAGCGGGCATAGAAGGACTTCGGGACCTCGATACCTCCTTAAGAGCAGGAAAACCGGAGCTGAGAGTCCGGGTAGATCAGGAAGAAGCGGGGCACTATGGGCTGACGGTCGGGCAGGTGGCCGCAGCCGTTCAGACTGCGCTGCAGGGGAAGGTCGCAGGCCAGTTGCGCAGTGGAGGCGACGAGTTCGATATTCGCGTCCGTTTGAAGGAAGGCGACCGCACCACCATCGCGGACATCGAAAATCTGACCGTGAGATCCCCTTTGGGTGTTTCCGTGGCACTCAAGCAGGTGGCCCAGCTCGAATACGGGAAAGGCCCAGTAAAGATCGAGCGCGAGGACCAGAGCCGAAGGGTATCCGTCACTGCAAACGTTTTCGGGCGGGATCTGGGCAGCATCATGGCGGACATAAAGACTGCGGTGGAACCGATGCGAAAACTCCTCCCCTCCGGGTATTTCCTGGAGTTCGGCGGGCAGTATGCGCAGATGATCTCGACCTTCGTGGATTTGAGCCTGGCGCTCCTCCTGGCGGTTTTGTTGGTCTATATGGTGATGGCGGCGCTGTTCGAGTCGTTCACCCATCCCCTGGTGATCATGTTTACGATGCCCCTGGCGCTAATCGGCGTGATCCTGATTCTGTTTGCAACCGGGAGGACGATATCCCTAGTTTCCGGGATGGGTATCATCATGCTGGTCGGAATTGTGGTCAACAACGGGATCGTGCTGATTGACCGCGTCAATCAGTTGCGCAAACAGGGCGTTGAACAAGACGAGGCGCTCATTGAGGCGGGCGCGACAAGGCTGCGTCCCATCTTGATCACCTCCGGCACGACGATTCTGGGCATGATCCCGATGGCGCTTTCCACCTCTGAAGGCGCGGAGATGCGCAGTCCCATCGCGCTCACCGTCATCGGCGGATTGCTCACCGCCACCCTGCTGACCCTGGTGATCATCCCCGTGGTATACAGCATCGTGGATCGGATCAGTTACAAAACGAGCAAGCGGGCGATGGAGATGCTGCAAGGAGAGGAAGACGTGTAAGTCAGGGAGAATCGCCCTGTGCATTTTTCCCTTGACTTTTGCGAAAAAAGAGATATTTTGGAAGCAACTATTTCGTATCCAATATTTTTATATATTCTGTACTAAATATCATCCGGCAGTTCGATGTCACCGAGAGCTGGGGTCCACTTACGCGAGCTGAAATGGGGCTAACCACCCAGAATAGGAGTGTGCACACCATGAAGAGAGCGTTGGTCGCCATAGTAGGTGTCGCTTTGCTCATGTTTCTGACGTCGCGTATTGTCATACTGGTGGGCAAAGGTTCCGGAGACAGATCGGAACGGCCGGGAGGGCCACCGGTGGCCGTGGAAGCGGATAGCGTCCGGTATGGTCCCATTCGGGAGGTTCGGGGATTTACTGGAACCGTGTTTCCTCTCTATCGCTACGTTGTGGCCCCGAAGGTTCCCGGGCGCATCATCGAGCTGACGAAAAGGATCGGAGACTCGGTTGGGCATGGCGAGATCGTTGCTCGAATCGACGACGCCGAATACCAACAAGCCGTTCGGGAGGCAGAGGCAAATTTGAAGATTGCCCGCGCTACGCTAGCCGAGGCGGAAAGCGAATTTGAGCTGGCCAGACAGGAGTTGGAGCGGGCCCAATCTCTTCAGGCGAAAGGAATTGCCTCCCCCTCGGAATTGGATGCCTCAGCGACACGGCACACTGCACAAGCCGCCCGTCTGAGGCTGGCGCAGGCTCAGGTGGAACAGAGGGAAGCGGCGCTGGAGTCTGCCAGAATCCGCCTGGGATATACCGTGCTAAGGGGGTCCGGGCCCGGATTTGTTGGCGAGAGATTCGCGGATGAAGGGACCTTGCTGGCCCCGAATTCCCCCGTGGCCTCCATCATAGGGATAGACACGGTGATCGTTCGAACCGCGATCATCGAACGAGACTACGGGCGCGTTCGGGTCGGCCAGCCTGTGGACGTCGAGGTGGATGCATTTGCGGGGAAAAGGTTCCGGGGAACCGTTTTCCGCATCGCTCCCATGCTTAAGGAGACCTCCAGGATGGCCGAGATGGAAGTGACTGTCGCCAATGACTCCCTCCTTTTGAAGCCGGGTATGTTTGCCAATGTTCGGGTGACCCTCTCCGAGAGGGATCGCGCTCAGCTCGTTCCCACCCAGGCCATTGTGCAGCAGGATGGTGCAACCGGAGTGTTTGTGGTGGAAAGGGATTCAGCCGTAGTCCGATTTGTCCTCATCCAGACTGGAATTGGGATGTCGGAGAAGACGGAGGTGGTTTCGCCCAAACTGGAGGGCCTGATTGTCACCCTGGGACAGCATCTCTTGAAGGACGGAAGCCCGGTTATTCTCCCAAAGGGGAATCAACCGATTCGGTAGACCTTTTGGGGGCTTCCAGACCCTGAAGGTCTGGAGTGTGGAAAGGAGAAGTGGCCATGCACATCGCTCGGGGGCCGGTACATCGCCCCATCCTGACTCTCATGCTTTTCCTCATAGTGATCATTGTGGGACTGGTGTCCTTCTCTCGTCTGTCCATCGATCTCATGCCGGAAGTGACTTACCCGGTAATCTCCATTAGTACCACCTACGGAAACGTGGGTCCCCAGGAGATGGAGGAACTGGTTACACGCCCCATTGAGGAAGCCGTCGGTGCGGTGCAGGGCGTGGAGGAGATTACGTCCACCTCAACGGAAGGAAGCAGCCAGGTTCGGGTGGCCTTCGACTGGGGAGCCGATCTGGAGGTGGCCGCCAACGATATTCGGGAGCGTATTGACCGAATCATGGCGCGCCTGCCGGAGGATGTCGAGCGTCCGATGATCCGCAAGTTCGACCTGTCAGCGTTTCCGGTCATCATCTTTGGCGTCTCGAGCAGTCTGAATCCGCTGGACATGCGTCAGATTGTAGAGGAACAGGTTAAATATCGCCTGGAGCGAATCCCGGGCGTTGCGTCCGTGGATATTTGGGGAGGATTGGCCCGGGAGATTCACGTGGCCCTTCGGGCGTCAAAGATCAAAGTCCTCGGGCTTTCGGCTGACGCCATCATCGCCGCCCTGCGCAACGAAAATCGCACGATTCCGGCAGGAACCTATGAGCAGGGGAATCTGAACGTCCTCGTGCGCACCCAGGGAGAATATCGCTCCTTGGACGAAATCCGAAAGACGGTCATCACGATCCGGGAGGGCACCCCGATCCGGATCGAAGACGTCGCGAAGGTCGAAGATTCCTGGGAGGAGGTCACCAGGCTGATTCGGATCAACGGGAAGCCCGGGCTTCAGCTTGCGGTGAACAAGCAATCCGGGGCCAACACCGTCCAGGTGGCAAATGCCGTTGACCCGGAGATCTTGCGGATCAACCAGGATATCCCCCAGATCCAGCTTATTCCTCTGATAGACACTTCGGAATACATCGAGCAGTCGATCAATAACGTGGGGCGTTCCATCCTCGTGGGCGGGATGCTGGCAGTTCTTGTCCTGTTCTTATTCCTGCGCAATCTGTCGAGCACCGCGATTATTGCCACCGCTATTCCTATCTCGATCATCGCCACCTTTGGGCTCATGTATTTCGGCGGTCTCACATTGAACATC
The DNA here is from genome assembly GCA_043804415.1 of Candidatus Latescibacterota bacterium. Classification (GTDB taxonomy): domain Bacteria; phylum Latescibacterota; class 4484-107; order 4484-107; family 4484-107; genus 4484-107. The sequence goes on along the minus strand of JAZDJA010000158.1, from coordinate 10,341 downwards.
ATGACCTTCGGAGGACTCGCCTTAGGCATCGGGATGCTGGTGGACAATGCCATCGTGGTTCTCGAGAACACCTACCGGCACCGGGAGGAAGGAAAATCGCCCTTCGCAAGCGCACTGGACGGAAGCACCGAAGTCTGGTCCGCGATCCTCGCCAGCACGCTCACCACCCTCGTGGTGTTCTTCCCGGTGGTGTTCATCCGGGGGATGTCCGGAATTATGTTCCAGCAGTTGGCCTATGTGGTGAGCTTTTCTCTGCTCTGTTCTCTTGTCGTCGCACTGACCCTCATCCCCATGCTGTGCTCCCGGTTCCTCCGGTACCAGCCCGCGAATCATCGTCAAGGCGAGGGGTTGCTTCATAATATCTATGCATTCAGCGAAGAAACCCTCCGGCATGTCGAGGAGCACTATGCAAATCTCCTGCGCTGGGCGCTGACGCACCGGAAGATCATCGTTATCTCCAGCCTGGGATTATTCATTCTTTCGGTCGTGCTCATTCCCTTCATCGGAGTGGAATTGATGCCGGCTTCCGATGAAGGCGAAGTGCGTGTGGATCTTGAAATGGCGGTGGGGACCCGTCTTGAGCTGATGGATCAAGCCTCTCGAACCGTGGAGGACGTCATCCGTCGGGAGGTCCCTGAAACGAAATCCATACTTGCCCGGGTTGGTGGAGGAGGCTGGGGGGCGACGGGTGGGCATACCGCGCAGATTCGCGTTGCACTGGTTCCCCAGAAGGACCGAAGACGCAGCAGCGAACAGATCGCAAACACCTTGCGAAAGTCGCTCTCCGGGCTTCCGGGCTTGACGATCCGCACCCGCGCGGGAGGGGGACTGTTCCTGCTTAGGATGGGAGCCTCCCAATCCGACAACATCAGCGTTGAAATCCGAGGCTATGACCTGCAGATCGCTCAGGGGCTGGCCGCAAGGGTTGCCAGAGCGATTGAGCAGGTGCCGGGGATTACGGATGCCCAAATCAGCCGCAAGGAGGGCAACCCGGAGCAGATCGTCCAGATTGACCGGCAAAAGGCGGCAGACCTGGGGTTGACGGTGTCCAGCATCGGCAACGCCCTGCAAACGGCGATCGGCGGAACCTATTCGTCCAACTATCGGGAGGGGGGCAAGGAATATCGAATCCTAGTACGCCTAAGCGAAGAAGACCGGCGGGATCTGGCCAACCTGCTTGATCTGACGGTAACCAGCACGCGAAACGAACCCGTGATCTTGCGCAATGTGGTGGACCTGCTTCCCCAGGAGGGACCGGTCCGCCTGGAAAGAAAAGACCAGGAACGAATCATCACCGTAACGGCGAACTTTGCCGGTAGAGACATGGGATCGGTGATCGCGGATATACGGGAAGAACTCCGTTCCATCCCCGTTCCCAGGGATTTCGCGATCCTCTTCGGGGGGGATTACGAAGAACAGCAGAAGGCCTTCCACGAGCTTCTCGTGGGGCTGCTGCTCGCCGTCTTTCTGGTCTATATGGTCATGGCCGGACAGTTTGAGTCGTTCCGTGATCCCTTCGTGGTGCTCTTCTCCATCCCGATGGCGCTGATCGGGATTGTCATCACCATGATCCTTACCGGCACCATTTTCAGCATCCAGGCGTTTATCGGGTGCATCATGCTCGGCGGCATCGTAGTCAACAACGCCATTCTCCTGGTGGACTATACCAACCAGCTGAGAAGGCGCGAGGCCATGGACCTCATGGAGGCCGTTTGTCTGGCGGGGTCTCGGCGTTTGCGCCCGATCCTCATGACTACCCTGACCACCATTTTAGGGTTGTTGCCCCTCTCCTTCGGTTGGAGTGAGGGAGGCGAAGCTCAGGCGCCCCTCGCCCGGGTGGTCATCGGAGGCCTGGCAAGCTCCAGCTTGATTACGCTTGTTCTCATACCCGTCATCTATTCCATTTTCGAGCAGAGGCTGCGGCGCAAGAAGAATCAGGAGAACTCATGAGTGGGTCCATACGATACGGAGACTGGAGACCGGAGACCGAAGACCGGGAGGAACAAGCCCAAGACTTCAGACCTGAAACCTCCATGTCCATGCCTCAAAATGGTAACAGCCTCTTGCGATCCGGATTCGGCTGGCTGTTTTGCGCTGTATTCTTTCTGATGCTCTCGGGACCGCCGAGCATCCTGGCAGCCGCAAACGCACAAGAACCCTCAAAGACAATGCTTTCGGTTGGGTCCACCCACCCTAGTCTTTCTGATCCTGACCCTGGCCCGCTTTTTGCGGCCCTCTCAGAGGGAGACACGCTTCGGATCGGGCTCCGGGAAGCGGTCTTTATGGCGCTGGAACGCAATCCCTCCGTGACGATTCAGCGACGAATGCCGGATATCGCGAGTACGTTTGCCTGGGAGGAACGCGCAGATTTTGACCCCACGATCAACGCTTCGGGAAGCCGGAGCCGAACCGAGGCGCAGCGTCGACTGGGAAATCTATCCACTCCCGTCGAATTGATCGATGATCGTTCGTCGTTTTCCGTTGGCGTCTCAAACTCCCTCCCCACTGGCACTACGATCTCGGCGGATGCTGCAATGGATGGCTCGGTCTCCAGCCTCTACACGGATCAGTATTCCGGGCATGTGGGAGTGACCCTTACACAGGCGCTGCTGCAGGGGTTTGGAGTCAGTCCCAATCTGGCCCGTCTCCGCAAGGCGAGGATGGACATTGATATCTCAAAGGCCGAATTGAAGGGGGTGGCCGAGCAATTGGCTGCGGATGTGGAAAGGGCATACTGGGAACTCTATCTCGCCGCGGAAGAGATTCATATCCAACGTCGCTCCCTTGGGCTGGCCGACCAACAGTTGGAGGAATCGTTGGGGCGCGTGGCCGTAGGCAAACTCCCGGAACTGGAATTGGCGGCCGTCCGCGCAGAGGGTTCCGCCCGCCAGGGAGACCTCATTGATGCCCAGAGCACATATGAACAAGCGCGATTGCGGTTTCTATTCCTCCTGAATCCTCCCGGTGATCTCATGTGGGCGCTTATACCCATACCCACTGATAAGCCCGTTGTCCCTGCGGATTCCCTCGATGATGTTGCTTTGCATGAACAGCTGGGCATGAAATATCGGCCGGATCTGGAACAGGCTCGTCTGTCTCTGCAGAAAGGGCGACTCGAACTGGCACGCACAAGAAACGGCCTCTTGCCGGAATTGGACCTGTTCATCAGTCTGGGGAGAACATCCTACGCCCAGTCCTTTCGGGAAACGACACCTGAGTTGGACAGCCCGTTCTATGATGTCAACGGCGGTCTTGCATTCACCTTTCCTGTCCCGAATCGCAAGGCACGCGCCCAGGCCAGGCGTGCGAAGTGGTCCCAGGAGCAGTTGGAATGGTCCTTGACCAACATGACAAGACTGGTACAGCGCGATGTTCGTTCTGCGTATATCGAGGTGCTGAGATCAAAGCAGCAGATTAAAGCAACACGCGTTACCCGCGAGCTTCAGGAAAGCAAATGGGAAGCCGAACTGGAGAAGTTCAGGGTCGGGAAGTCCACCAACTTCCTGGTGCTCCAGGCCCAGCGGGACGTGACAGCGAGTCACCTGAACGAAGCTCGCGCCCGCGCATTTTGCCTCAATGCCCTCACCGATCTCTATCTGATGGAGGGAACCCTGTTGGATCGGCGTGGGATTGACGCCTCCTCTGAGAGATAAGCGAGATCATCGCGCATCTCGGACATCCCGTTCGACTCCCTGGGCCCTGCCGGATCCCAAATGGGGATGGGGAGTTCGGGATCGCCGTATGAGCGGCTGCAGGTCCGGAAAATCATGAAGATCCGCCGAGGCCGATCCAGGAGGCACTTCCCCTCCTGGCTTTTCCGGATGGAAGAGGTGCTTTGCAGGAAGATATTTCGTATGCGACATGTTCACCTGTCCCGCGCGCAGCAGATCGTGTGATTCCCTCCATCCCTGCAATTTCCTGTTCTTCCGAAGAAAGATTTGCATCCTCCCTTTCGAAAGGTCCCTCCCCTTGCCTACCTACGCCGACCACGCCCAAGAGATTATGGAGGTGATGAAAGCCGCGCAGAAGGCGATCCGTGCGCGCCTCCTTCAGCAGTTGCTTCCGCACCGTCTTACCATAGCCCAGCATAAGACGCTTCAGCATCTGAGCTGGCATCGTGGGGAAGGGGGCCTCGGGATCGGGGAGTTGAGCGATCATCTCGGTTTGGCCCGCAGCACGGTGTCGGGGATTGTAGATCGGTTGGAGCGGGACCAATGGGTGCTGAGAAATCGGGACGGAGCGGATCGCAGGGAGGTCCGGGTACAGCTCACGGACAAAGGCGTCGCACTCTTTAGAGAGACCGCTGAAGAATCCGAGCGGTTCTGGCTGACCACCGTAGGCCGGCTGGATGACGAGGAACAGGAGGCGCTGGTGCACAGCCTTCGGAGGCTCCGGGAGGTTATGGAGGAGCCGGCATGGCCCGGGTATGAAGCGGTGCATGCGGCCCGAACCCAGGGAAAGCGGGAGGAGGATCGGCTCCCCAATAAATTGGAGGAGATCTGGAAGGAGGAAATCCGATCTGCCGGCCTGCGCCTTACCTTGGCGAAGAAAGCGGAACAGGAGCAGCATAGTGAGGCTGCGGCGTATCTGAGACAGGCCGCCTCGGAGGAAGCAACCCATGCGCTGAATGTGGCCCGATTGATGGGAAAAGCGAAGGACATGAAGGCCAGTCTGCTCCATTTGGCGGAGGCGGAAAAGCGCGCAAAAATGATCAAGTTGGAGGCGAAGGAGATCGGCGGCGAAGCCGAGACCATGGAATTTCTGGATCGGGCGATTGAGGACGAGAGGCGGCACAAAAAATGGTTCAAGAAGCTGGCGGCGCAGCTTTAAGGGAAGATACCGTTACCACGGAATGACACGGAGAGACACGGAAAGAGCAGACTCGCGTGCACTTCTGTGTACTTTCGTGGTCAGTATTTCTGTGGCGAAGATAAGGAGCATGCCATGACGTTAGGAGTGCCGGAAGAAAAAAGGGAGTTCATCGAGGAGATTCCGGAGGAGATCCGAAATGCCCTGGATGGACGGATCGGCGAAACGGAACAGATACGGGTGTCGATCTCCACAGACATCACCCTCGACGGCGAATATGGCACCGGTTGGCTTTTGGCAACGGACGAGCGACTCATCAGCGTAAGTCCCAACGGGGCTGGCGCGCCCCGCATGATCCACCTTCCGATGGAAGACGTGGATTCGGTACAGATGCAGGATCTGTTCGGCAGCAACACGCTGAAGGTACGAACTGCCGATCGGGGGATCGAGGTGGCGCGGTTTTCCAAGTCCCTCGTGCCCAAGTTTGCCCGCGTACCGGCCGAGATCGAAACGCTGATTCGAAAGAAGAAACCATTGGAGATGGGCGCGGAGGATCAAACGGCGTATCAGGATATGCGCCCGAATCGGAAGCGCATCCGATGCCCGAAGTGTGGGCGCGCAATTCCGGAGTGGACGGATATCTGTCCCCGGTGCATCAAAAAAGGACGGCTGCTCTTCCGGCTTTTGGGATACGCTGCGCCCTACTGGAAGCTCTTTACCGTGGGATTGAGCATCATGCTGGTGGCCACGATCATCGCCCTGATGCCGCCGCTTCTGATGCGGATGCTCATCGACGATGTGTTGGTGCTCAAACCGCTGGCCCAAGACGTGAGCGGTCTGCGGCTGTTTCTTTTGGGGCTCGGAGAGCGGGGAACCCCCACGCTGCTGGCGCTCTTAGTCGCGCTCTCTTTGGCGATCAGCATCTCCAGCAACGGATTGCAGGCGATTCGGGGCTACCTGATGGCGCGCTTCGGGCAGCGAATCACCCTCGATCTGCGCAATAAGCTCTATCGCCATCTGCACACGCTCTCTCTGGGATTTTATGCCCAGCGGGAGACGGGGCGGATCATGTCGAGGGTCACCCAGGACGTCAGCCGGGTCCAGGATTTCATCAGCGATGGCCTGCAGGAGGGCATCCGCAGCATCCTGACGCTCGTGCTCATCGCGGCGATTCTGTTCCGGCTCAATCCCGGCCTCGCAGTGCTGGTGCTACTGCCCACCCCCTTCCTGGTGGTCATCACCTTGCTGTTCAGCAACAAACTGCACCGGGTCTTCCACGCCCTATGGAAACGCTGGGCGGGCCTGAGCGCGATTTTGGCGGATACCCTGCCCGGCATGCGCGTGGTCAAAGCGTTCACCCAAGAGGAACGCGAGATCAAGAAGTTCGACGAGAAAAGTACCCAGCTTTTCCATATGGAGATCAAGGCGACCAAGCTCCGCACGATGTTCGGGCCCATGATGGATTTTATCACCTATTTGGGCACTGTAATCATCTGGTGGGTTGGCGGCCGGAACGTGATGGAGGGCCATCTGACGCTGGGGGATTTTACGGCGTTCACCGGCTATATGTGGCAGTTCTATATGCCGGTGCAGACCTTGTGCCGTCTGAATCATCGGTTTCAGCATGCGGCTACCTCGGCGGAGCGGGTGTTCGAAGTTTTGGATGCGGAGCCCGACATCGCGGATGCTCCTCAAGCCGTCGAGCTTCCGGAGGTCGTGGGGCGGATTCAGTTTCGGGACGTGACCTTCGCTTATGAAGAGGGCAAGCCCGTGCTCAAGCACATCGACTTTGACGTTGCGCCCGGGGAGATGATTGGACTGGCCGGACACAGCGGCGCGGGAAAAAGTACGCTGATCAATCTGCTCTGCCGATTCTATGACGTGAACGAGGGAGGTATTCTCGTGGATGGGAAGGACGTGCGGGACGTGACCATGAAGTCCCTGCGAAGTCAGATCGGGGTGGTGCTTCAGGATCCGTTTCTCTTCAACGGCACGGTGACGGAGAACATCGCGTACGGGCAGCCGGGCGCCACGATGCGGCAGGTGGTGGCTGCGGCCCGAGCGGCGAATGCGCACGATTTCATCATGGGTTTCCCCGATGCGTATGACACCCAGGTGGGCGAACGCGGAACCAAGGTATCCGCCGGGGAGCGGCAGCGGCTGGCCATCGCCCGAGCCATCCTGAAGGATCCCAGGATTCTGATCCTGGATGAGGCCACCTCGTCGGTCGATACCGAGACCGAGAGCAAGATTCAGGAGGCGCTGGAACGATTGGTCAAGGGACGCACCACGTTCGCCATTGCGCACCGTCTTTCCACCTTGAGAAACGCGGACCGGCTCTTTGTCATAGAGAAGGGCACCTTGGCGGAGATGGGGACGCACGAAGCCCTGCTCGAGCAGGATGGGATCTACGCCAGGCTGTGTCGGATGCAGACCAAACTATCCAGCATCCGGGCGTGGTGATTTGATTTCGGATTGCGAATTGGGGATTGGAAACCAGCCTCTCAAAGTCAGATTTTGGGCGGGCGTCCGGGGGCTATCCGAAATCCGCAATTCATTTAGGGGGAAAAGACTATGGATCGAATGCCCATAGAAGATGAGATGGATCTGCTGGATCCCACAAAACTCCGGGTGTTGGTGGATGAGTTTGGCGATCTGGAGGTGCAGTTCGAGGAGAAGGTCTATCCTAAGGTGCAAGCGTTGCGGGCGTTTCCGATCTCGACGGCGGATCGGTTTATCGTACTGTGGGACGAGGACGGCGAGGAGATCGGGATGATCGAGGATCCGGGCGCGCTGGATGCCGCATCCGGCAAGGTGCTCGCAGACGAGCTGGAGCGACGCTATTTTATCCCCCGAATCACTCGGGTCAACCGCATTGACGAAAGCTACGAAATGCCCCGATGGGAGGTGGAGACCAATCGGGGAGCCCGGCATTTCGAGCTGCAGACCCGACAGGACGCGCGACGGCTCGGAGGAGGACGGGTGCTGATCCGGGATGCGGATGGGAATCGGTACGAGATCCCGAATCTTGCCAGGTTGGATGCGGCGAGTCGGGCCATTGTGGAGGCAGAGGAATGAGGGCGCGAAACATAAAGCGTGATGCGTCTGACCTTGGAAAGAAGCTTCCTTGTTCGGCCGAGCCATCCCAAAAGACTTTGAGCCTGAGGGCATACCCCCAAGCTCAAAAGAAGGTCCAAGCGTGTCTCAAGCATGCTTGGACCGCTTGCCCTGAACGTTGACGTTCGGGCTTGTCTATTTATCGCAGCAAGATCATCTTCTTGGCAATAACTCCTTCCTCGGTTGTCATACGATACAGATAGACCCCGCTCGCTACGTAAATCTCTGCGTCATCCCTTCCATCCCATCGCACCCGGTGAACCCCCGGCGCAACCTTCCGGTCCGTCAGCTCACGCACGAGATGACCGAGCAAATTATAGATGCCGATCCTTACCTGAGCTTGCTTGGAGACCCTGAAGGAAATCTCCGTGCTCGGATTGAACGGATTCGGCGTGTTCTGAGAAAGTGAAAATGCGGAGGGCAGCTCGGAGCTATGCCGGTCCTCCACGTCAGTCATACCCGAGAGGTCCACCCCACCTTCACGATAGACCGCCAAGCCACACTTGGTCCCAATCCATTTGTTCCCCTGCGCATCAATGGCAACGGCAAGGATTTCATTCCCCCCCAGCGCGGAATTGCGTGTGTTATATACGGCCCAGTCTTTTCCGTCAAACTTCGCCAAGCCACCATAGGTCCCAACCCATCTATTCCCCTCGGAATCAATGGCAAGCGCCCTAACCCAATCATCCGGCAGCCCGGAGTTCTCTGTGCTATACACCGTCCAGTCTGCTCCGTCAAACTTCGCCAGACATCCAGCCCCAACCCATATGTTCCCCTGCGCATCAATGGCAATGGCCTCTGCATTGTTATCCGACAGCCCGGAGTTCTCTGTGTTATATACCGTCCAGGTTACTCCATCAAACTTCGCCAAGCCCCCAGAAGTTCCAATCCAGATATTCTCCTGAACATCAACGGCAAGGGCATAGACAGAGTGGCTCGGCAACCCGGAGTTCCCTGTGTCATAGACCGTCCAGTCCGCTCCGTCAAACTTCGCCAGGCCACCAGCCCCAATCCAGATATTCCCCTGTGCATCAACGGCAATGGCGCGAACCCAGTTACTCGGCAGCCCGGAGTTCTCTGTGGTATAGACCGTCCAGTGCTCTCCGTCAAACTTCGCAAGGCCGGCATCAGTTCCAATCCAGACGCTCTCCCGGGTATCAACGGCAAGAGCCCAGAGTAGGTAAATCGGCAGCCCGGTGTTCTCTATGTCATAGACCGTCCAGTTGGATCCATCGAATTTCGCCAGATCAGCAGCAGTCCCAATCCATTTGTTTCCCCGGGCATCGATGGCAAGCGCTCTAACCCAGTTACTCGGCAGCCCGGAGTTAGCTGTGTCATACACCGTCCAGGTCTCTCCGTCAAACTTCGCCAGGCCACTACCTTCAAGGAGACGCGACACTTCGATGGCCTGACTCGTCGCAATCCACAAGTTTCCTTCTGCATCAACAGCAAGAGCAGTGACATTATTATAGAGCGGCAGCCCGGAGTTCTCTGTGTCATATACCGTCCAGTTTTCTCCGTCAAACTTCAAAAGGCCACCATGCTCAGTCCCAATCCAGATGTTGCCCTCGACATCAATGGCAAGATCCCAGATCCAGTAAATCGGCATCCCGGAGTTCTCCGTGTCATATACCGTCCAGTCTGCTCCGTCAAACTTCGCCAGGCCACCATACTCAGTCCCAATCCAAATGTTCCCCTCGGCATCAATGGCAAGCGCGCTGACCCGGTTACCCGGCAGCCCGGAGTTCCCTGTATTATAGACTGTCCAGTGCTCTCCGTCAAACTTCGCCAAGCCTCGATAAGTCCCAATCCAGATGCTCCCCTCGGCGCCAATGGCAAGCGCGCTAACCCGGTCACTCGGCAGCCCGGAGTTTGCTGCGTTATACACCGTCCAGTCCGCTCCGTCAGACTTCGCCAAGCCTCCATAAGTCCCAATCCACCGATTTCCTTGGGAATCTGTGACAATAGCTGTAGCGCTTTCATACGGTAACCCGGAGTTTGCTCTATTGTAAAAGGTCATCTCGCCTGTCGTTTTGTTTAACTCAATAAGTTCGCCTGCTCCGACTCTTCCTCCAACCAGTAAACAGTCCCCGTCATCCGCAATGGCGGAGATACCTACACCGGAGATGAAGTTCATCCACTCGGGGTTTTGCGAGCATGCACCGGTCGGAAATAGAAATACCGCGGCGGCAATGATACTCGTCAGGGTCAAGGTGAGTGATCCTGAGTAAGCAAAGCGGTTCATATTGCCTCCTTTGTCTTGTTATAGCTGTTGTGGAAGTGTTCCCGTGAACGTGCGAGGGAAATTACCGGAGAAGCGCCATCTTCTTCGTCTCCGCCCATTTTTGCCCGTTTATCGCCAATCCGTAGAAATAGACCCCGCTCGCTACGGGAATCCCTGCGTCATCCCTTCCA
>JAZDJA010000157.1:0-7676 GCA_043804415.1 Candidatus Latescibacterota bacterium | reverse complement strand
GTCCGATGTTCTGAAAAGCCCTCACGACACCCACGGTTAGTGGCCTCCTGTTCCATTGCGCTACAACCCTTACCATAAGACTGGTACCGAGTGATAGATGATCGTTGTGGACCTTGTTATCCGACAATCAGTCGCTTGCTTTGATCTTTCCGCCCCGCGAGAGACGAAGCATCTGCACCATGGCACACCCCCGTTTTACAGGAACATCGAGAACCAGGCGGTCATCCTTCCTGGAGGACCTTATGGCCATTGGCCTGCGCATACCTGGATGGAATGCCCGTATCCTCCATCTCTCCGTCAAGAAGGTCTTGCCATGCAGAACAAGCTGAACATACCGGGCATCACCTGCGTACACAACGGGCATCACGCAGCCTTCAGGAACCTCGAAGACATTTGCCCTGGCGTTGCTGCCCACCACTTCAATCACATGCGGTTCAAGGACCCATTTTTTGCCTCGCATCAGAATCATCAGCGGCCCATAGTCCAGGTAAATGCGGTCTACCCACGGATCCGGCATGAGTGAATGATCATTGGCCGGAAAAGGTGCCATGGGGAATACTCCAAGGTAGAGATACTTCTGCATGGCGGCATCCGGATCGGGTTTCAACTGACTGCTTTGGCTCATCCACCCTAACGCTGGTTTGCGGACGCACATCAGGGCGACGGTGTTCAATGGACAACCTGCATAGGTAAACTCGTCAAAAACGCCGTCCACGTGACGCAGTTGCTCGATCCGTTTGATGTGATTATTCACGTAGATGACCTTGTTGGCATCATGCAGGATCGGTCCGAGCTTGTTCATCAGATCGCGCCAGGAAAACAACAGGGAGCGAACAGATTGATCGCCGTACCAGCTCACGCCGTCATCGCGGTCGTGGTTATACATCCGCAGCCAGTCCATCCGGTCAATGCAGATGCCGGAGGATTCAGGAATGTCTTTGATATGGCGGCGCGCCTGTTCGAGAAGAAAGTCTTGATAGACAAGCTCACCCGGATCCAAGACGATGCCGCATCCCCAGGTCCAGAAGGGTTTTCCGGGTTCCGTCAGGCCATAATGAGGGCCGTTGAATACTTTTTGCTTTTCGGGAACGCGAAGGATCGCATCGGCCAGTTCTCCATACAGAAAATCATTCGGATCTTTCCACAGATCGGCATCGTTCTGTGCCTTGCGCGGTGGCGCGGGGTACACAATGTCGCTCCCGAACTCCGTAACATTGAAATAGCTTAACACATGGAAACCGTATTCCCGCATTCTGCACGAGTATTCGCGCATGCGCCGGATAGAAATCCGCGGTTCGTCTTTTCCTCGCCAAAAGCCGTTCCACTGGACGTCATCGGCAACCGGCGGAAGGAACATTCCCATATATGGGAAATCATGACTCGCTTTCCAGTTCACGATGAACGCCATCTTTTTCAACTTCTCAACATCGAAATCGGCCCAGCTCCTGGAGTACGCACCCGTGCCGGAAATTTCGTGGGCCAGGGCATTCGGCGGGTCAAAAAAGCTCCCATAGCGCCGCGTCATCCAGCCAAGGGCCGCACGCCAGTCCGCCTCATGTGCCACCAAATCCATCGCGAATCGAACGCTTCTTCCGCTGCCAAGGCGGTGATTCATGCGGGTGAACACCATCTCGCCGCCCTTGGTGGTCTCCAGTGTCATATCCAGCATGAGATCCTCCGGCGACAGAATGAGACTCAGCCCCATATCTGCGGCGTTTTCCGTCACCGTTGCCAACGGGATGCAGATAACATCCCCCTGAAAGGGACAGTAAGCCGTCTTTGGATCAGTGTACTCGTAGTAGGGTGCGCCGTAGTAGAATAGGACGTCGCGCATGGGCACGGAGACAAGAGGATCTGCCCAATGACCACCCACATTTTCGTTCGGAACTATAGCATCTGCGATGCTCCCATGGTTGGCCAGCGTACCGATCTCTTTGCCCCGTGGGTCTGCCCAAGCCGTCCAGAAGGTTACTTCTTCTGTGGCCGGGTAGCGCAGTCGCGTCTGGATGGGTGCGCTCCAGGACGGACCGTCGCCCTTGATCTCGATTTCCCAGCGGATGCTGGCGGCGTTGGGAATGAAGTGCTCAATCAGAGTGAGCGTGCGCTTTCCTTTCTCATGGAAAAGGGTCTTTGTGAATGCCATGCCCCCGTCAGGAAGGTTGGTCGCCCCCACATCCTTGACCACGCAATCCTCAAGACGGGTAAAACCGCTCACATCGCGATCGAGATTACGGAAGCCAAAGGTGACGCCCGTAATCTCCCCCTGGTCGGAAAGTTTCACATTCACATCTTTGGACTTGACGACATACATGTCCCCGGCCTCCAAAAAAAGGGTTGCTGTGATAGGCCCAACCATTCGGTAGCGCGATACGAAACGCTATCTGTCTATGCCTTCTCCTTGTGTGGAAGTCGAACGATCCGCTTGGCCCTGCAGCGCGCGAGCGCGTTGTCAAACGAGCGTCCGATTCCGGCTCACCATGCACCTTACCTTCCCTGACACTCAAGCACATACCTCGCGCCCGGTTTCGTCACCACCTGCATCACCCCATCCTCTGACTCGGTCCATACAAGCTCGCCCGAATCTTCATCCCGCACAACCGTCCCGGGCCACGGAGGCGCCAGGCGCAGAACCTCCCCCCGTTCGCTGAGGAAAGACGCCTGCTCCACCCGCCCCTCGGCGCAGGAAGCGCTGACGAGAAAAGCCCCCTTGACGCGCAGGTCGCGAAACCGTGCTCGTCTCTCCAGCGGCCAGCATGGGAACAGGCGCAGTATCCTGTCCCAACGGGTCACCAGCATTTCACTCACAAGCAGGGTGTGCGCCATATCAGGGAAGCTGGAGGCAAAATCGCGGTCCGGCTTCTGGCCGAGCATGGCTTCGTAGACGCGTTCGTTCTGTCCCAGACGCATACGTCCGATTAACAGCCGGGTCCTATCCCAGGGATGCACATCCAGGGTCCGTTCGGCAATGGGGCGCAAGCGCCGATCGGAAACCACGTCCGGATCCTCTGCCGGCCACAACGGCGCCAGCGGCACAGAGTGATTATAGCTCGGGCGCGCGTCCTGTCCCGCAAAATCCACGAATTCCTCTTTTCCATCCACGATGAGGGTAGGATACGCGGGCAGATGATCCAGAATGGCCTGCCAGGCCGTTCGCCGTTCTTCGTCCGTGTCGAGAATAGTCGATGCCTCCACTGCTGCGTGCATGAGGAACTTGATGTGCGACAGATCCTCGATACAGTTCTTGTTCAGGACAAAGTCCTTGGTCCACCCCCGAATCTCTGTGGCGATGGTTGGCCAGAAGGTATAGTCGCCCGGCGGGTTCTTCTTCAGAAGCTCGTGATAGAACATCGCGCATTCGCGAATTACCGGATAGGCGTGCTCCCGCAGAAAGGTCGGATCCCCGAAATACTGGTAATGCCACCAGCAGTTTTGCGCGTGCTGTGCCGTGAGGAACAACGACCTTGCCCAGTTTTCGTGAAACCAGTAGAGGTCGGTACCGTCAATATAGCAGTGCGGATAGACGGCTCCTTCTGCACATTCGTATACCTCCCGGGCAATACGACGAGCAGTGGGCAGGTAGCCCTGCACGAACTCCGTATAGTTTTTCGCCTGTTCCTCGTGGTTGGTCGCAAAGGCGCCCCAGAAAAGGCTGGCGTATTCCGGGTAGTTGTTATGTCGATCCCCTCGCCAAGGGGGAGCATCGTATGGAGGGGATACCCCGTAAAGGCCTGGCGCCGGTTTGCCCGATCGCGCGGTAATGGCCAGTGTGTAGGAGCTTCTGATCCACATGGACTGAAGGGCCTCATCCTCCAACTGAACGGCCGAACGCATCCAGAATTGTTTCCACGATGCCGCGTGCTCTGCGTAGAGCGATTCCCATCCCTGAACAGCCGCTTCTTCCGCCAGTCTCTTCGCGCGGCCCATCGGATCGGGTCCTTCCATCTCGCTGGCCACACTGACGAAGACCGTCGCCGTGTCCCGGCCAAATGCCTCCAATACCGCCTGGCCGCTGGGTTCCATGATAAATGGAATGCCCTCAGCGCATACCGCAGCCACCGCAAACCCGCGCTCAGGACAGTGCGCATCCCCCGGGATGGTCTGGCTTAGCGTCGCCGAACTGCCCTCCATCGTAAGTTCACTGGGGGGCAGCGCATCCACGCGCGGATCGCGCAGCGAGTTGGGCATGCCGTTTTTCTCCTCCATCGGCCCTCCGCCGGACAGGACTTCCCACGACCGTCCCCCGTACGCATCACGGAACAATGAAACGATCGCGTGTTGCTGTCCTTCTGGCGGCAGTTCGAGTTTCAGCGCCAGCACATTGTGCTGCCAGGAAACGAACGCCCGGAGCCGGATCTTCGGCCTCTCGTGCCACCAGCCCACGGGATACTCGGCCACCAGCAGCCCGTCCTCCATCTGCAGCTGCTGCGTCATACTGAGCGGAAACCCGGCATATTGTGCCACGCGGACAAGAACGTCCGCGGCGGTGCGCATGCACGGAAACAGCCGTTCCGGAGGGTCCCAGGAGCTGTTTAGGTCTCCGGCCACACACCCGCCTGGCTCCAGCTTCCTGGATTCTTCGAAAATGAACGCCTTGAACTTCGAGAGAGGACGGGGGGACATGTAATGCTCCCCGTCCATCCTGGCATCCCAGAGGTCCATTTTTGTGAGACGGAAGCACAGCTTATGCGCGGGTCCGAATACCACCGCGCCCATATCGGCATTGCCGAGAACCAGTCCCTCCCAGGCGGTTGGCACGGCTCGGGTTCGGGTAACCGCATGCGTTGCGATAAGCGGTTTCCATTCTTCCCAGTCGAGCATATCCTCTCCCTCTCTCAGGCAATTCGATGTGCCATCGTCCTCGGCGTGCATTGCGCGCGCGCATAGCGCGGCAGAAGGCCGTGGCATGGCGGGAATCTGGATCGCGGGGCGGGCCAATCACTCACGCTGCATGCGACGGCGCGGTTCTCATGGTACCTTGGAGATTTGGACTTCCGTCAATCTACCCCCTCTCGTTCTTCGGACGGAGGCCCACATCCGAAACATCGATGGGGCGAAAACCCAGAGCGAATGCCGGTGAATCCGCAAGCAGCGTAAAGTCATAGGCATCCAGATCCCTGCATCCGGGATCGGCGATAATAGCGTGGAGGTCGTACCCGAGCTTTCTTCTCTCCGCCATTTCCTCGACAAGGGATTCGCCGGATACATCCCAGAACAGGTTGAGATCGCTGGAGTAGCCGCGATCCTCCAGCCGATACGCATACCCGCCGAGAAAGAGCGGCTGGCCGTCGGTGAGGACGAGGTTCCTCTCAAAAGTGAAGGAATGGTGCGCTTCCCCACGACCAAGCGCCACCTGGCCTTCCCTTCCGAAAGCGAAGAGGTTGTTGCGGACGATGTTTTCCCGCCCATAGTGCTGATGGAAGCTCTGACTGCTGGTGTTGTAGCACACATTGTGCTCGATTAGGATATGAGAGCTGCCCTCATCCGGATAGATCGCCCAGCCGCCATAGTTGCGCTTCTCTACATCGTGAATGACATTGCCCCTGATGACCGTGCCAGGCTGCACACCCAGGGTGTAGATGCCGCCCATATCGCTCAATAACCCATGCCCCAGATCGTGGATGTGGTTCTTCTCGATGAGGTTATCTCTGGAGACGCTTGGCCCGTATCCCCAGACCCAGCCGCAAGAAATTCCTGTGTAGTAAAGATCGTGGATGTGGTTATGGGAGATGTCGTTGCCAAATGAGTGAACGGAGAGAATGCCCACCGCGCTGTGGAACACGCGACCCCCCTGGCAGATATGGTTATCCGTAACGGTGTGGTTTCCTGTTCTCAAAGCAGCCGGCCCGTGGGCGTCGGAACCGTTCCATTTGATGCCACCCGCGCCCAAATCGCACAACGTATTGCCCACGAGACGATTGGCCATGCAGCCGCCCGCCATTTCAATGCCATACCCTCCGATGTGTTCCACGGTACAGTTTTCGATGGAACAGTAACGGGCCCCTTCCAGAAAGAGGACTCCTGGGATATTGCTGGCGGCCTGCGGAGCCGAAGCATAATCCACCTTGGGAGCGCCTCCCTCTGTATCGGCATCAAAACCGCCCCCGGGCTGGCGCCAATCCGTGTGCCTGAAGCATAGCCCCTCAAACCTCAGAAACTCAACATACCTGCCTGCCTCGGGTTGACCTGCCAGCTTGAGGAGCTTTTCGACTACGGGTGCGAACACCTCGGTAGTTTCGGGATCCTCGCCCGGCATGGGGATATAGGTGACCTTTCCTGCGGCCCGGTCCAGGTACCATTCGCCGGGCTCGCTCAGGGCCTCGAACACATGCTCCACGCGGTATCTCGCATACTGCTTGCCCTGATCGTCCCTGAGCGCAAAGATGCTCCTGCGGGAAGAACGCACCAGACGGGTGGTCTCGTCAAAGGAGACAATCGGCATGCGCTCATCCACCCACCAGTGAAGGGCCACGATCTCGATATCCGTGAGGTTCTTCCACGAGCGGATGTCTCCGGGCGCAGAGACAAACGCATCCGATCCCTCGAATAACTCGGACGAAAGGTGGGTTTCGGGAACGCTCTCCATCCAGTAAAACCCCTCTTTGGGCAGGCGCGAACGTCTGCGCCTTTTACCGTCCACGAACAACTGGCGGAAATACCACGTTCCCGCAGCCACCTCCGGTATCTCCGCGACCCAGCATGGGATGCCATGGACCTCTTCCACCTGCCACCCGGTGATGGGTCGGCCCCCATCCACGATCGGCTGCTCGCCGGGATAGGCCGCGTAGGTCACCGGCGCCGAGTCCTCCGGCCCAAAGAGGAGGGGCTCGGAAATCGCATAGCGCCCTCCCCGAATCCATACTGCAACGGGTCCGGAGAGCTTCCCGGAGAGTTTCCGTTCCCGCACCCGATCTCTGGCTTTGCCTATTGTTGCCAGCGGGCCGTCCGTCCCCTCTGCGTTGGGTTCGGAAAAACTTCCGGACCAGCTGTCATTTCCCTTAGGGGATACGAAAAGATCGGTCCTCCTGAAAGGAGCCTCCATCTCATCCTCCGTTTCTCTCTGTGGATTTGGAGCCACAACACGTTCAGACTGGGTCATGCGGACACGAAAGCGTTGTGGAATGTACGTCCTGGGATCTTCCTGGCCGAAAGGGTTCTCCGGGGGAAAGGGGATGGGTTACCACAAAGCCAGATTCACACGGTCCACCTCGAGGTCTCCCGCAGCTGTGTTGACCAGGGCAACCGGATTTAGGCCGGGGCGGAGGCAGGAAGGATCCACCCCAAAGACGCGACAGTCCTCGGGTTTGGGCCGCGCCTCCTTGTCCCCGTATTGATCCACGTACTCCATGAATATCTCAGAACGGAAGGCGCCGGTGGCCTCGTGTCCCCAGCGAATCTCCCTCGCGGGATGGCCGTTGATATCCAGCGCCACGTCCCCGTGGCAGTGCACAAGACACATGCCACGCCACGCAGGAAGGGCAGCTGTGGGAATCCGGAGATCCACGGTCAGCCTACCGCCGGCCGCTAGTATCGCAGGGATCGGGGCCTCCTGGTCCACCCCGGCGGTTCGGTGCCGCCGATGGTCCACAGCGAAAAAGAGCGGCTTTGCCGCGGCCGTCTCCGGGTTCTCCAGTCCCGAAAGCCAGTGGTACGGCCTCGCAACCAGATACTCGTTCCAG
>JAZDJA010000156.1:0-18110 GCA_043804415.1 Candidatus Latescibacterota bacterium | reverse complement strand
CTATCCGTCCGGCACAGATCCCGATTCGGTTTTCGGCAAGGACAATCTGGACTTCTGGGCGCACGATGAGACATACCGGGCAGCGCATCATGGCAACCTGGGGGATTCCACGGATGTGTTCGATGGCGCGCGCTATACGGCCTTCGGCCCGGAAACTAATCCCGCCTCAACCTCCAATGCGGGGTATCCCACGGGAATTTCGGTGCGGAACATCCATTTTGAAGGCACGACCGCCGTGATGGACGTTCATCCCAGACCGGCCATGGTGGTTACGGATCGGCTGGACTTTCAGGATGAAAACAAAGATGGGATCATAGAGGCCGGAGAGCATGTGACCGTACGCATTATCTTGAGAAACACGGGACCTCGTGTACTGGGCGGGGTTCAATGCAGGCTCAGTACAGACGATCCCTATGTGGCAATTGACGATTCCGTGGCAGACTTCGGGCAGCTGCTTGTGGGATCGGCGGTGGGCTGGAGAATGGTAAGTTTCAAGGTGACTGAGGGCTTCCAAGGACAACACACCGCCGCATTTGACCTGGAAATTAGGGATGAAGACGGCAATGTGTGGATGGAGACTGCGGAGGCGGCGCTCCTCTCACCCCAGATTCCCTTGATGGGCCTTGCAGTGCTTGACGGAGGCACGGATTCGATGCGGGGCTTCGGAAATGGGGACGGCATCGCAAACCCCGGGGAGACGATACAATTGCAGCCGATCTCCGAGCTTCCCGAGGACGTGTCTTCATTCAGGATGGTCTTCGAAACGGAAGATGCTTGGGTCCGACAGCTTGGAACAAGTTTTCTCATCGCATCGGATATTCCGCCCGGTCATCGGGTCCTTTTCGAGACTGAGATTATGGGACACTTTGCGGTCCATAGGGACACGTTCTACGTAGAGACAACCGGGGAAGATGAGACCCCGCCGCAGGTGTTTCGCGCATTGGTGCGTCCTTGGGTGGTGGAAGTCGGGGCCGCCGCAACGATCGAGGTACCCAAAGCCTTTGTTGTGGAGGGGGGTCCCATTGCCCGGATGGAGGCCCGAATTTACGCGGCCATGACGGATTCGGGATGGGTGGATACGGTGGCATTGGAGGACGACGAGGAGGCATTCTACGCCACATGGTCCTATCAAGGAATAAGTCGCTTTGTCGTGCGGATCTATGCGGAGGACGGAGCAGGGAATGGAATGGAGAGCAGACCGCTGGAGTACCTCATCTCCTGTTCTCCGGATCCCCCAACCGAACCGTCTTCATGGATCAGCATGGGCGCTGAGAGAGTGCTGACTCATCCGAGGGTTACCACGCTGTTGTCGGATGCGCACGGGGATGTATGGGCAGGGACCTTCTATGAAGTAACTCGGTTCCGCGGTCTGGAGTGGACTTCGTGGGGAAAGGACGAACTGCTGGGCGATGGGGTCTTCGGACTTCGACTGGATGGCGTGGGGAACGTGTGGATGGGGATGAGTGACAGTGTAAGTCGCTTTAGTGCTTCGGGCTGGACGACCTGGAGGGGGGAGGGGCAGGATTTCAGTGGCAAACAGCCCATAGAGGTTTTCCAGGATGCTTCCGGCAACATGGTGGCGCAACTGGAAAACGGCGTACTGATGCGCTTCCAGAATGGGGGATGGAAACAGTGGACCACCTTGCAGGCACTGGCGCACAGTCCGGCTCGGGTTTCGGATATAGATCCCTTCGGAAATCTGTGGATCGGAACAATGCCATTTTCTGCCTCCGGCACAGATGCCGCAGTGGCTCGATTCGATGGGACACATTGGACAACATGGTCTTCGAATGAGGGCCTGGTGGGAGAATATGTCGAGGCACTCGTATCTGATGCCTTGGGGAGAGTGTGGATTGGACTATGGCCTTCCGGTGCTCGTGTGGGAGGCGGTGTAGGCTGCTTTGACGGATCAGAGTGGAGGTTCTGGACAGAGAAGGACGGGCTGATCAGTAGCTGGGTTTATGCCTTGTTGATGGACGCGGAGGGCAAACTTTGGGTGGGATCCAGAGGGGGGGTAAGTCAGTACGATGGGACAGTTTGGCGGAACTGGGAGATGGGACGCATCTGTGTTCTGGTGGAAGATCCGTACGGGCGCATCTGGGCCGGAGGGAATAATGGCCTGAACAGCTTCGACGGCTCCGACTGGAAACGATGGACCACGGAGCATGGGCTGGTGAGTAACAACGTGCTGCTGCTGCTCGCGGATGCATCTGGTCGCCTGTGGGTCGGCACCGACAAAGGCCTGAGCATGTACTCCGCCCGAACCACCGGGATCGCAGTCCCTGATCAGGAGACCGCGCTCCCCCGTTCGCTGGTCCTTTCCCCGAACTATCCGAATCCGTTCAATAGTACGACGATGATCCGCTTTGAGGTTCCCGCGACCGAAAAAGTGCGCCTGATCCTCTACAACGTATTGGGACAGCAAGTGCGCACGCTGGTGGATGCGAAGCACACTGCGGGAACCTATGCCGTGCGCTGGGATGGGAAGGACGATGCCGGCCGGGAGGTCGGCAGTGGCCTGTATATGGCACGGATCGAAGCCGGCGGATCGGTACGGGTGCGAAAACTGATGCTGCTCAGATAGCGGCAGGTGGGATTTTCCGGCAGTGCACCCCTGCCCCGGGTTCGTCCTCTTTGAGGAATGGCCCACTCTGGAAGAGGATCGCAAAGCGCATTTGCCCCCATCCGGCAAGGCCCGGCCCAAAGATTTAACGCCGCTCAGTGGAAAAAGTGCTTGCCAACGGACGGAAATTTAGTTATACTATCGCAGTTTGGGAGTGATCCGATCTTCCCGGAACGCTTCGTCCGTGGTTTGACAGGCGGCAACCGTTTCTCGCTTTGGACACCACTATGGTTCGCTTCAAAATAGACATCGAACGCTGTAAGGGATGTGGTCTCTGCATTGTCCATTGTCCCCGCGAGCTGCTCTCTCTTTCCCTGGATCCAAACAGCAAGGGAATTCATCCCGTCCGCATCAGCGATCCCGCACAATGCACCGGATGCCTCAATTGCACCGCGATGTGCCCCGACGTGGCCCTCTCCATCACTTAGCGGCGCAGCGCCATCAGCCGGGTCAGACCCAATTGATGCGACATTCGGGTAACGTGCCTTGGATTTCCCTTTTGTTTTGCCAAAGAAAACTATGTCCGAAAAAATCCTGATGAAAGGCAACGAAGCCGTAGGCGAAGCCGCCATTTTCGCGGGCTGCCGCCATTATTTCGGGTACCCCATCACGCCTCAAAACGAATTGACCGGGTATATGGCGCGCCGAATGGATGAGGTGGGCGGCACCTTCATTCAGTCCGAAAGCGAGCTTGCGGCCATCAGCATGGTCTTTGGAGCCGCTGCTGCCGGCGCCCGCGCGATGACGTCGTCCTCCGGTCCGGGGATCAGCCTCAAACAGGAGGGGATCTCGTATATGGCCGGATGCCAACTGCCGTGTGTGATTGTAAACGTGATGCGCGGCGGCCCGGGTCTGGGAAACATCTCCGCGTCTCAATCCGACTATTTTCAGGCCACCCGGGGCGGCGGACACGGCGACTATTACACCCTGGTGCTCGCTCCGTATAACGTGCAGGAAATGTTCGATTTGACCCTCCTCGCTTTTCATGTGGCCGATCAGTACCGCATCCCTGTCCTCGTCCTCGCCGATGGCATCCTGGGACAGATGATGGAACCGCTCACGCTGCACCCACCCGATTTTCCGGCGCTTCCCCCCAAAACATGGGCGGTGGGCGGCATGAAGAATCGCCCGATGAATCTGATCAGTTCCCTGCGTCTGGGTGAGGGCAGACTGGAAGCGCACAACATCGTCCTTCAAAACACGTATGCACAGATCCGGGAGGACGAAGTGCGATTTGAGTGCACGGATACGGAGGACGCCGAAATACTCCTGGTGGCCTTCGGAACCAGCGCACGGGTATGTCTTGGCGCAGTGGCCGAGGGACGGGAAGACGGCCTCAAGATCGGCCTCTTGCGTCCCATCACGCTCTGGCCCTTCCCCAGCGAAGCGATCGCAACACGCGCCCAGCACGTGAAATGCATCCTTGTGGTGGAGATGAATCACGGCCAGATGGTCGAGGACGTCCGGCTGGCTGTAGAAGGACGATGCCCGATCCATTTCCACGGAAGATCGGGCGGGGGCGTGCCCACAGTCGGAGAGGTGCTGACAAAGGTCCGCGAATGTCTCTAACGGGCATGCCGTTTCGGCCCGTCCCCCATTCGCCTTTTGGTGCCGGTACCGTTTGATCGATGAGCAGACAGCCTATTACAGCCTCCTGAAAAGAAATGGGTTGGTCCCACATGGTTGAGAAACAGAAGAACCTTGCTGCAGCGAACGAAAGCCCGATGCCTCCTTCAGCCCGTAAGCGCGAGCGCACGTATCAGCGTCCCGAGAGCCTGTCGGATGTCCCCTTCCGCTATTGCCCGGGATGCGGCCACGGCATCGTGGCCCGTCTGCTCGCCGAAGTGGTGGATGAACTCGGCATCCGGGAGCGCACCATCGGCATGGCGCCGGTGGGCTGTGCCATCTGGCTGGAGGATCATTTCAAATGGGACATGGTTGGACCGGCGCACGGCAGAGGCCCCGCAGTGGCCACCGGGATCAAGCGCGTACTCCCCGACCATATTGTCCTTTCCTATCAAGGCGATGGGGATCTGGCCGCCATCGGAACCGGTGAAATCATCCATGCGGCCAGCCGGGGTGAGAACCTCACCACCATTTTTGTCAACAACGCGGTATACGGCATGACCCAGGGGCAGATGGCACCCACCACGATGCCCGGACAGCTGACCTCCACGACGCCCGGCGGACGGAACACCAAACGGGATGGATTTCCTCTGCGCGTATGCGAGCTGTTAAGCTCCCTGGACGGTGTGGTCTATCTGACGCGCACGACCCTGACCACGCCCCAGCATGTGCGAACCACTAAGCGCGCCATCCGAAAAGCCATCGAGCTTCAAATGCAGGGCGCAGGATTCAGCCTGGTCGAAGTGCTTTCCACCTGCCCGACCAACTGGCGCATGAGCCCCGTGCAGGCCATGGAGTGGATCGAAAAGGAGATGGTCTCCTACTATCCGCTTGGCGTGTTCAAAGAGACGTAGTTTTTTGGGGGTACTGGGATCTCTCATTCCCATCCCGCATCACCCAGTGAGTGAATACGGAGCAGGACGCTTGCGAAGGGAAGGATGATGGGCATCGACACGGACAAATCGCCGGAGACAAAGGTGCTCATTTCCGGACACGGGGGCCAGGGGATTGTGTTTATGGCCACCCTGCTGGCGCATGCGGCCATGTCGGAGGGAAAGGAAGTGACTTTTTTCCCGTCGTACGGCGCAGAGATGCGCGGCGGCACCGCCCATGCTTCCGTGGTCCTCTCCACCCGGCTGATCACCTCCCCCATTGTGGAGACGCCCGATATCCTGATCGCGCTCAATGCACCCTCCCTGCTGCGATTTGAGCGCCAGGTGCGACCCGGCGGCCAGCTCTTCCTGGATCACTTGCCTTCTGGCGGCTCCCCCACTCGGGACGATCTGGATATCATTCTCGTGGCGGCCACCGAACTGGCCGAAAAGCTCGGCAATCCAAAGACCGTCAATATGGTTATGCTCGGAGCCGTTGCCGGGATGACCGGATTGGTTTCCCTCTCCACCCTCTCCCACAGCCTTGGGCGCGTGCTTCCCGCACACCGGCAGAGTCTGCTGGAGACAAACAGGCGGGCGCTTTTGATGGCAGCGGACACCATGGGGAAGGCGGAATGAAAAAACTGAAATTTGGAATGGAACCTTATGAAAAAAGAGTTGGAAGCACTGCTCCCGTTGGTGACCAAGCCTGGACGATATCTGGGCAACGAGCCGAACGTGATCCGAAAAAATCCCGACGACGTCGCTTTTCAGATGGTTCTGGCCTTCCCGGATCTGTATGATATCGGGGAGTCCTACGTGGGCTTTGGAATTCTCTATCACCTCATCAACAAGCGGGACGATGCCTTGGCGGAGCGCGTCTTCGCGCCGTGGATGGACATGGAGGCAAAGCTGAGAGAGCGGGACCTCCCGCTCTTTTCTTTGGAGACCACCCGGCCGCTCACGGAGTTTGACGCGATCGGCTTCACGCTCCACTATGAGCTCACGTATACCAACATCCTCAATATGCTCGATCTGGCGGGCATCCCGCTCCACTCGGTGAAGCGCACGGAGAAGATGCCCCTGATCCTGGCCGGCGGCCCATGCGCGTATAACCCGGAGCCGCTGTCTCCCTTTATCGATGCCTTTCTGGTTGGAGACGGAGAGGAGGCCATCGGGGAGATCATCGATACGATCAAGGAGAGTCGCGGGGCAGGGCGCACGCGGCGCGAGACGCTCCGCGCGCTCGCACATATCCAGGGAATGTATGTGCCGGCGTTCTATGAGGCCACGTATGCTTCAGACGGCACGTTTTCCGGCACAATCCCCACAGTGCAAGGCGTCCCGACTGCGGTTCAGGCACGAATCATCCCGACCCTTTCGCCGGAAAATTACCCCGCAAGACCCATCGTACCCTTAATTGACGTCTCCCACGATCACCTCTCCACCGAGATTATGCGCGGGTGCAGCCGGGGATGCCGTTTCTGCAGCGCGGGGATGCTATACCGTCCGGTGCGGGAACGCCCGGTCGCCGATATCTCCGCTCAGGCGGAAGCTGCTCTTGCGGCCACCGGATTGGACGGACTCTCCCTGCTCTCCCTTTCCACCTCCGATTACAGCGAGATCACGTCGTTGGTGGAAAAGCTCAACGACCAGTTTGCCGCAGAAGGGGTGGCCATCTCCCTGCCTTCCCTCCGAACGGACGCCTTCTCCGTGGGACTGGCCGAGGCCGTAAGCCGGGTTCGAAAAAGCGGCCTTACCTTCGCACCGGAGGCGGGCACCCAGCGCCTGCGGGATGTCATCAACAAGAAGGTAACCGAAGACGATCTTCTGGGCGCCGCAAAAATCGCGTACGAAAAGGGCTGGAATCTGATCAAGCTGTATTTCATGATCGGATTGCCGACCGAGACCTATGCGGACCTGGACGGCATCGTGGATCTGGTTGGAAAGGTGGCCCGCATCGCGCGCGGGAACGGGGGAAAAAGTCTCAACGTTTCCATATCGCCCTTCTCCCCGAAGCCGAACACGCCCTTTCAGTGGGATCCCCAGGACACGATTTCCTCCCTCCGCGACAAATGCCTGTACCTCAGCAAACACATCCCCAGAAAAAGCGTGCATTTAAGATGGCGGGATCCGGAGGTTACCGGCATCGAAACACTCCTTGCCCGGGGCGACCGTAAGATCAGCCACGTGATCCACCGGGCCTGGGAAAAGGGCGCGAAGTTTGACGAGTGGAGCGAGCATTTTGATTTTTCACGCTGGACGAGCGCGCTCGATGACCTCGGCATTGCGCTGGAGGACGAACTCGGTCCGCGCATCCCGGGATCGCCACTTCCCTGGGAGATCATCAAGTCCGGCATCCGGTCCGATTTTCTACTTCGGGAACGGGAGAAGGCCGCCCGCGCCGAGGTCACGCCGGATTGCCGAACAGGCGCATGTACCGGATGCGGCATCCGAGATTTGGGATACAAGCGGCAGTTCGCGAAGACCCCTTTTGTCGCTGAAAACCCGGAGAACGCACAGGACGCGGAGAGACAGAAGATCGCGGAATCCTCTGCGACCCTGGCGGCCCCCACGGTAAAATCCAGTGAGGGAGAGGGAGCCACTGCCGGTACGGAAGGGCAATTCGGGCGAAAAGTCAGGAAACGAAGAAGTGCAGCCGCCCCCTCTATGGCACTGACCAAGGTGCGGCTTCGGTATGCCAAGGAAGAAGAAATGCGCTTTATCGGGCATCTCGATGTCACGCGGGCCTTCGACCGCGCCATCCGACAGGCCCGAATTCCCATCGCTTACTCGCAGGGCTTTCATCCGCATCCCAAAGCCGCATTTGGACCGCCACTGGCTTTGGGCTTGGAGAGCGTTGCGGAGTATGTGGATCTGCAGCTTTCCGAACCGTATCCCTGGGATATTGTGGCCAGCTTGAACAACGTCCTTCCTCCGGGCATTCGGATCGTGGAGGCCAAACCCATTTTCGGAAAAACGCCCGCGCTCAACGCAGCCATCAACGCAGCCACGTATCGGGTCTCGCTTCCGGGCGACGGGGATCTCACCCGGGCCGTCGAAGACCTGCTGGCATCTTCAAGCGTGATGCTGCGCCGAACGACCCCAAAAGGGACCAAAGAGGTGGATGTCCGCTCCGGCGTCCGGGAACTCTCCCTCACACCGGATGCGCTTCGGATGATGATCACGCTCGGCCAGCAATCCAGCCCCCGCCCTATTGAGCTTCTCGAGCATCTGCTGGGCTGGCCTTCCGATCGGATCCTTTCCCTTGGAATCATCCGTACGGAGCTCTCCATCGAAAGAAACGGCAGCACCCTCAACCCTATGCAGGCCATTTGAAAGAAGTGTACCATGGCAACCCAAAGACACCGAGCACGCAGCGCGCAAAGTGGCGTAAGGCTGAAGCACTGCCTTTCCTCCACTTTCCCGGATTCAAAGGGCATCCTTTGGCAGGGAAGGCCAGATGCAAGCACGAGAAAGGGATCGATCCTTCGTTCTATATCGAATGGATCCCACTCGTTTTGCGCAGCCCCCATGACTCCGCATACTCCGTGTCTTCGCGGGAACCATTCATTCATGGAGAACCCATTGTGCGTACAGAAATTATCCTTAATATCGCAGTGCATGAAACACGCATTGCCATCATGGAGGACGGTAATCTCGTAGAAATTTTGGTCGAACGGCCGGAAAACGACCGGATGGTCGGGAACATCTACAAAGGCATCGTCAACGCGGTCCTGCCGGGTATGCAGGCGGCGTTCATCGACATTGGCACCGAGAAGAGCGCGTTTTTGCACGCCAGCGATGTGTCCGAGGCCGTGTCGAACTACGAACGTTTTTTTGAGGGAGTGGATGAGGACGAAGAGGAACGCCGTCCGCCCCGCAAATTCGTGCCCATTCAGCAGCGATTGAAGAACAACCAGGAGATTCTGGTTCAGATCACCAAAGAACCGATCAGCACCAAAGGCCCACGGGCGACCTCCGAGCTTTCGCTGCCCGGCCGCTTTACGGTGTTGATCCCCGACGACGACCACATTGGGGTCTCCCGAAAGATCAAGGACTGGTCCGAAAAACGACGCCTGAAAAGGCTGACCGCGGAAGTCAAGCCGGAACATTTCGGCGTCATCGTCCGAACGGTGGCCAAAGACCAGGGGGAGTCGGAGGTCAAGAACGACATCAAGCATCTCGTCCGCCTCTGGAACAAAATACTCAAGACCTCTCAAAACACCAAGGCGCCGGCCCTGATCCACCGGGAAATGGGCATCACCTCCAGTCTCATCCGGGATCTCTTTAACGAAGAGGTGGACCGCCTGGTAGTCGACTCCAAGCGGGACTACAAGCAGATCCTCCAGTATGTCAGATCCGTCTCTCCGGGGCTGGAGTCCAAGGTCGAGTTTTTCGATGAGAAAACGCCGATCTTCGACGCGTTCCAGATCGAGAAAGAGATCGAGAAAGCTTACAACCGAAGGGTCGATCTGAAGGGGGGCGGATCGCTGGTCATAGACCACACCGAGGCACTCGTGGCCATTGATGTCAACTCCGGCCGCTACGTGGGAAAGCACAATCAGGAGGAGACCGTATTTAAGATCAACATGGAGGCCGCCCGGGAGATCGCCCGCCAACTTCGGCTTCGGGATCTCGGCGGCATCATCGTCGTGGACTTTATCGATATGGCGATCGCCAAGAACCGCAAGAGCGTGGAGGATGAGCTTTACGCAGCCACCCGGCGCGACCGTTCAAAGATGAATTTCTCGACCCTGAGCGAATTTGGCCTGCTGGAAATGACCCGCCAGCGCGTGCGCCCCAGTCTGCTCTACACGTACAGCGAACCTTGCCCTGTGTGCAATGGCATAGGCCGCGTCCAGGGGCGGGATACATCGGTCACCAAAATCGAGCGGTGGTTCCGCCGCGCACGCGCGGATTCCCGGGAGAGACATTTCCTCCTCTACGTGCACCCCTCTGTGGCGGACTACCTTTTGGAAGAGGATAGTGTTCGCCTCAAGCTGCTTCAGAAATCGGCCAAGATCAAAATCGATCTGAAGAAGGATCCCGATCTGCCCACCGAGGAATACCGCGTCTTCTCGACGAGGATCGGCGAGGACATCACCGATCAATTTAAGGCTTGACAGACAGCGGGTTTCTGGTTATATTTAGAGACTTTTTCTCTTTTTCCGAGAAGTGTCCAATTGGCTGGATTACGCGTCGTGATTAGAACGGAACAGAAAGCGGAAGCACGCAACAGGAGGAAACATGTACGCAATTGCTTCAATAGCCGGAACCCAGGTGCGGGTGCAGCAGGGGGATAGAATCTGTGTGCCCAAGTTGAACCTGGAGGTGGGACAAACCACCCAGATCAACGACATTCTGCTCGTGTCCTCGGGCGAGGAGATCATGATCGGGGAACCTATGGTCCCAAACGCAAGCATACAGGCGAAGGTACTCTCGCACGGAAGAGAAAAGACAATCATCGTCTTCAAGATGAAACGGCGCAAAAAGTATCGTCGAAAACAAGGACATCGGCAGCTCTACACGGAACTGCTGATCGAAAATCTTGCCATAGCCTAATTGAGGTTGCACCGCAGCGAACCCAAGCTCGATGGGAAAAGACAGGAACCGGTTGCGCTTTGTTGGGGAGGAACTCATACACAACCCTTCCCTTTTTTCCCGATGGAGCGGGTATGCTATCATGCGGGGAACACGTATCCCGAAGGAGACCCACAAATGGCTCATAAGAAAGGCGTTGGAAGCTCGCGGAACGGAAGAGACAGTCAGGGACAGCGTCTGGGTGTAAAGAAATTCGGCGGCCATGTGGTGCGCGCCGGGAACATCCTGGTGCGGCAGCATGGCACCAAGATCCATCCGGGCGAGAACGTCGGCCTGGGACGGGACTATACGCTCTTTGCACTCATCGATGGCCGGGTAACCTTTGAACCGTTCGGAAGATCCAAAAAGCGCGTCAGTGTCTATGCGGATGCGGAATAGAACGGTTTTCGTCCTCCAAATCCTCAATCGATAAGAGTTGCTTCCGGCTGACAGCAAAAGAAGCCAGCATTCGCATTTATTCGCGATCGAGCTGGTCGTGTGTTTTGCCCTTATTCGCGTCTATTCGCGGTCAGCTTGTGGTATGTTTTTGCCTTTATTTGCGTCTATTCGCGGTCGCCTTTTTGTCCAGCGTTTCGGAGAGTAGCGCATGAAGATCAGCGTCATCGGAGCTGGCAACGTGGGTGCAACCACGGTCCAGCGACTGGCCGAACAGAACCTGGCCCATCACCTCGTCCTCATCGACATTCTCGAAGGAATCCCCCAGGGCAAGGCCCTGGATATGATGGAGTCGGCACCCATCGGGGGCTGGGATGCCCAGATCGTGGGATCCAATGAATATGACCAGGCGGCGGACTCCGACATCGTGGTGATCACCGCTGGACTGCCGCGAAAAGAGGGAATGAGCCGCGACGATCTGTTGGCCAAAAATGCCGCAATCGTTGGGGACGTCACCGAGCGGGTCTCTCAAGTGGCCCCGGATGCCATTCTCATCGTGGTCTCCAATCCGCTGGACGCGATGGCTTACGTGGCCCTCAAGACTTCCGGTTTCGATCCGCCAAGAGTGCTTGGAATGGCCGGCGTGTTGGATGCCGCGCGCTTCGGAAGCTTCATCGCCCAGGAACTGAAGGTCTCCGTGCGGGATGTATCCGCCTTTGTGCTGGGAGGACATGGCGACACGATGGTCCCCCTGCCCCGCTATTCCACCGTGGCCGGCATCCCGCTTCCCGACCTGCTTCCCCGGGAAGTGCTCGATCGTCTCGTCGAAAGAACTCGTAACGGCGGCGCGGAAATCGTCGGTCTGCTCAAGTCCGGAAGCGCCTACTATGCGCCTTCCGCGGCGGTGGTTTCCATGATCGAATCCATCGTGAGAGACCGGAAACGAGTACTCCCATGCGCGGTCTATCTTCAGGGCGAATACGGACTCCGGGACCTCTTCTTCGGAGTTCCGGTCAAACTCGGCCGGGCCGGCGCGGAGGAAATCATCCAAATCTCCCTCACTGCGCAGGAACGAGAGGCCCTGGCCCGTTCCGCCGAACATGTCCGAGCCAGCCTCGCGAAACTCCCTTTTTGAAATAGAACCCTCCCCATGAAGGCAAAACCCCCTATGCCCATTCCAGTGCCTTCGCTCCGAAACAACAAAGAAAGCCGCTCACACCGGGGAACAGTTGCCCTCCTGGGCGTATTCGCCCTTGGTATGGGCCTTGCGCTCTTGCCCCTTGGCTGTCAACCCACCGAGGATCAACCCCAGGGCGTCGTCCTTGCCCGGGTAGGAGATGCAACCCTGACCCTTTCTGAGCTTTTGGCGGTCGTTCCCGATGACGTCGCGGGCTCTCTCTCCCTGGACAGTCAGAAGCGCATGGTTGAAAGATGGATGGAGGAACAACTCCTCTATCAGGAGGCCCTGCGCCGCGGTATAGATCGGGAAGAGCCGATCCAGCGCCTGATCGAAAGCTCCAAGGTGGATTTGGTGGTCAGCGAACTGATCGCGCAATTGGGCGACAACCACGCTCCCACAGAAGACGAACTGCTCCAATACTACAACGAGCATCAGGACGAGTTCGCGCGGGAGGAGGATGAGATCTGGGCCCGCCACGTGCTCGTGGCCACCAGGGCAGAGGCCCAGCGCATCCGCACACGCATCCTCGCGGGAGAAGCATTTGACCATGTCCTTCAGGAGCAATCCACTGATCCTGCCACCATTGACAGCGCGGACCTCGGGTACTTCTCCAGAACAAACGCGGGCGAACCCCTTTGGAACGCCGCCTCAGCACTTCCTGTGGGCGTTCTCTCCAAACCCGTGAAAACGGAGTTTGGGTACCACATCATCGAAGTGCTCGACACCAAAGGAGAGGGAAGCATTCGCGCATTCGATACGGTAAAGGCGGACATTGTGGGCAAGTGCGCTTTGATCCATCAACAGGAGCGCATACAATGGCTCCTCCAAACCCTTAGGGCCCAGAGCCCCCACGAGGTCCACCTGACGCGCCTGGAAGAAACCCACCCCTCTGCTACCGGAGAATGAACACACCGCAAAGCAGGAAGCAGCCAAAGAAAAGGCATGGCAAGGACAGGAATGCGGCAGGAGCCCCTTCGGCCCGTTGAAATGCCCGTGCATCCTTAACCGCGCTCGTGTGAGAAAGCCGACCAATGAATACAGCAAAATGGGTTGTTCTGGGATTGCTCGCGCTCTGTGCCTCTCCGGCTCCGGGCTACGCGCAGGAAGAGGTGTTGGACCGCATTGTGGCTGTGGTAAACGATGAGATCATCCTGCTCTCCGAGCTGAAGGAAAACGTTCGGATGGAGCTGTTCAAGCAAGGGCGCGCTTCCGAGAACGATCAGGAAAAGGTCGCTGCGCTGGAAAGAGAAATCCTGGAGGGTATGGTCGCGGATCAGATCCTCCTGGCCAAAGCCAAGAACGACAGCGTGGTGGTCAAACAGAAGGACATTGACGAGGTGCTGCAGGAGCAGTTGAGGCGCATCCGGGAACAGGTGGGCTCTGAGGAGGAATACCAGCGCCAACTGCAACAGGGCGGCGTTACCGAGCGCGACCTGAAAAAGCGCTTTCGGAAAGAAATCCGCAACTACCTCATGAAGCAGGAAATGCTCGCGTCCCTGATTCAGGGCGTCACCGTCTCCGGGCGGGAAGTGGAGGCCTTCTACCAGACGCACAAAGACAGCCTACCCGTCCAACCGGCGCGTGTGCACATCAGCCATATTCTGATCCGCCCGGTGGATCAGGAGGCCCTTGCAAAAGCACGGGAAATCCTGAAAAGAGCCGACGCCGGGGAGGATTTTGAAGCCCTTGCCCGCGCACATTCCAAGGATCCCGGATCGGCCCAGCGAGGAGGCGATCTGGGTTTTTTTGGGCGGGGAATGATGCTCCCCGAATTTGAGAGCGCGGCCTTCCAGCTCGAGCCCGACCAGATCAGCGAACTTGTCAAAACCCGACTGGGTTATCACATCATCCGCGTGGAGGAGCGCCAAGGCGACCAGGTTCACGCCCGCCACATTCTGCTAACCGCAAAGATAACGAAAGAGGACGAACAGCAGGCGCTGGAGATAGTCGCCGGACTTCGCGAAGAAATCCTTTCAGGAGCGGATTTTTCCGAATTGGCCCGCACCTTTTCGGAAGATGCAAGCACGGCATCGGAGGGAGGAGACCTGGGATGGATTCTCCTTTCGGAGCTCCCGAAGGACTTTGCGCCCGTTGTAAATCAGCTGGAAGCCGGTCAGGTCTCCGAGCCCATCCACAGTGCTTCCGGGTACCACCTGATCCGCCTTAACGAGCGGGAGAAGGGGGGGGCGATCACCTTGGAGAACAACCGCGGACTCCTGGAAAACCTCGCCCGCCAGCAGAAACTCAAAGAGGTCTTCGACGAGCTGATCGAAGAAGAACGGGCAAAGATCTACGTGGATATCCGGCTCGAATGACCCCTAATGGATCTTACTATCAGCCATGCGCATAGATCTCTATCTGAGTCGCTGCGGCCTTCTAAAACACCGCTCTCTGGCCAAACGCGCCTGCGACAACGGCATCGTGCTGCTATCCGGGGCGCGGGCCAAACCGGGCAAAGAAGTGCATGTGGGACAGCAGATCGCCATCCAGTTTCGGGATCATCCCCTGAAGATCGAAGTCCTCCAGATCCCGGGGAGAAGCGTCCCCAAAAGGGAAACCCAGGAGTTTTACCAGGTTCTGGACGACCCAACCCAATAGACCGTCTTCCCCAAAAGCCAGTTTCCGCTGGCTTTTTTCATAGGGGTTGATCGGTGTCTCATCTCTGCGAGTGCTTTTTGACAGCAACTCAGGATACACCGGTCCCCTTCTGAGAATCACCGGTACCTATGGCCAAAGCGCCCTGGAAACGAACAAAAACAATCTGCACGCCTTACGGAGCGTTGGCCAAAATCTACGACTTCGTGATGCGCCATGTGACCTATCAGGAATGGACCCTCTTTCTGGAGGACATTCTGGGATCGCTTGACTTTCAGAATCCAAAGATCCTCGATCTGGCATGCGGGACCGGAACCCTTACGCTCGAGCTGGACGCACGCGGGCACGACGTGGCCGGAGCCGATTCCGCCCCGGAGATGCTGCGTGTGGCGCGGGAAAAGGCAGCCTCCTCCGATGCCGCGGTAACGTTTTTTGAGAGGGACCTGCGGACGACAGCGGGCACGCCCACCTACAACGTCGTGCTGTGTCTCTATGATAGCTTCAACTACCTCTGCTCCATCGAGGACGTCCGATCCGCCCTCGTGGGTGTAGCCAATCTCCTGACTTCAGGCGGTTTGTTCATTTTCGATATCTGCACCGAGACCAACTCGCTCAAATATTTTCGGGATTTTACAGAGTGCGAACACGGGGACGGTTTTTCCTACACGCGCCACAGCTTCTATCGCCCCAAGGACCGGATGCAGATCAACGAGTTTCGGATCCGTTTCGACGGCCAATCGGAACGATGGACGGAAACCCATCGGCAGCGCATCTTCCGCGTGAGCGAAATCATCTCGGCAATCGAGGCCTCTCCCCTGGAGATGCTCCACATGTACGACGAGTTCACCTTCCTCCCGGGCTCGGAGGATTCCGACCGGATCCACTTTGTGCTGAGAAAACCGACTCCCGCTTTGTCGTAGGAGGATGCGTGCTCCTCTGACGAATTCACCGCGCGAAGAAGGAAAACCCAGAGGCAATGGGACACGGATACAAACGGATGTCACGGATCCGGCAGAGCGTGCCCGAAAGGGAGTCCGAGGGATGGCTGCCCACCGCACTTTGCGAAAATGCCAGAGGCTTCAGGCCAGTAGGTCAGAGAAGCTCTCAGCAGGCAAGCCATCTTTCTCGCATGCGTCACGTTTCACGTTTCACGTTTCACTCATGCGTCTTACGTTTCGCGCTCCTTCACGCCACGCAGAGAAAATCCCCTCCCTCTTCCCATCCCTGCTCCTCAGCCCAATTCCGGATCATCGCCCGCGCGCCCCGGGAGGACACGGCAGCCAGGAGGAACCGCCTGCCTTCCCTGCAGGCTGACAGTTCGTCGGGTGCGATGATGGGGATCCCCCGCAACGTATGTCCGATCTTCCTGAAATCCACGTCCACAAAGCAACCGATGTGCACGCCTTCCCGTACCAGGTGTTTGGAGAGCCGCCGTCCGGTCTGTCCCGCTCCCCAAAGCACAATCCCCTCTCTTCCGCGCAGCGGCCCCCTGGCCAGATAGTACGCCTTGGCCTCCAGGAAACGCTCCACCGAGTACCGGCCATCCGTCCGCGACAGACGGCCAGGATGCTCCCGCCAGAGATAGAGCACCTCCGGCACCTTGGCAAACCGCTTTCCTGCAAGCGCATATCGCAGCCAGAGATCGTAATCCTCCGGCCAGCCCCGATCCTCATACCCTCCCATCCGGACCAGTTCGGCACGCCGCATCATGGTCGAGGGATGGGCAAGCGGGCTCTCGATGAAAAGCTCCCGCGCGATGTCCTCGTGCGTGACCAGACTGTTGAGCCACGCCTCATAGATCCGAAATCCCTCCCGGACACGGGGTCTGGGAAAACTCCGCACCAGACAGGACGCCACACTGACCTCCGGATGCGCCCGCATCAGCGCCACCTGAAGCGCCAGCCGCCTCGGATGCGACACATCGTCCGCATCCATCCGCGCCACAAACTCCCCTTGTGCCCTCGCCAGTCCGGTGTTTAATGCCCCTATCAATCCCTGCCTGCCGGGGAAGACCGGTTGGATCCGTCCGTCCCGCCCTGCCCAGTTTCGAAGGAGTTGGGGGCTCTCGTCCTTGGACCCGTCGTCCACGGCGATCACCTCGAAATCCTCAAACGTCTGGCGCACCAGGCTGGATAGCGCCTGGTCCATCGTCTTGGCCGCCTGGTAGATGGGAAGCAACACGGATACGGTTGGGGGGCTTGGCATGGGATTGTCCTTCTTACTCACCAATCGCTGAAGAGGCACTGATGCCTAGGGTGTGCGCAGGCTTGCCTGCGCTCAGGGACGCGGCGGCTGAGGCGCAGCTTCCCAAAGGGAACACCTCAACTGGACAAAGAAGCTTCCGTAGGAATCTATGTATAATCCTGAAAAGACAAGACCTATTGAACACTGAATAACACGGAAGAAAACACCGAAAAAATCTGAAAGAACCGAAGGAACGGATAGAGTCCGTATATTTCTGTAAAAAGGGTTGAGACGGAAAAAGGTCATCGTCATTCCGAGGAAAGAGTGGTATATTAAGGAGACATCCCAATCACCTTAATCACCTTTTACCTTGGAGGAGACGATGACCGGAACGAAAGATACACAAACATTCGTGGAAGCGCAAGCCTCTTTGTTGGATGACGCGGGATTTTTGCAGGGCGTCATCCAGGGATTTTGCCAGGAGTATCTGTCACGGGAGCTCACGGAGTTTCTCCAGGCAGCGCGCTATGCACGCACGGAAGGTCGTCAGGGATATCGGAATGGGTATACGTCACGGACGCTCAAGACGCGAGTAGGTCGGATTGAGTTGGCCGTCCCTCAGGATCGAGAAGGATGGTTTCACACGGAGCTGTTTGCTCGGTATCAACGGAATGAGAAGGCATTGGTGTTGGTTCTCCAGGAGTCGTATCTGTCGGGGGTGTCCACTCGGAAGGTGAAGGACATCACCGAAGCGCTGTGTGGGATCGGGTTCTCCAAGTCGTTTGTCTCCTCGGTGTGTGCGGATCTGGATGATCAGATTGATGCGTGGCGTAATCGTCCTTTGACGGAGTCGTATCCATATCTGATGGTGGATGCACACTACGAGTATGTTCGAGACGGTGGCGCAGTGGTGACCAAAGGGGTGCTCATTGTCAAGGGGATCTCCAAAAGTGGACATCGGGAGATCCTCGCGGTAGAGATCGCGCACACCGAGAGTGAAGCCACGTGGGGAGAGCTGTTCCGGCAATTGCAGGAACGTGGACTCACGGGG
>JAZDJA010000155.1:0-16007 GCA_043804415.1 Candidatus Latescibacterota bacterium | reverse complement strand
GGCAGCAAAGCCGTATCTGCGGGAGCAGGACAAGGGCTTCTTTGACTGGTCAACAGGAACCATCTAGAAGGAATCGATTCTGAGAATCATCCTAGGAGGAGAAAACACAATGGCCAAAAGCAGCAAGGTGGCGGGGATCGGCTCCATCTACCCGCAGTTTGCCCCGCTGCTGATTTTCGCCGGACCCTACAGAGATGAGGAACACCTCCGCTGGCGGGTCTTTTCCCGCATGATGGGCGGCTTTAACTGCAAACTGGATGGATTGTCGCCGGAATTATACGAGGAGATGAAGCGCTGCATGGCCACTTACAAGCGCCTTCGAGCCGCCCTGCACGGCGACCGCTACGTCCTGGCCGAGCTGGCGGTGGTGCTGGAGCCGGATGTGCCGGAGGCGACCAACTGGGAGGTCTATGCGTACCGCTCTCCCGAGGCGGAAACCCTCTCTGTCTTCTGCTTCCGGTTCAACAGCCCCGATGATACCTTCCGCGCCGTCCTGAACGGGTTGGACCCTGAGGCGTCCTATCAGCTGGCGTCGCACTCTCAGGGCGAACTGGGCGTCCTCTCGGGAGCACAACTCATGCGCGAGGGCTTGGTGTGTCGCCTGGACGGGCGATGCTGCGCCCAGGTGTACATCCTGACGCGTCAATAGGAAGTCTCGCCCATCCTCTCGGAGATTAAGGGAACCTCCGGGAGGATAACCACAGGAGGATCGTCAGAACAGCAGAAGTCAAACCGTTCAACGCTACCCCCACGATCTTTCCGGATGGAGCCTGTCATTGCCGGCTGTCTCTGGTGCGCCTGCTGTGTCAGGGCAGTTGTCACAGGGTCCTGTAAGGATCTGAGTTCCCGGAGAAAAGGAGGGAAAGATGGCATACAGCCACGATCTAAAGGACAAACGCCTCGCGAAGATGCTTACCCCGGAAAGACGGCGATTCCTGAAGCGACGCTGCATAATCGGAGGAATAGCAGTATGACGCAGAGAGAACGATTTCATAGGACACTGCATTTTGAAAAGGCTGACGACAGGCTGCCCATGCTTGAATGGGCAGCCTGGTGGGACAAGACCTTTGACCGATGGAAGGCAGAAGGTTTGAGGGACGATATAACCATTGACGAGTCATTGGAGTATTTCGGTCTCGATAATCTGGTCATGATCGCGGCCATTGTGATTTCGGGCAAACTGCCACGCTCACCGGTGAACGCCAGTGCGCTCATCACGGATGAGGATTCGTATGAGAGGATAAGGCCCTTTCTTTTTGGGGATGAGAGCATTGAGAGTTTGGTGAAGGCTGCGCTGGACTTGAAAGCACAGCATGACAGGTGAGAAATCATCGTCGGGCTCTCGCTGGATGGATTCTTCTGGTTTCCGCGGGAGCTTTTTGGGATCGAAGGCCATTTTTTCGCGTTCTACGATTGCCCCCAACTGATGCATCGGATCAACAGCGAACTGGCTGACTTCAATATCCGTGCGATAGAAGCCCTCTTTCCGATCTTTAAGCCAGATATGGTGGGAATCGGGGAGGACATGTTCTACAATCACGGCCCCATGCTCTCCTACGAAATCTTCCGGGAGTTCCTGCTGCCCTACTACAAGAGAGTCATTCCATACATAAAACAGCAGGGAGTAAAGGTCTTGATCGACAGCGACGGGGACATCACCACAATGATCCCATGGATGGAAGAAGCAGGAATCGAAGGGGCCTACCCGCTGGAGAGACAGGCTGGTGTTGATATCGTAAAGATCCGTGAAGAATACCCGGCATTTCTCATGATGGGCGGATACGACAAAATGGTGATGCCGCACGGGGAGAAGGCCATGCGCGCGGAGTTTGAGAGAATTCTCCCTGTGATGAAATCCGGCGGGTATATTCCCTCCGTAGACCACCAGACGCCCCCCGGGGTTTCTCTGGAGAACTATAAGATCTATGTGAGGCTTTTCAGGGAATATTGCGAAAGGACAGTAGTGTAGATTTCCCAATTCATCAGGCTTCTGCTTCCGCTGCAACAGCCCCGATGATACGTTCCGCGCCCGTCCTCAAGGGGTTGGACCCCAAGGCGTCTTATCACATGGCGTCGCACTCCCAGGGCGAGCTGGGCATCCTTTCGGGAGCACAACTCATGCGCGAGGGCCTGGCCTGTCGCCTGGACGCGCGACGCCGCGCCCAGATGTACATCCCGACGTGGAAATTCAGGTGGAAGCCGTGGCCCCATCGCCGGGGCGCTGCAAACAGACCATGAAGCATCGGCGCTCTCCTCTTCCATCTGAGCAGCCCAGGATGGGCTAGATCTGGAGATTCAGGCGGAAAAAACGTAATAACGAGGCGGAACTACGCGACTTGTAACTAAGCTGCACTAACTGGGAGACCACTATGCTGAAATTCACTGTTTCGCGGGACGATCATGTGTATGCTTGCTTCCCGGACATAGCCATGTGCCCGGACGGCACGATGGTTTGCGTGTACCGAGAGTGTATGGGGCATTCGTTCTATCCGTTTTCGCGGATGGTCGTCCGCCGCAGCTTTGACGAAGGGCGCACCTGGACGGACCGGCAGATTATCGCTGAGGTCGTGAATTCGGCCGAGGCTGTGGACCTTATGCGTCCCTGGTTGGAGGAGGACTCCCTGGCTGGATATGAGGAGACACGGTCGCGGCTGACGGAGGATGGGAAGCTCGGGTCGGGGATCAATTGCCCACGGGTGATCTGTCTACAGGACGGCTCGCTGTTTGCCATCGTGGACCTTCTCCTCCTAGACAACAGGTGGACGAACTGGATCTGGCGGAGCTATGACAGCGGAGTTACCTGGCTGGGGCCGGAGAAACCCGACCTTCTGGAGGGCCTTGTGCCGTCCATAGTTCAACTGAGAGACGGCGACCTCCTCGTGGGTCTGGCTGAACTGACTTCCCCGGACCTTTTCACTCAGTTCGTGCAGCGGTCTGGCGACGGCGGACGCACCTGGTCTGAGCCCGTGTTCCTGCCGATGACGGAAGCGGTTGAACCTGATGAAGTGGGTTACGTCGAGCTGGACGACGGTACGCTGGTGGGATTTGCCAGAAACAGCGTCTGTGAGAAGCGGCGGGTGCCCAGCGGGGCCGTGAAGGTAATATCGAAGGATGGTGGACGCACCTGGGCAGGGCCGTTCGATACCTGGATGGTGGGCTGCACGGGCCGTCCAGCCGTGGGGTTGTTGCGCTCGGGCGAGGTGTGTGTGACCTATCGGTGCACCATGCCCAATGAGATGCTCGCCATGCACGTGATGACCCAGGATGCGGCGAGGTTCGAGCGCCTGGATCAGCTGGTTCCGCGGAGGCCGATGCCGGAGGATATTCCCGCGCGCCTTGCGCAGGAGCGAGGCGAGCAATTGCCTTGGTACATGCGGGACTATTACCCAGGGCGCACGATCATCCTGGACTGGGATCGGTGCGTGCATCGGGATGAAGGCTATACTGCGTGGTTCCAGTTGGCTTCGGGTGAT
Organism: Candidatus Latescibacterota bacterium; assembly: GCA_043804415.1. Classification (GTDB taxonomy): domain Bacteria; phylum Latescibacterota; class 4484-107; order 4484-107; family 4484-107; genus 4484-107. Next base: position 12,534 of record JAZDJA010000155.1, on the reverse strand, counting down.
ATCTATGTGGTGGATTACATCACCGACGACGCACCGCTGGCTCAGATACGCGGGTATCAGGTGAGCCGGTCTGACATCATCCTCTTTCCGGAGGGCGATATGCCGGGGCTGTGTCCGACAGGGGCGCCGTTCCGGGCTATTACGCAGGCCATGATCAACCACCAGATCGCGGAGAATCGGCTTCGATGAGCTTGTCGCAGCACTCCGCACCAAACAAGGAGCGTAGAGCACATGATTATGAGCGTTGAACCGGCGACCGCGACCGAGAAAACGACCGCTCGCGATCCATCCAGCCCGGTGTCAGAACGTGTAGGACGACTCTTGAAGCGGGCATGGGAGGGGGATTTCTGTCCGAGGACGGAGGAGCGTGCAGAATGGTCCAGGGATGTTCTCCACGAGAACAGGACGCTGCCCCGGAAGTTGCAGATCGCTTTGCTCCTGGAGGCTGTTTGTGAAAGGGTTCCGGTTCACATAGCCCCCGATGAGCTTGTGATCGGATGCCGCACGGTCTCCGGCTGGCCGGAAATAGACGAGGCAATCGATCATGGATCGGCTGAGCCGGGGTACATGATAGCCGATTACGCTACGGTGGTCAATCTCGGAATCCTGTCCATCATCGAGCGCTGTGAGAAAGGTCTTGCTGAACTGGATGAGGCCCGCCCCAATCAGGCTGAACAGGTCATCACGTTGCGCAGTATGATCATCGCCTGCCGGGCGACCATCCGGCTTGCCGAAAGGTATGCGGATGAATGTCTGCACATGGCCGCCCGCGAGTCGTCGCCCACCAGGAGAGCGGAGCTTGAGGAACTGGCCCGGATCTGCCGGAAGGTCCCGGCGCACCCGGCAGAGACCCTACAGGAGGCGATCCAGTCTGTATGGTTGACTCATATTGCCGTGTATCTGGAGTGCGATAATTGCGGTTTCGCTCTCGGGAGACTGGATCAGTATCTCAACCCATTCTATGTAGCAGACCTGGAAGCCGGGCGAACGGACGCGAACGGTGCACAGGAACTCATGGAATGCCTCTGGATCAAGATCTACGAGAACGTGCGTGGCGACATCATGCACGCCCAGACCGTCACGGTCGGGGGTCTCACACCAGACGGCAGGGATGGGGTAAACCAGATGAGCTGGATCATCCTCCGGGCGGTGAGAGATATGGCAACGGTTGGGCCCTCTGTGGCGATCCGCGTCCACCAACGGATGCCAAAGGACGTCATCGCGTACGTCCTCCAGACCATGTGTCTCGGAAGCTATATGCCGCAATTCTACAACGATGAGCAGATGGTGTCGGCTCTCTCCTCCTATGGAATCCCCCCGGAGGACGCGAGGGATTACGGCATAATAGGATGCCACGAGCCGACAATCTGCGGCAAGGCCTATTCCCGGCCGGCGTCCTGGCCCGGATACTTCTGTATCCCGATGTGTCTCGAGCTGGCATTGGGGAACGGCTGCACCCTGGACACCGGCAAGCAATCCGGTCCACAGACGGGCGACCCGGTTCTATGGGAGCGTTTCGAGGATCTCTGGAAAGCCTTTCACGGGCAACTGCGGCACATGGTTCGCGAAAAGGTCATTGCCTCCAACCGGGGAGAGGTCGTCAAGCGCCAGATGATGCCGCGTCCGCTTATGTCAGCCCTCATCGGCGGGTGCATCGAAAAGGGTCTCGATTTTACGGAAGGCGGAGCGCTGTATAACTCGAGCGGCTTCCAAGGCTTTGGCATTGGTACGTGCGCGGACTCCCTTGCCGTCCTTCGCAAGTTGTGTTTCGAGGACCGGGAGCTGCCGGTTCGAGCGTTGATCGAAATACTGAAAAGGAATTGGGATGGCCAGGAGGAGCTGCGCCTGCGCATCAAGAAGACCTTTCCCCACTATGGAAACGATGACGATACAGTGGATGAGCTGGCCGTCAGCATGATCCGCCTGCTCCAGGCAGAATTGGATAGGTATACGAACATCCGCGGAGGACCCTTTATCCTCGGCCTGTGGAGTTTCACAAGCCATGTATGGAGCGGGAAGGAAATGGCCGCCTCTGCCGACGGACGCAGAAGGGGTGAAGCGCTGTCCCACTCCATGGGTCCGATGCAGGGGTGCGGGATGGCCGGACCCACTGCCGTCCTTCGCTCTGCTTCCAAGATCGATACTTCACGAATGGCAAACGGCGGTTCCCTCCTTCTGGAGTTTCAGTCGAGCCTGCTCCGTAGCCAAGATTCCCTTGATACCATCCGTTCGCTTATCCAGACCTACTTTACGATGGGCGGAATCCAGGTGCAGTTGTCCGCCGTGAGTCCGGAAATGCTCGAGGCCGCCATGAAGGAACCCGAGAAGTACCAACATCTCGTTGTCCGAGTTGCGGGTTACTGTGATTTTTTCGTCCGGTTGAGCAAGTTTCCCGAGCTCCAATCCTTTATCATCGCACGGGAAAAGTATGCCGGCGTGTGAGGGAATGCGGGTGGATTGTTATCAGAACTCAAGCAGCGGGTACATCCGTTCCGGCTGGACCTGCCAACACCGCCCGCGCAAAACCCTTTGGGATGATCCCCAGGAAGTTTGCGGTAGGACGGACAGGTTCACTCTGGCCGTTCCGCTTTCCGAAGTGGGCCATGAGCGTTACGGGAACGAGGTTGAACGAATCGCGAGAAACCATCTGGTGGAGGGGAGGAACCGACCGTGTATGCGATTGACGTGAAGAAGAGAAGACTCCAGGAGAGCGCAGGGAAGCTCAGGATCGGCATCTTCCGTGAAGAGGGGTTCCCCGCCTCCTCTATCCCGCGAGACCTCACCCCGGAGTGGATGAAATCCATCCTGGAGAGGGAACACCACGTCGTCTTTCTCGACCAGCAGGAGATGTCCGCTTTTTCCCTAATCCGGCCCGAATTCCTTGATCTGATCATCCTCCCCTATGGCGAGTGCTTCAGCGCCGGAGGATTTCTCTCCGGGGAGTTCCGGACGCTGAAAGACTATGTGGAGGACGGGGGCTCGCTTTTGACCACCGGCGGGAGACCGTTCTGGAAACCGATGGAGAAGACGGAGGGTGTGTGGAAAGCGCAGGAGCACGATCCGTATACCCGGTTTCTCGCGGAGCTGGGCATCAAAACCTACGAGCCGGAAAACCCGCCTGCGGATTTTGTGTTTGACGCCGAGCTGCTTCCCGGCTGCCCTTCGCGCCTCGGGAGGGCGGGAGCGGCCTTCGGCCTCACGGTGACCACGAGCGACGGGCGTCCGTCTCCTGATCCGCCCGCAGGCCATGTCTTCCCGGAGCGGATTCCGGAGAGGGGGTTCGAGGTGGTTGCCCGGGGAGTGGACCGGTATGGGCGGACAATCGCTTCGAGCGTCCTGATCGCGCGGAACTGGCGGACCGGAAGCAGGTGGTGCCTGATTGGAAATACGGACGAGGCGCACCCTCTGAATCCCGCATGGGAGGGCGCGGAACCGTTCCTGAGGGCTGTGGTGAGACAACTTGCCTCGCCTCTGATGGCCTGGGAGCTTCACCCGGATTATGCATGCTATCGCCAGGGCGAGAAGGTCCGGCTCTCGATCCAGACCGCCAATTTCTCCCTTGGACCTAAGAGAGCGACGCTCGCGATCGTCCTCTCCGCGGAGAACGGAGAGATTCTGCGAATGGCGAAGGATCTCGTGATCGAAGGCGGCAAGGAAGAAACCGTTCGATTCGAGTGGCATCCGAAGAGTTTCTCCTCGGATCTGTACACGGTCGAGGCTCGACTCTATGACGACGGGCTTCTGGTCGGAAGAACCACCAACGGCTTCGTGGTGTGGGACGAGAAGGTATTGAAGAGCGGCCCTTCCGTCCGGGTAAGGGGGGAGTATTTTGAGATTGGCGAGGGTGATTCCGTGTTTACGGGGGTGAACTACTACGAGTCCACGATCGGCGAGCTGATGTGGCTGAAACCCAATGTCCACCGCATTGCCTCGGATTTGAAGCAGATGAGCGGGATGGGCATAAACTATCTGCGTCCGCACTATCACCACAGCAAGTGGTTTCGAGATTATTTCAAGTACGCGAACCACGAGCCCCTGCCGGAGTATTTCGAGATGGCCGACTCGGATCCGCTGCCCTCGGAACGGAGCCTCCGAATCTTCGACGCTTTCATCCAGCTTTCTCAGAAGTACGGAATCGTGTACGGAGGGGACCTTTTTACGCTCGTCCCGATCGAGATGGGGGATCCGAGGGGATGGATAGAGGTGTTTGAACCATGCGCGGACCCGCGAAGGGTGGAGATGCAGGCGGCGTTTCTGAAGATTCTTGGCCGGCGATACGCGGACGTGCCGGGAATAAGCTGGGACCTGTGGAACGAGCCTGGGGGTCCCTTTCTCAAGCCGTACCTGGACGATTGGGTAAGGGAACTTCGGGCTGCGTTGTCCGAGAGCGGGGACCGTCACCCGATCACGGTGGGCAGGGACAGAGGAATATTGGACGCCGCACTGGCGGATTGGGATTGCTTCCATGGTTTTGAGATCCCGGACTCCGTGGAGAAACTGGGCAAGCCGTGCGTGTTTCAAGAGGTATGGATGAATCAGGACAGCTCTCTTGAAGGCGACAGAAAACAGCGCGGTCGGCTGGTCGAACTTTTTCACAAGGCCTTTAAGGTCGGTGGGGCCGGCTTCGTTCCCTGGTCCTGGACCAGACAGGCAAGGCTCTGGAACAACAACAAGAGATGGGCCGGCGAACGCTGGGACGACGAGCTGGGCTGCTGTGTGCGGGAGGACCAGACGGTCAAGCCGGCCGGCGGGGCGTATCATGACCTCATCGCCCTGCTCTCCGGAGTGACTATGATCGCGTGTGTGGAATCCGGGAGGATCAAGACCTCCGCGGGCGAGCTGCTGATCGAACCCCCCGCGGTGGAGGGTTATTTCGCGGACCACTTCGGAATGGCACATCTTTCTGCGGGCAAACTGCTTATGGTGGAGTGCCGGGGGGCGGTCAGTGACAAGGAGAGAAAGGTGCTCGTCGGCGAACCCGGGGCACTGCTCATGGCCTTCTCAAAAGACGGGTTGGATATCCGGGATGCCGCAGAGGTTTTTGTGAAGATGGATCGTTTGGGTACGTTGAAGCTTCACGGGCGGAAGGAGACCGTCGCCGCCTGCTTGGTCGAAACGAACGGAAAGGCGTGGAGGAAAGTTTGCGACAAAACGCTCCGCTTGGAGACGGACTGCGTCTGTATCGAGCTCGAGCCCGATGATGCGAACTATTGGGTCAGGCTGACATCGGGTGATCCCGCACTATCGACCATGGCCTCATAGCGTTTCTGAAAAGGTGCTGGACTGCCAATTTGAACGCCGAAAAACACGGACCCCGCCCCGAAGAAAAGCCGGCCTTGTCGGTGTGTTCGGTGTGCTTAGGTGTTGGGCATACGGACTTTGGATACGCTTATCACTGGAAAGGATACAATTCTGTCTGGTTGCTCCCAAACTGGACCGACGCCGTCTTGGAGACCACGTCTGGACACGCTCGGTGTTCGAGACCCCACAAATGATGAGGCCAAAGAATGAGGAATGACAATGAGCATAATATCCCTGGAAAACGGCTTGGTCCGCTTTGTGTTCGACAAACAGACCGGAAGCCTGATGGAGATGGACGATCTGGCCACCGGTCGACGGAACGTCGCCGATTCGGCGCACGGACGTTTCTTCCGCGTCGTGTGTCCCAGCGAGATCTGGATGTCCCGCCATGCCGACTCCCACGAAGCCGATCCGCCGGAGATCGCCTCTGAGCCGGGACGCCTGACAATCCGCTACCCGGCGCTTCGGGCGATGGACGGCCCGATGCCCATATCCGCCACCGTGACCGTGGAACTTCCACCGGGCAAGTCCGAGGCGCGGTTTGGCATCGAGATTGCCAACGGGTGCGCCGATCGGGTCCACGAGGTGCGCTTCCCCTGGCTCGCGGTCTGGACGCGAACGGATGACAAAGCCCTCTGGGGCACATGCCCGGCCAAGCCGTACCCCTCGGATCCCGAGACGTTCGCCTACAATCTGATGGGGTCACACCGGCGCTCTTTCAACAACTACGCGGGGATGATGCTCCCGTTCTTCGACCTGTCCGGGGAAGATGGCGGGATATCGTATATCTGTTACCAGGAGCGGCCCAGTCTCGGCGGGGTGTCAATCGAGAACCTCGACCCGGAGCCGAACGGCTTCCTCGGCAGCTTCTCCTGGGTGCACTTCCCTTTCATCCCTCCGGGCGAAACGTGGCGATCCCCCGTGATCGGCATCGGCGTCCACTCGGGTGACTGGCATGCCACCGCAGACCGGTTTCGCGAGTGGATGGACGGCTGGTGGAAAGCTCCCCAGGCCCCGAAGCGCCTCAGGGAGAGCATCGGCTTCCAGACCATTCAGATCCGCACCTTCGACGGCGTTCCGATTCATCGCTTCGAGGATATTCCGAAACTCGCTGCCGACGGCATGAAGTACGGGGTGAGCGACCTCTGCATCTGGGACCCGATTGCGGGCGTTTACCTGCGTCCCGACGATGGCGACTTCTGGGAGGAGTTCGATCCCTCCCAGAGCATCGATGACCTCCGTGCCGGTCTGGCGGAGGCAAGGCGGACCGGCTGCAATGTGTCGACCCTGGTGAACTATCGACTGATCCGCGGAAACTCCTCGCTTTACCGGAAGATCGGCGATGACCAGGTTCAGCGCACCAGTTACGGCTCGCCGGTCATCGAGGACTGGTCAACGTGCACCGCTCGACATGTCTCCTTCAATACGGGCTACCTGGGACGCGAGGGGAGAGTGCTCTGCCAGAGATCCCCCGGTTTCCGAGAGCGAGCGATGGCGATCACGAAGGCGACGATGGAGTTGGGGTTCACGTCACTCTTCATCGACCAGGCGTTCGACTGCAACCCGTGCTTCGCGGAGCATCATGGTCATGTTTCTCCGAGCGATACCTACGAAGCCGCAGTCGAGTGGTCGGCGGAGGCGGCGCGGATGGTTCGAAGTCGGGATCTGGAGGCCTATGTCATCGGAGAGAATTGCGACGTTTTTCAGTCGCAGGAGATCAACGTCTCCTGGTACTGGGGATGGTCCGCCGCGGCGTCCCAAGTGATGCGCTACACGATCCCGGAGGCGATGCTCTGCTGGGTGATCGACCACCAGCCGGTAGAGCTGAACCGGGCCTTCGCCCAGGGATTCCTCGTCGCGTTCACGACGTCGATGGCCGAGCAGTCGCTCGAGGTCTATCCTGAGTTCGGCGCGCGTGTTGCCCAACTGGCGAAGCTCCGAAAGCAGACCGCGGATTTCATCGCGCACGGCAGATTCAGGGACAACGTGGGGTTGCAGGTAAAGGATGTGATTGCCTATGTGTACACCTCCCCTCAGGGACTCGGGGTCACCGTCGCGGAGACGGAGAACCGGGCGCGCAGAGCCTGCGTCGTCCTTGATCCGACGGTCCTCGGGCGAGGGAATCCCCAGCGTGGGACTCTTTGCCGCCAGGACGGATCGACGTCCCCCGCTGGGAGGGTGCTCCCGGACGGCAGGATCGAGCTGGAGCTCGAACTCCCGGCCCTCGAGGTCGCTGTGTGGACGGTACCGTGCGCGGGATAGCTATGTATGCTCAAATACTGGATTTCGATCATCTCATCTACCATTGATATTTCCTGTGAGGGCCTCGCCGGTCCGGAAAATCCATTCTCCTCCGAACCCTGTTCCCAAATTCCGTGGTCTACGATCTTTTGCTCGCCTGTAAATGCCGCAGGCTGGTCGGAAACTCAGGAATCATCCGGGAGGAAGGTGCGGAAAGGGGCTTGACCGGATCAACCCCAAAGACTAATCCGTTCTCATCGACGAAGCTCGAGAGATTCCCGAATTGCTCGACGAGGAGCACAGGCTTATCGAGAATCAGTTTTGTAAGTCTGCATGTCCAATACCGAAGTATGTCGAAGCACATCGAGAAGGCCGGATTCTCTTGGGGATTCGGTGGTTCTTCGTGTTTTTCGGTCTTCGATCTGGCGGCTCAGCACGTTTTCAGATATGCTCTCAGATCGCTGGGGAATGGTTTTCTATTCATACCCCCTAATCTACATCAGATCCAAGCCCTTCTCAAGACTTTTAAAACACCCTCTTAGTAACATCAACCGGTCGTCCTCTCTGGATAAACTGGTGCATCATCGTGCCCAATTATCGCTCATCAAAGGAGGCCCCAGTGCCAGCAGCTAGTATCATGCGTCACCCGACTGCCGGGTACCTTCTGGACTTCGCCCATGGAGCCGAGCCTGGCCCTCTCAGCGCGAAGGAACGAGCCTATCTGCGCGACCTGGCCGAGAAGGTGCTGACTATCGCCCAGGAACCTGAACAAACAGAAAAAAGAGAACAGTGGTACCGGCACAACGCCCTGAAACCAGGAAGGCCTCTGGTGCTCCTCTTTCCCGAGAACGCCTGGGAGGAGGTCCTCCCTGAAGACCAGATGCAGGTTCAGGATCCCTTTTGGAAAAACCAGGAGTGGTATCTGCGCCATCTAATCTACCGGGATGCGCACTTCCCGGACGACTTTGTCATCGAGCCAGAGCTCATGGTGCCCCTGGTTATTTACCACGGCAGATGGGGACTCCATGGCACGATTCGCAGGCCATCGCAGGACAAGGGCGCATGGAAAGCGGACGCCGCGATCCTGGATCCCAACGACATCAAAAAGGTGACTCGCCCAACTGTGGCGGTAGATGAAGCCGCCACACAGAGGGTTTGCGACGCTCTGTGCGAGATCTTCGGCGATTCACTGGCAGTTCGGGTCGACTGCATGCCGCCGCTCGCTGACCTAATCGGCGTGGCAGCCGGCTTACGCGGAATTGAGCAGTTGATGATGGACATGCACGACCGTCCTGAGTGGCTACATGAACTGATGAGTTTTGTCGCCGATGCGGTCTTTCAAGAGGCCAAGTATTTAGAGGATCACGGCTATCTCACTCTGAACAACCGGGGACACTACAACGATTCCGGCGGTGTCGGCTATAGTCGCGAGCTGCCGGCGCCCGACTTTGACGGCCAGCATGTTCGCCTGTGTGATCTGTGGGGTTTTGGCGTGGCCCAGGAGATGGCACTGGTGGGGCCGGTCCAACACAAGGAATTCTTACTCGATTACCAGGTGCGCATACTGGAGCACTTTGGCCTGAATGCCTACGGTTGCTGTGAGTCATACACGACCAAGTTCGACATGCTGGAGAACATCCCCCGGTTGCGCCGCGTGTCCGTCAGCCCTTGGTGTGACATTCAAGTCGCGGCAGAACGGTTGAGCGACCGCTGTATCTTCTCATGGAAGCCCCACCCGGCCATGATAGTTGGCGGCTTCGATTCAGATGCGATTCGTAGGTACATCCGGAGGACGCTGGACATCGCACGGGGTTGTGTGTTGGAGATGATCCTCAAGGACACGTACACCGTCGAGTACCATCCTGACCGCCTCGATACTTGGGCCCGCATTGCCCGCCAGGAGATCGAGGGCCTTGCATGACGTTCTGCCTTGTTGATGCCCGTGCTTTCCCTCACCTCCGCAAGTGGGTGTGGGGTAGTGGGCGATCCCATTGATTAGCGATCAGCGGAGGAGCACATGCAGGAACCGTGGTACGGAAATTCCTATAGGCGGAACCTCGTGGACATGCACATCGCCGACTGGGACGAGCGTTTCCTTTCCGAATTCGATCCGGAAAAGTATGTGGAGACGGTCTGTCTGTCGGATCCCACGGCCGCAATGGTCTATGCCCACTCGCACGTGGGCCATTGCTACTATCCCACCGAGGTGGGTCACCCGCACGCCTCGCTCCACGGACGGAACGTCTTTGGCGAGGTGATCGACGGTTTTCATCGGAGAGGCGTGGACGTGGTCGCCTACTACAGCCTCATTTTCGACGACTACGCCAGTCGCAGGAACCCCGACTGGAGCATCATCCAGGCAAATGGCGAGGCCCACGGAGATCACCGGCGCTACAGTGTGTGCTGTCCCAACTCCCCCTATCGCGACTATGCCGCCGCCCACGTGGAAGAGTTGTGCAGCCGGTTCCGCTTTGAGGGCATCTTCCTGGATATGACGTTCTGGCCCAATGTCTGCTACTGCCCGTATTGCCAGCGCCGCTTTGCCGCGGAGGTTGGCGGAGCGCTTCCCAGGGTGGTGGACTGGGAAGATCCGCTATGGGTGAGCTTTCAGCGCAAGCGCGAAGAATGGCTGCTGGCGTTTGCCCGGCATCTCACCCACACCATCCGGCGTACGGCCCCGGGCGTGAGCGTTCAGCACCAGGGCTCCACCTATATGCACGGCTGGCGCTTCGGGGTCACCGACAGCCTTGCGGCCGCCAACGACTACCTGGGCGGCGACTTTTACGGCGATGCCCTTCAGGGATCGGTGGTGCGCAAGCTGTTCCACAATCTCAGCCCTCACCTGCCCTTTGAGTTTATGACCAGCTTCAGCACGAACCTGTCCAACCACACAGCCAGGAAGTCCGGGGAGCTGCTCCGGGCCAAAGTATCCGCGTGCCTGGCGGACGCCGGGGCCTTTCTTTTTATCGACGCCATCGATCCGGTGGGAACGCTCAACCCCGCTGCCTGTCAGGTGATGCGTTCCGTTTTCGACGAAAGCAAGGCCTACGAGCGCTACCTGGGCGGGTCCCTGTGCCAGGACGTCGCGATCTATCTGAGCACGGAGTCCAAATACGACCCCGCGGACAGGGGCAAGGCGGTGGACGATCCCCATCTTTCGACCCGGCTGCCCCACATCGAGGGGGTGCTGAGCGTTGCCAAAACCCTCATCGAGAACCACATTCCCTATGGCGTCATCTCGAGGGCCAATCTGGCTGACCTGGCCCGCCACCGGCTGGTGGTGCTGCCCAATGTGTTGGTCCTCGACCCAGAGGAGGCGGATGCCTTCCGCGGCTACGTGGCGGGCGGCGGCGCGCTTTACGCCAGCGAGGACACGTCGCTGGCAACTCCTGACGGGGTGCGCCACCCCGATTTTCTGCTGGCGGACGTGTTTGGGGTTTCCTATGTCGGACGGACCCAGGAGTCGTTCACCTACATCGCGCCCACCGATGAGGGTGAAGATCTCTTTTCGGGGTACTCGGCCCACTGGCCGCTCGGGATGGATCAGGCCCAGATGATCGTGCGGGCCGCGCCCGGGGCCCGGGTGCTGGGTCGGATCGTGCTGCCCTATACCGATCCGGCCGAACACCGTCGCTTTGTGTCGATCCACAGCAATCCCCCGGGTATCCGAACGGACCACCCCGCCGTGGTACTGAATCACTACGGCCGGGGCACCGCCCTCTACGCCGCAGCATCCCTGGAGCGAGCCGAGATCCATCGCGACAGCTTCGCCAACCTGGTCAGGTTTCTGGCCGGTCCCTTCTCGGCCCAGGCCTCCGCGCCCAAGTCGGTGGAAATGACGATCTTTCATCAACCCGAAAACCGGCGCACCCTCATCAGCCTCGTCAACTTCCAGCACGAGCTGCCCAACATCCCGGTTCGCGATATCCGCGTGCGGGTAAGCGTGGGCCAACGCGGCGTGGCCAAGCTCCTTCTGCTGCCCGGGGAGCGCGCGTGGCCCTATGAGTTTGCGGATGGCTGGCTGGAGTTTGTGGCTCCCACGCTGGAGACCTTCCAGATGTTCGCCCTGGACTATGGCCGGGATGGATAGAAGGCGAACGCATGTTTGGGATGACGTCACTGGAAGACCCCACACCCAAGGTCGGCTTTCTCGCGTTGTATCTTCTCTTTGCTTTGGCAGGGAGCCAGGCAGGAGAGAGGTTGGCACAAACCGCATGAAAGGAGATTTCCCATGAGAGTAGGATTCATCAGCCATACGTTGGATCAGGATGTCCTGCAGTTTGGCGTGGACAACGGGTTTGCGGCATTGGAGCTTGCTGCGGGCGATGCACCGGCCGAATGCAGCGCGCAGATGGCGTTGATCACGCGCTATCGGGAGGAGCTGGGGTTTCCCGTGCTGGCCCTGGGCACCGCGGTCAATCCTCTGAGTGCCGACGCAACCCAGGCCGCCGAGGCCCAGCAGGCCCTGCGGGATCTGATCGATCTTTGCCCGCGCATCGGCGCGCGGTATGTGAGCAATGTTTCCGGTTATAACGGCACCTGCAGTATCGAGGACAATCTGTCGCTGCTCGTCAAGGTATACCGGCCCTTGCTCGAGCAGGCCAAAGATGCCGGGGTCACGATCGTATTTGAAAACTGCCCGCACGGCTTTCCCTTTCCGGGCGGCATGAATATGGCGGCCACCCCCGAGCTGTGGGAGAAAATCCTGTCTGCGCTCGACGAGGAGAACTTTGGGCTGGAATACGATCCTTCCCATCTGGTATGGCAGGGCGTGGACTATCTGGCTGCGGCCCGAAAATTCGCGTCGCGGATCGTGCTGATGCACGCCAAGGACACGGAGATCCTCCACGATCGCCTGGGGCATGTCGGCATGTATGGCGACGGCTGGTGGCGCTATCGGCTTCCGGGCTATGGGGTGATCGACTGGCCGAAACTCTTCCAGATCATGAGCGAGGCGGGTTTTGATGGGGACCTGTTTATCGAACACGAAGA
>JAZDJA010000154.1:0-49679 GCA_043804415.1 Candidatus Latescibacterota bacterium | reverse complement strand
CTCTCCAATCGTGCCAACATAACCAACATTTCGCAGGACAGCTTGAAGTCCCTGCTGTTTCCCCTACCGCCCCTCCCCACCCAGCAAGCCATCGTCGCCGAGATCGAAGCCGAGCAGGCACTGGTCGCCGCCAACCGCGAGCTCATCGCGCGCTTCGAGAAGAAGATCCAGGCCACCCTCGCCCGCGTCTGGGGAGAGGGCGAACCGACCTCCGCGGAGGCGTGAGACAAGGAAGAAGCCGCCGTCGGAACAGGTGCACGAGCTGCACGAAACGCTGCTCGCCGGATTTGGAACGACCGACGAAAGCGGAGATTCATGACAACCAGTTGAAGGGCAGCGCTGGAGCTGCGCGTTCGCCCTCCAGCGGATGGAATCATGGACTATGTGAATGATCATTGGGATCTATTCGACGAGCCATAGCCGATCATTCGAGCGCGGCCCTGCCGGGGGCACATCTGAGTAATTACACAAAGAAAGAGCCGCCTTGTGCCAAGGCGGCTCTTTTTGTTGCCCATCCCCAACGGGACTCCGTGCAAATCGCAGACGAGCTTTTCCCGGAAGAACTCCGAATCGGAAGCTTCCCGGCGCAAAGCGCGGGAACGAGAGGGGGAACCACACGCCCGCTATTTCCCACACGAAATCGCGAGGAATTGGCTTCCATGGTGTGCGAAATTGGGCTGCCCCCCACACACCGGTACTGGGCATACTCGTCGGGCACCCCTTATCCGAAAGCAGTCAAGGCTTGGATGAGAATGATTCTAAAACAAGAATCATTTTAGGATTTTCCTGAAATGATATTTAGATCATTTTCTCCTTGACAACAGAAACACAATGTGTTATGTTTTTCGCAAACAGCAAATGAGGACGACCTTGATGCCAGAATAGGTAGCGCCTGCTACGTCCCTTTCCATGCCCAGATCGACAACACAGAGAAAGGGCGTTACCGAACCGAAGTGGGCGGGGTGACAAGAGCCCGGTGAATTCGCATTGGCACGAAAGGATAGCCGCAGTGTTACATGGGAACCACGTGATATGCTCGATTGTGCCAGGTTGCTCCCTAACAGAACTATATCAGAGCACCTATCCCTCCCCTTCCTGTGAGTGGCGATGTGGAAGAAAATGGCTGCTGGGATGTTGTCTGAAAAACCATGTGATCAATAATTAGTCGCCCATTCTGTGGAGTACCAATGCCACATCAAGATGACGAACAAACATCCCAGGAAGCCGTCCGCAATAATCTATGTGATGTCGATGCTAAGAAACAAGCGAAGGATGAGTATGACAGAAGTATGGATTACTGCAAACATTGTACTCTGATTCAATTTGGACAGATCTCTGTTTTTCTCGCCGCTATGACAGCATGTGTCGTCTTTTTCTATGGGGAACATCCTCCTTCAGGAACTCTCCTCAAATTCGGTAAACTGGGGACGTCTTTCATCGCTTTCTGCCTTTGGATTACTACCGAGAGCCACGCTTACATGTCGGGCCATTTTTTTAGGCGTGTAGCCCAACTAGAAATCATACTTGGTTATCAAGGTTTGTCTCGGATGCCTGGGATGCCTGATTATAGATATGGCCCCGCTAAATGGGCATTAAGAGGAATCTATTTTGTTTTCAGCATTTTTTGGCTTGTTGCCTTCACACTTGAGATGATGGAATAGCGTGCATCTGGCTCAACTAACATCGGGCTCAACTGGATGCCCATAGAAACCGCCGGGCACCTGTCAGCCCGTCCGCTAAACTAGGATGATAGATACATGAGTCTATTGGACCCGCAGTCAAATCCTATGCGCATTGCACTCGCTAGTTTGGCGTCCGGACGGGCAGGCATCCCGCCCGCCACCGGTAGATCGATTGCCGACGCGGCCTCGGTGTGCCTTGACGATTGCGGGCACTCCAGCCCGACAGAAATGGCCGTAAATGGCGAGTACGACATGTCGGCCAATATTGACTGGATACCCCCCACAGATCAAGCCAGGCGCTGGTGGAATGACGATCAATATGCTACTGAGCACGGTGCATATTGCATAGCCGCTCTACTTGTTGAGGAGTGTGGACTGGAGGTCGTTGAGCGGTCTAAGAAGAAGACAGGCTTTGATTTCTGGCTTGGCCAGAAAGAGGCTCAAGGCCCACTTTTTCAGGATTTGACCAGGCTCGAAGTATCCGGAATCCGAAACGGTGACAGGGCCCAAGTAGAATCACGTGTGAGGCAGAAGATCAATCAAACAAAGGTCTCCGATGGCGTCCTGTCTGCCGTAATAGTCGTAGTGGAATTTGGTGGTCCGACAACAAAGATGGTAGAGCGATGCAAGAAATAAACGAACTCCATCACAAAGCAATGGCATTGGCTGATCTCGCCGAAGCTGCCAAGCGGGCCGGATGCACAGACGAGCACATCGTGCTTACTCGGGAGGCGCTGCGCCATGAGTCAGAGGCAGCGTGGAAGGTCGCAGGCGAGATCTCACTTGAACCATCTCGGTCTGTGCTCTTCCGCAGTGCTGCAACGCTCGCAATGGAGAGTGGGGACATCCGCGTGGCAGAGCAATTGATTGCCGCCGCCCTCGCAGGGAACCCCCCCGCTGAAATAGCTGACGAACTCCGCGATCTTCTGGAGGATGTGTACTTCCACCGGCATCTCAAGGTGAGAGGCATAACTCTCGCTCCCGACGAATTTCAAATGACCCTTGAAGGAAATGCGGTAGGATTCGGTATCGCGAGAAGCGAGGTCTTCGTTCAACGCGTAAAGGACCTTGAGACACTTCTCTATCGCACTGCGGAGCGCAGACTGGGGCGAGCATTTCGAGAGGCCGGGCGCCGCATGAAGGATCTCGCCCAAAGCTTGGAATTGTACCTTTCAGTTCCACGCGCCGCGAGCTTCGCGGTGACGCTCAGACTAGGCAAGAGCACTCAACTGGAATTGCCTGGAATGGTGGACTTCTCTGCCGACACAATGAAAGAGCTTCTGGCCGGGATAGAGATGATCAATGACGGCAACCTGGTCGCCCTTGAAGAATCGATACCAGATGAATCTTACAGACATAACTTCATTGGCCTCGTCGAGCGATTGTCTCCCGATGGAGATGATATCAGAATCGTTGGATTCACCGCTGGGGCACATCAAGAAGAACGTATTGTTGCTCTTACCACTCCCAGAAAAGTGCTGCGCGAGCGCTTGCGAAAAGGCACGCATACACCACAACTTCAGACAGAACCCGTACATGTTGAGATCCGGGGCGTTCTTCTCGAGGCGGACGCAACAAAGCAAAAGGAAGGCGTAATTGAGGTTGTCGATTCAGGGGGCATTGCGCACAAGATTGCCGTCCCACGAGGACTAATGAGCGACATTGTGAAGCCGATGTTTGAGGAGGAAGTCGTTGTAATTGGCATACGTAAGGGGGATAGACTGGATTTGCAGACCATAGACTTGGCTGAGTCTGAACCAGGTCCTGACTAGCAATACAAATTCATCGCATACGGAAAACCACGCCGCTGCAGATCGGGGCTAGCCCCCTTTCCCATCATAGCGATTTCATAGTAGATGGACCTGGAAAGAAACTACAATCGGAGCAACTGCGACAACTTAGGCTTTTGGGGCTTCTTTCGCGCTGAAGAGGGTACTTCACGAGAACCGCGTCTCTTTTCTGGACGCTGGAACACTACGCAACTGTTCAGCGCTCGGCGGGTTCGCGGCCTTTTGAGTTTTTTTGGTGCACCTTGAGGCAGGCCAGATGGTTTGGCCTGCCTCAGAAAGGAACATAATAATGTGGCTTAAATTATCAGTAATTCTGGTCTCATTTCTATCTTTTCAAACCCAGTCCTTCGGCACAGAAATTCCCGAAGTAGAAATTGGCGTCGATGCATGGTACAACCGACTGAATATTCAATCCAAATATCTGACGCAATGGGAAAAAAGTGCGTATCATAACCTGGATATCGCCACTGATTTCAAATTTCCAGATTCTGCTCTATTAGGGCGTTTTTTGAAAATCAGGTACAAGAATTTATCCCTATGTTATCAGTACTACTCCCCAGGAATTGACTTCTTAGAAATATTCTTACCATCGCCAATAGGTTCGGATGGATATAGGAAACTGGACAATACAGTTATCCATGACGTGGAGTCTTATTTCTCTGCTCATAATGTGTTGATTCAATATAAGACCATGGATTATTTTGACCTGGCACTAATATCTTCCAGGTTTAAGGATAGTATAAGCCTCCACGGTGGCCCAGATGGTTGCTATGTGGAAGATCAAAAATATGGAACGTTACGTCCCCGTTTTAAAGCCGAGATGCTGGGATTCGGTATGGTAAATCACATAGAAATTACGGAAGAAACCATCTCGTTAGCGACAGAGGCTTTTTATTTACCACTTACCTCTATTGAATGTTTTTACGATATTGCGAAAAGCGATAAATTAGTCTTAAAAGGGAAAAGTATTTCTGCTTCCGCAAAGCTTCTTTTCAGGGCGAAGAATTATCTCTTTGATGTGGGCTATAGATATAACAGCTCCATAAGTAACAATAAGTTATTTGAAGCTAAGATGCATGGGGTCGTGTTTGGAATCCACTATACGGGATTCCAGTAGATGGATGGTTCAACATAGAGAAGAGCTTAGATGGGTATTTTAGTCTCGTTCTGACGGCCTCCATAGGAATGTCTACATAGAGTCTTATGTCCCGTTGTTCACGCAAAGCGTCAAGGCTGCGTTCCCACGCGGGAGCGTGGGAACGCGATGAAACCGGGCAAAAAAACGTTGCTTCCACGCTCAGATGCGCACGATCTCGAACTTCATCGCTTCTGCAAACGTTTCGATTGCCTCGCCTCGATCTCCGATACCGAGCGCCACATGGTGAGATGGCCCCTGCTGACACCAGCGATCCATAAATTCGTGAATCGGGCGGTCCACCCGAACCCGACAGTTCGGATTGCCGATATTGAGCGTCTCACCCGGGATTACCTCAGCGATTGTATAGACCAGCTTGAACGGTTTGCCCGCGTCGAACTGGGTCAGGTTCAACAGCGTTACGGGTCCTTGCTTTACATCGAAATCAATCCCAACCCCGTGACCGGACTTGCCGTGATGGACATCCAGGTGCTGCAGCCTCGGTTTCCCCTCGCAGACATTGATATTGCCCGGTCCGTCGTGCCCCATGAGGATGAAATTCTCATCGAAGTCCATCGAGAAAAATTCCAGGAACATCCCTCCCGCACCCAATAAGTCAAGGATTTTCATCGCCATAGCGGTCTTCACGTCCCCTTCGGTTACGCCCGGCCGGCCTAGAGCAGTCAGGCGGGAAACCGCAAGGGCCGACTGAGCGCGCAGCTGCGTGATTCGCTCCTTCATACCCCACCAATAGTATCCAAAGGCGTAGATGTCGTGCTTCCGAATCACCTCCTCGTAGGCCACTGCCAACTGCGCAGAGAACTTCAGATCCTCGTTGGTTACCGTTTCATCCACGTCGTACATCCGGCGCAACTCGCGGTACATATCCTCCAATTGCTCCTGCGTGACGCGATGGCACGCTTCCTCTATTTCCTCAACCTCCGGATGGATAAGCAGCTTGCCTGTGGCTCGGAGGAGGCGATGCTCATCCATCGACATGTCCACCATGTTTGTGTAGGTCTCGCCGATCAGACCCACGTTCATCGAGCGAAAAGAACGCGCGGCAGCGGCTCCCCGGCAATCCGCCCCGACCTCGTCCCACAATCGCTTGGAGTTGAACGGCCCCGTGCGAACCATGAATTTTCTGCCCATCGCCACCAACCCCGCCGAGTATTCGGGAACACAGCACACCCCTTCGTGATGAAGATAGGTGGTCGTATCCGCCATTCTGTAATCGTAGGAGCTATCCTCGTGTGCGTTGAGAATGCGTATGGGAACGTCTACCCGTTCCACGGCCGGGAGCACACACATGCCAGGCGTATATCCGAAGGGAAAGATGAGGAGGAAGTCTATGTCCTGCTGACGAAAGAATTCTCCGGCTTGTTGAGCCTTTTCCATCGTATCCACCAAATCGGGAGCACACACCTTCCCGATTCTTTCCAGATGCTCATGCAACCTGTCGTACATCCTCTGTCCCATCTCCCTCAAGGCGGGAAACTGATCCCAATAGTAGAAATGTCCTGTGGGCAAAACACCTATCCGAGGCCGGGGCATTCGAGCTGGGTCTCAGACCCTAAAGGTCTTAAGAGACCTTTAGGGTCTGGTGGGTCTACCCGTACGGCGATCCAGGGGTAGGCTCGCTCCGGTGGTCGAAGTTGCGCGGCATTTGCACGATCGGGGATAGTAATATCGACAACCTACACCCTCACGTATCCGGCACGGCCAGGATTCGTGTGGCGCTTTGAGGCTTCCCCGTCAATCCGGCCCGACTCCGTGCAGCTGTTCCCTTTACCCACGTACAATACTTCCTCGGGGATCCAGTCCCGGAGGAGGGCTGTCGCTTTTCAACGGGTCTCGTGAGCGCACTTCCTCGTGACCGCACCCTTCCTCGAGCTTCCTGAAGGATTCGAGGGACTCGGGTTCTCCCTCGTATTCCAGCACGATCACGGTATCGAGCGGGTCAGGAACATTTTTCGGCAATCCCGTGAAGCAGATCCGTTCCCCCCTGGATTGGAAGCTCACCGGCTCCCCGGTCGCAAGGAAGTAAGCCTTCTTCACATCGATCCGGCATGGGGCAAGCGCGAATTCCTCGGCCCAGTAAAACATATGAAGATACAGCTTGCTGTCCTTCATCGTCGCCACGCCATTGTGCCCCCACGGGAAGTTCACCTTCGTCCGCACCGTACCGTAGATGCTCTGGCCGTTTATCTCCAGCCATTTCCCCACCTCTTCCAGGATCTCCACGGGCCTCTCCGGGATCGTGCCGTCGGGCTTCGGGTCGACATTGAGCAGATAGTTTCCCCCTCCGGAGGAACAGCGCGCCAGGTTCCGGACGATGGTTTGGGGGGTCTTCCAGTTCGTATCTCCCCTGCAATACCCCCAGTGATCGTGCAGGGTCATGTCGCTTTCCCAGTCCCGCTGGGAGGGATCGGAAGCGGGATAGGACCCGAAGCTGAAGGGAATGCTCCCCTCGCAGGAATCATAGTGGCTTCCGATCTGGCTCCTGGTGATGATCAGCTCCGGCTGGTGTTTCATCATCATCTCATGCAGCTCCACCGCCCGCCAGTCCTCCGGCTCCCAGGCGCCCACGTCGAACCAGATCAGATCAATTCTACCATACTGGGTCATCAGCTCCTCCAACTGGGCATGGACATAGTCCACGAGCTTCTTCCATCCGGAAGGATCCTGCTTCGGCCCCAGGAAAAACGCGTCGTACATCCAATCCAAGAAGGAAAAATAGAAACCCACCCTCATCCCGTGCTTCCTGCACGCTTCCACATACTCCGCGATCAGATCCCTCCCGCACGCCGTCTTGGGAGCCGTAAAGTCGCTCACCTTGCTGTCGAATAGGGAGAACCCGTCATGGTGCCGGGTGGTGAGCACCATATACTTCATGCCCGCTCTCTCGGCCAGCTCGACCCAGTGTTCCGGATGGTAGTGGGCCGGATTGAAAAGGTCCGCCAGCTTCTTGTACTCGTTCTTTGGAATTCTCTCGTGGTACATCACCCACTCGCCTCTACCCTTGAGACTATACAACCCCCAGTGCAGCATCATCCCATACCGCGCCTCGTGCCACCATGCCATTCTATCCATGCACTTCCTCCTCGTGTATCATTCCGACCTTGTCAAACTACGATCAACAAATCTATTTGTCATTTGACGGCAAGCAAGTCCTTGTCGCTGGAAAGGGAATAGCGTACCCCCTATGCGGTCCCGCAGGACGTTCTCACATGCTGCGTAACTATTGTCCTCCTTTCGGCTGTCTATTCGGCCAACACACCCAATTTGTCGCACGAAGTCAGACAGCGGTCATCAGTCAATCTGAACGATCCCCCTTTGGCGCCATTTGAGCATTCGAGTTTCTGGGAAATAACTGGCGGAAACTCACGGGCTGGTTTTCTCGTAGGTTAGAAGCACGGATCCGGGCCTGGAAGAGACCGACATCAAAGAAGAGACCAACTCGGCACCCTTCATATCCCTTCGTTGAGAAGGATCGTACGTCTCGCGTATCACGACATGATAATCGGCGAACGGATCCAATTCGCGAAGTCGGGCGGGTAAAGAAAGAGAGGCACATTGCCGACGGCAGAAATAAACGGCAAAACCGTCGTTCAAATCGGGACGGTGATATTGATAGGCACACCAATCTTCCTCGCTGGTTGTAATACGCGTCAGCGGATAGAAATCGCCCAGAAAATAGGGTCGCAGTGATTTGAGTTCCTCTATCGCCTGGATGGCTTGCTCGCGGGGGAATCCCGGTTGCCTCGGATCGTCATAAATGACAACCCCTGAGTGCATTGCACTCCGAAAGCGATAGGGATCCAGTCCCCAGACCCCTCCGGAATGCAGGGGTACAAACAAGCTCAAACCTGCAGTCTGGACCTGATCCGATACCCCCGCAGACAACCTTGCCGGTTCATCCCAGATAAGCGGATCAGGTGTGTCACTTCGCCATAGGACCAGGGATCGGGCACATGTCTCAAGGTCGATCCGCTGACCGCCCCCGGCACAATTGTCAATCCACAGGCCGGGATGCCGAACCCGCAATTCATCCCAGAAGGCGTATAGTCCCTCGACATGCCTGATTTCGGTCATGCCCTGGCGATCAGGGGCGTCGTTCGCCTGCCAATAGGGAAGTGGTTTGATACAAAAATCCTGCCGATATACGTCAACCCCTGCTGCTGTAATGATACCGGAAATAAGATCAGTTATGTGTCGTCGGGCCTCCGGATTGCCGAGATCCAGCAATTTGCAGCCATCGCCGTGGGCAAGCAGCCACTCCGGATGCTCACGGTCCAGTTGGGTATCCGGGCCGACGCGCTCCGGCTCGAACCACAAAATGAACTTCATGCCCGCCGCATGCGCAGCACTACTCAGCGGTCTCAAGCCTCTGGGGAAATCAGCTTCCCGGTGAAACCAGTTGCCCACCCCATTGGGAAAGTTACCCGGAAACCAGTACGCATCCAGCCAGTAGGCCTCGATGCCCAGCGGCGCGCTGCTGCGAATCGACGCCAGTTGCGTCTGCTCGTTCCCCCCCGCCCAACCGCCCTCGTACATGTGAAGACCTGCGGAGGTAGCATGGGCCACCGGTGGAGAAATCGCCTGCCCGTCGCACCTCGGGGTGAAATGCGCGAGCATCAGCTTCCGCAGCTTGTTCTGCCCAATCAGCCAGTCCTGGCCTTCCCACGGAAGGAGTAAGATGCCCGGAGTCCGAATGGATTCGCCGGGATGCAGCAGCAAATGAGTTTTCGCCATTCCCGCCGAAAGACGAAGCCGACCGTCGGTATCCCGTCCGAACATGGCCCGCCACTGCCCGGTCCATCCAATCGCAGTCACCAATCCACCACCGGGCCAAGTCAGATTGAAAAACGGCAACACGCCGTTTGACGGTCGCCCCTCTGCCCCAGGCTCCAGCGTTACCTGTGTGTCCTCCAAAATCTGCGTTTCGAGTGGGAGAAAGTCGTCGATGGCCGTAGTGCATCCGTTGGCATGGTGCAAAACGACCGGACCACCGTGGGGCAAACGCACCCCCGCATTCAGGGGGAGGATGCTCTCCAGAATCGGTGTATCGCCCGTCCCGTCGTTGGCAATGTGAAGCACGTAGTATATCGCATCGAACGGATCGAATCGCCTGATCTCGGCCGTCAGGCAGATGCCCGACATCCGGTCTTGCCAGTGAACGCAGCACCGATCGGCGTCCCGGCCCGTTTCGACGGTATATTCCCAGGACGCCACTAATTGCCTGCAAGACGCACCGCCCAGCAGAAACGAAAAAGGTCTTTCGCCCGCAAGTTTTCCGCAGTCGGAAGTCTCCCGGCCCAATCCCCAACGGGTCAACCATTCGTCTCGCATCACAAGTCCCCTCTCGGATGGTTTCACGATTTTATCGCTCCCTTGCTCAACTCCCTGCACTTGAGCACCACATACCCGTTCATCGCCCGCCTAAGCCATGCGAGGCGGCCTTCTTCCAGCGCCGATCTCATCCCGGATGCGATCGCATCCATGCCCGGCAGTCCCTTGCCGGCCGCACGAACCGCTTCAATCAGCACCAATGCCTCGTGGCCGTCGGCCGTAAGCCGATCCACCCTATCCTTTGGCGGCACAGCCGCAAAGCCCACCAGGAAAGACCAGCCTGGAGCATGAATTCCTTTGCGTCCTCTGCGTCTTTGCGGGGAGATAGAGCGTCCGGTCCCACTCACGAAACGACTCAACAAGAGGCCGAGGAGGTATCCGCGCCCCCAATAGACAAACCGATAACATGCTGCTCTCCGCGTCGGCGGCCGGAGATGGAAACTGTCCAGATGTATTCAGGGCCAGGGGCCACCGAAGCCGCTGCACAACCAGAAACAGTGCCCAAGATTAGAGGGTGTTTGCTGAATACATAGAGCTTGCCGCTGCGAGCCCCGGCGTCATTGAGGGCCATGGTCAACCTGTCCGAGGTGACGGCCACGTCGGCGATTTCGGCTGCCCCCATAGACAGATGCAGGTTCGAACCGACCAGTACCGGTAAATCATCCTTGTCCGACAGGGCGGTCAAACGCAAGAGGGCCGGACCGTGCGGGGGTAGGTTTCTCGCCACGAAATCCGCATCACCGACTCCCTGATAGGTTTCATCCCAGAAAGACCAGACATGGAAGCGTTCGCCCAGAGATTCCAGCCCTGCCGTGTCCAAAACCACGTCTCCAGGCACATCCTCCGGATTATACAGAAGGATTGCGGCAAAATGGCCCCAGGGTCGGCAAACCATGAATCCGAATTTCCGGTGTTCACGATCCGTACCGGCATAGAAAGAGTGTCCGCGTTCCGGCGACGGCGGATTCATGATCTCGACCATGCGTGCAGCTTCCATGTATGCCGGCTGATGCATCGGTTCGGAGATCATGGCCGATCCGCCCAACAGACCCACAAAGCTGTGCCACGTCCGCCACTCCGGTCCGGTCAGTGTCCCGCGGGGCTTGGCGTATGTCACATCCGGATCATTCGCAAACAGCAAGCCGTTGGCAAGCGTGTTTAGACCGGCGGTGCGGATGCACTCCCGGATACAGCAAGGATGCGGGGCGTCCCACTTGTCACAAGAGTCCGGCCCAATCCGGGCCGCGTCAGCAAAACCAATCACGCCCCGCACAAACCCGGAGCAAGCCAGCAAATACGCGCTTTCACCGACTTCCTCACGGTAGAGCCTGTAGAGATCCCGATAGGCCTGTAAGCGAGTCTTGTAAGGATTGTGCATACGGCCGCCGACCCCATTGAAATCAATCTTGAAATACTCGAACCCAGCCCGCCGTGCTTGCCGAACAATCTCCCGGATGAATTGGGCAGCGTCGGGGTGGGTGGGGTCCAACCAGTGGCCCGTCGGCCCCCAGTTGTTGACCTCACCGGCCAGTTTACTCTGGGCGTCGCGCTGGAACCAGGCGGGATGCGTCTCCAACAAACCGAGAGAATCATGGACTGCCAGTGGCGCCAACCAGATTCCGGGAATGGCGCCAGCGGAACGAATCTTCTCCACCACCGGCCCCCAACCGTCCGGAAATTTCTCATTACAGACCCAGTCTCCCACCTGACGCTGAAATCCGTCGTCCACCTGGATCACCTGCATGGGCAAAGAATCCCTCAGGTCCGCTACGGCGCCAGCGACCGATTTCACGTGCTCCGCGGTGATAGAACCGGCCAAGTCATACCAACTGCACCAGCCGAAGATCGGTCCGCGGTGGGTGCGATGCCCGTGAGTAGCAGCGATCCAGTGCAGTAACGTCGTCACGGCCGTATCGTAGTAGCCGGCCAAGATCAGCACTTCCTCGGATTGTCGCGTCCCGCCCGGATCCACTCGCACATCGGTCATCTCGCTAACGATATTCAACTGCATACGACCCTCGTTCACTCGACAGTCAAACCGCACATCGGCTTCGGCGGGCCCCACCGCTCCCATAGCCAGTCCGTGTTTCCCCTTGTCGGTATAGAGCGTTAGAAAGTCGGTAAACGTACGCCAGCGACCGTCATTACTTCGTTCATCCGACGGAAGATCATAGGGTATCGGCAATCCGAACCCTTCCCATATGTTTCGATCAACATCGTTGGCACTCGGTAGAACCTCTCCAAGATGACCGGCGCGTGACGTCAAACCTAAGGTGGACAACCACCAGGCGGACGGATCTCCCGGACAGTTCAGCGCATCGATGGGAGTTCGGCAGAGGGCGATTTCCCTTAACCGAACCGGCTCATTTGACCCGTTGTAAAACAAGACTTGCAGCGTAAAACCCGGCTGGTTTTCGAGTGTATTCACGGTCCAGACGAAGGCATACCCCCGCTGATCCGTCCAACGCCAAGAACGTTGGCGAGCCGAGCCCGCCCAAGTCCGGCGCCAGCCAGAAGATTCAACCGGCCTGCCCTCCGGCAGGAGTTCGATCAACTCTTCTTCGGCGCCTGTTAGGATGCTCACGGAGGGTGCACCACCACTCAGTTCGATACCATCCACTTCAAAACCAAGCGTTCCAGACTCCAGAGCGAGTTCCACGTATGCATCCTCCAAATCATTAATTTGCAGGTTCCCATGACAACTCAGAGAAAATGATCACGATATACTTTCAGCCAACTCCCTGCACCTGAGCACCACATACCCGTTTATCGCCCGCCTAAGCCATGCGAGGCGGCCTTCTTCCAGCGCCGATCTCATCCCGGATGCAATCGCGTCCATGCCCGGCAGTTCCTTGCCGGCCGCACGAACCGCTTCAATCAGCACCAATGCCTCGTGGCCCTCCGCCCTAAGCCGATCCAGCATATCTTTCGGAGGCACAGCCGTAAAGCCCGCCACACCGACACCGGACGCAACTGTGCAGGATCGCAGCTCATAGGGACCCAGCACAAACCGCCATCGCTCCGAGGGACGGAGGGGTTCGTTCGTTGACAGATCCACCATTTCCCCAGGATTTGCGCTGAAGATCACCTCCACCTCAATCGGGTAGAAATCACGGTTCACGACATACAGATACCGCCGGTCGTCCCGCACCAGCGTGCGCACCGCCACCGGGTCGGTCGAAACCCCCACCGTCTCGAACTTCTCCTTGGGCAGCGCCCGATATGCCCGCGCAAACCGCTGGATCTGCCCGGTGTGGGCCTTGTCCAAAAACAGCCCGCCCTGTGTGATGCGGCAGGCATCCAGTTCGGCGACCGCATGGGCGTGGTGCTCCATGAAGTGCACCCCACCCTGAAAAGTCGGGGTAATTCGAAGCTGCGAATCCCACCAGAATCCATCCTCCGGATACGTGGAATTGATGCGAAAAATCCCCTCAGCGGGTTGACCGCTCATAACGGCCAGCTCCCGAGCCTGCGTGTCATCCGGCTCGCACGCGAACCACTTGTGCACTCCCCAGGCTTCGACCCAGCTGTTGAAAATGAACACCCCGGAGCGCGGCAACTCACGTATCGTATCCAGCGTGTTCTGATCCAGAAAATCGTGGTCCCGATGCATCACCACATGTTCAGCCGGCCGCTCCGCTCCATCCGTCAGCGTCTCCCCACCGGCCCGGTCGCGAGAGGGCGTAAGCTGCAAATCAACCTCTATGCCGGGCTCATCCCGAAAGAGACGCACATCCAGCCCTGCCTCGCGGCATGTCTCCCCCGTATTCAATCGGGTGTGCAGCTGGGAGGTGAATCCGGACCCAAGCGTAATCTCGTTCCAATAGGTGATCGTCACCCGCAGGTCTGGACGCGCTGAGACCACCGCATCGCGGATCTTCCGAAACAACTGCAGGATCTTCCGACATCGCCACTCAATCCATGCCGGCCTGCAACTGTGCATCAGGAACGCATAGCGTTTCGAGAATCGATCCGGGGCTTTACTATCCACAGGAACAGGGATGCCCGTCTCCTTTTCGAACAGTCGAATCGAATAATCATCATACCCCGCATGCAGCGAGCCAAACCAAAGGATGGTGGGAGGCCACATGTTAAAGGAGATCCCTTTGAACGCGGGGAAACGCCCGTACCGATCCGCCATCTCCCCCGCCAGCCCGACGATAGCCTCCTGCACCACCGGATGCAGCGGATTGAACATGGGGCCTGGATGATACGGCTGGTTTGTCTTTTCACCGTAGACCCACGGAAAATCCCGCATATCCTTCCCTGCTGCATGAAACTCAAGCGCTTCGGTATAATTCCGGGAATTGTAAGTCGGTGTCCAGTCCTGTGTACCCGCCTGCACCTGATCACACCAAAGCATATTGTTGATGGTATCCGCGCCTGCCTTGATCGCATCCAGATCCACATTCATCTTCTGCATAAGGCTGCCGAGTCGCAAAAGCGTTAATGACCCTTGGAATTCCAGTCCCTCCCGACCAAACCGCTCCAGCATCCCGGGCAGCCAGTCGGACGGATGCGTGGTCCACCGGCTATACTGTCTTCGATCCCGCCCCACCACCACATCGAAGGCATCGGAGGGCTCCCGCTCGGACGGAAACTGCGGCCCGTGATACCAGTTTATCGGATAGACAAACAGCTTCTGCCCCGAATGGCGTGCGTACGAAATAACCCGCTCTTCCCATTCCTCATGGGTGATCGCCCCCTCGCTCGCACCCGTGCCGCAGGGGTCCTCATACTGAATTCCGAACTCCCGACGCGACCCATCCCCCGGATCTCCGGGCACGTCCAGAGCAGGCAGGTCATCCAGCTCATAGATCTCGATCTCCGACACGGCCGCGGGCTCGCCCTTTCCCCACGTCATAAACACGATACTGCAATCATTCCATCGAGGCCAGAAGATCTGACGGATCTCCTCCATCCCTCCGCTTGAAGGCTGGGCGAAGTCGGTAAACACCCCCGTGCTCAGATCGTAGCACGTGCCGTCCATGATGCACATGTACCGACGCTTATCATCTGGATAGCGGATCACCGCCACGTGGGGTTTTCCGATGTGCTCAATAGGGAAACGATACCCGAACCGCGACAGCGGCCTGGCCTCCGCCTCCCGATAGCGCCCGGCGCCGGACTCCGCGACCCGCACATCTCCGCACGCGAAGTACTCATCCGCAGGGTACTCCCGCGTGCAATCGAACGCACAAATCAAGCGGCCGTTCTGTATCTCTTTAGTGGACATGTCAGGCGATCCTTCCGCAATAGGTGACTGGTGCTCGATCTCGAAACTTCGTATGGGGTGAGGTGGTTTTGGACGATCCCCTGTGATCGCCCAAAACCTTTTGGTGGACCGTTAGGGTCTTCAAGACCCTAACGGTCTGGAGTACATAAACATCTGCACGAATCTCTGGACTTGAACCTGTCAGGGATTGTTTTCTCGAATGGATAGTCTCAAACTCAACTGCAATGAGAGGGACTGCAAAATTGCTGATTGGCGGGCTGGTAAACCGGTCGCAGAAACAACCCCTCACGATCCTGTGCGGTTCTCCCTCACGACCTCGACCACTGCTGTCGGGCTCGCGGTGGCGACTTCCACCTGGAGATCCCGCCCGGAGAACGTGAACTCCTTGAGCACCAGCCCCCGCTCCTCCGCATACACCCGTACCCGGTAGGTCCCTTCCGGAACACGATGTCGCAGGAGGACCGGTTTGACCCATGGCTGATGGGTAACCAGGACCAGGAGGATCCGCTCCCCATGGTCTATGGCCATGGCAAACGTATGATCGATGCCGGTCGGGATCATGGAGTACCTGCCCGATCGGGCCACAGAAACGGCCTGACCTTCGTCCTCTGCAGGCGTCACGGCAAACAGCACGGAATACCGCGCTCCCTGCTCGAAAAACTGAGACTCCTCCGGCGTGGCACAGGAGATCACCAGGTCATTGGAGATCACCGAGGCAAATCCGTCTCCGGATCCGGCTCCCCCGTCGTGAAACATTCTGGACCGGGCCACCGGATCCCAACAGGTGACCGCCATCCCCCTTCCCGAAACACCCCGGAGAAAGATGCCCAGACGGCCGTATTGGACCCACGAATCCCGCGTCAACGTGGAGAGGAGGATCGGCCGGTCGTTGTTCGCCGACACCAGGGCTTCCCCCTCGATCTTCTCGGCGCCAAAGTGCACCTTCTGTCCTGCCGGACCGATGTGAAAATCCACCGCCGCATAGCGTCCCGTCTGATCCGCCAGGCTTTCCAGGCTGATGAATCCCACCAGTTCCTCCCGGGTGCCCACGTAGGTCTGATAAACCCGCCACTGGGCGTAGCGCGCCCCCCACGAGTCGCCGATGATCTCCGCGGGCTGATAATAGGCCGTCTGAGCGAACCCATCCGGGAAACACGTGACCTGTTTCCGCCACAAGGGCGCCATTTGCCCGAAAACCAGCCCATGCTCATCCGAGACCTGGGCAACGACCTCCTGCAAGAGGCTATCTCTTCCAGCCCAGGCTCCGCAAAGCGAAACATACGACTCCCCGCATACCACCGAGTACCCGAAATCTCCCTGGCGGGCCTTGAAGGCGTGAATCCCTTTGCGCCGGGAGATATACGAATCAGGCAGCGGCTCCGGCTTGCCATCCTTGCACCAGTTGGCTGCGTGCACCATATATCCTGTAGTGTTGGCGTCGTATGGCGTAGCATTGATCCACGCAGCCTCCCATATTCTGCGCTGGAAATCCCCATCCGGTCGGACCATCCCCTCCAGATTCTGCAGCATGAGTTCCGCCACCTGATCCAGCCTGCGATCCTGTGTGGCCTGAGCCAGAAACTCCGCAGAGGCCGCCACAAAGGCGAACGTATCCTCCTTGGTATCCGTGGTGTGTTTGTGCCAGGGGGACACCGTGAACTCCGTCAATCCCCAAGGCTCGGTGTAATACAGGTAATAGTCCTTGACGGCCCGAACCATCTCCAGCGCCTGAACATCGCCCGATACCTCGTAATACCGGGCAAACGTGGCGGTCGTGATCCCCGTGTAGTTGACGGATGGAGGCCAGAACTGGAAGGGAGAGATCAAGTAGTAAAATCCTTCTCCTCCCGGAACCATGCTCGCCCAGACCAGTTGCGCGTGTTCTCCCGCCGCCCGTTTCATCTCTTCGTCTCCGAAGAGCCTGCCCCCTATGGCAAGCGAAAGCGCGTAGAGCACATCCCAGTCGGAAAAGTGCCCGGGCGTGTGATTCCCGGTCTGCCGCTGATAACCCAGCGCAAACCGGAGCGCCTCCCGACATGCCTCCATCTCTCTTCCCTCGACAGGCTCCATGAGCAAAAGCGTTTCCCCAAAATAGGAAGGGGTGAAGGGGCACGTCTTCCACCCCTCACAGCCCGCCAGAAGATCCATGGCCTTCCGAGCCCTGCCAAATGCCTCCTCCTGCTGATAGTGTCGGCTCCGAGGTTCCAGAAAAGCCCACGACGCGGCATGGGCCATCTGAACGGTACCCCTGAAATTTCCGGGATCTCCCCCTTCGCTCCCATCCGCTCCCTGATTCCGGAACAAATAGTCCAGGTTCCTGTCAATCAGTTGAAGCCAGCGTTCTCTTCTGGTCAATGTCAAGCCTCCTAAAAGATATTCACCACAGAGATACTGTATCAAGAATTGCCGTGTAGGACTAAGGGGATCCTCGTTCCCACGCGGAGCGTGGAAACGAGGATCGAGATACACGAGATACGATGTACAGAGATCCTAAAAAAATCATAGCCGTCGGTGTATTGCGGTAGGTGCTATCTCCACACCTCGATCACATGGGCTCCACCGTGCAGCATCAATTCCCAGAAGCGGCCGTCCGCCGTAGCGGTTACCGATACCTTCGTGCCATCGAGAGAGACCTCCGCCGAGTTTCCTTCCCTCGGAACCTGACAAGTCGCCGATTGGCCTTGAGGCAAGATCACCTCACTCCGCCATCGCTCCCCGTCTTGACTATGGCTAACCTGCACGTCGCCCAACACCGAGGGTACGACTCCTTCGGCCCATTCCAGATCAGTTAGACGTGGTTGAACCAAAAGGGTTCGTTTGCCGTTCAGGCGCTCGACACGCACGCCGAGCACGAAAGATGAGAGGAACCAGGCCGGAGCCGTCCCCGCTTCATGGACCCACGCTCCTCCGTAAAAATCCTCGGGAGTGGTCCGAGTATCCATTTCTAGCAGAGGAGCCCACTTCCAACGAATCAGATCTAACATCAGACGATCCGCCGTTGCGCTATTCCCGATATGGCAAAGAACGTCCAAGAGATAGTACGTTGTGTAGGGAAATATAGACAAACCGAGCAGACCATTTTCTTCAGTAAGCCAATCATATACTGATTCCCGATGCTCGGATGGGACCACGTCGCTCCAGAGCGCGATAAAGGCAGCGTGCTTAGTCGGCCCCATCCTGCTGCCATCCGGTAACAGTAAAGCGTCGTAAGTACCTGTCTCCGCGTTCCATAAATACCGATGGAGGGCTGTTTGAACCGCCTCCGCCAGCTGCGCATAGTGGCGGGCGTTTCCAGCGTCGCCCACTAAGGAAGCCAACTCGGCTGCTGCGCGCAACGCCGCGACATACATGGCATTGAGGGTCGTTCCTTCCCCAACTTTGTAAGCGGTCGGGTTTGCAAAAAAGATAAATTCCCGGAGTTGGAGTAACCCCCGCCCGGTCCGATTTCGTTCAAACCATGCCAGCATCTTTACCATGCCCGGCCACACTTCTCTAATGACCGAATCGTCGTCTGTCAGGTGGTAGTACTCTTGGAGACCGATAAGTTCCAGCAACATATAATCTTCGATATGCTCGTGGGGGTCACCCTCCCGCCAGTCGGAAGGAACATGCGCTTTGAGGCGACCTTCCTGGTCTTGACTTTGAGGCATCATCCAAAGCAACCGGCGGTAAAGTTTAACATCACCAAATGCGGCTAAGTTGGAATGGAACGCTGGTCCTACCGTATCTGCCTGCCACAAGCAGCGTTCACGGTTGATGGTATCGAGATAGGCATCTTCCATGCACAACTCCGTCGTCAGAGCGCACATTTTCCAGATTTCGTTGAGCGCCTGGTCGCTGCACTCGAATTTCCCCGCGCGTCGAACCGGATAGCGAATGTTGACTGCCTCAATCGCATGTATCACAGCAGGTCCATTCCTGACTTCGATAACCAGGTAACGAAACCCGCGAGAATCTATCGGAAACCAGGTCTGTTCTCCAGTACGACAAATGTAGCGGTCGCAAGAGGTATTCTCCACCATGACGGTGAGATCCCCGGCTCTCAGGTGTTCAAAGTAATCCACCCGGAGTTCGACACCCGCCTGCGCGGTGAGCCGAATGGCAGGACGTCCCAGCACCGGATAATCCATATCGACAACGACATGGGAGCCATCCGCCATGTGGAGCGGCCCGCACTTGTCCAACATCCCGGTTTCTGTCTGGATCGTTGTTTGTGTCCTGGGGTCTGTCTGTTTTGACTTAGCGTCGTAAGAAAACGAAACGTCTTTATCGAGAACAAGTCTCGGGAGTCCCTGCGCCGGAAAGGTCTCCAGCAGAGGAATACTGCGCGACCGAAATATTCCCCATCGGTTGCCATCTACCGGCAGGGCCGCTTGCCAATCGTGGTCGTCAAATTCAGGACTAAACCAGTCTGCCACGGGATGTCGGGCATCGGACCATTCTGAAGCCCAGGACCACCGTGCCGGAGTTCCGGAGATCCAAGGCGTGTCGCGCGATGTCTTCCAGGTTGGATCACTACTGAATACAACTCGCTGCCGGTCCTGGAGATCGATTTGCGCGAAGAGGGTCAAGCCAGGGGGGTGAGTGATTCCTAAGGCAATGACACTACCAAAACAACGCCCCAATACCGCAATGAGGTTCTCCCCCGGCTTCAGGTAAGGGGTGATTTCCAACGAGTCGTATTCGGGGAATTGCGGATCAAATCTTGCTGGCCCCCCACCCACCAGCTTTCCGTTTATGAAGAGTGCATACCGAGAATCGGCAAAAATATGAACGATCGCCTTTTCCGCAGGAGCGGGAAGACGGATGGTCTTTCGGAAAAGGACATAGTCATTGGGACGCACTTCGTAGGGCGCTGCCCAAATGAAACTTTTGGAGAGATATCCGGCAACCGTGCTACAACTATCATTCAAACAAGTCATTTAGGCTTACTCCAATCTTGATACTGCGGGAGGTTTATTTTGCATTCGCTACCATCCATGCCCTGCTCACTTCCCCCACGAGTCAAAGTCCACTTCCATAGGGAAGGCACGCTTCTTCGCAAGGCGTCAACTCCTTCAATTGATTTCCATGAAATTGGAGCTTGTACGTTATCCTGGAGCCCACCGGCACATCCGGCACGTGTCCGTCATTGGGCGATCCCAGGGTTTCAAGGCTTTCCCATGCCGGATCGTCCCAGACCACTTTGTATTTCTCACCGGGTTGCGAGTCTATCCGAACCCGGTTTGACTGGGCATCATACGCAAAAGATCGTTCCCGGTCCTTCTCGAGGACGTGAACGGTTCTCCCATCCACCTTGGAGGGTATGCGCACGCATACACTGCGGGGTTCATGGACCGCATACGAGAGTCCGCCGGAGGGGATCTCGTCCATGGCCAGCACACCATGCGCATACTGGAGAGGGAAACGAATGTCCACCTCCCTCTCCCCCTGTTTCACCGAAGCCTCCCAACACGCAAAAAGCCCCCTGGGCCCCGAATACATACAGCATCCCCCAATCGGCATACGCGGATGTTCGACGGAACCCTCCAACCCGATAGGGCCCGGATGGGCATCCTTGTCCAGATCCATCAGGTCGTGCGGCCAGGTATGCCCAAAAGGCCATCCCCCTGCATATCGTTCCGCCACGGCGCAGAACGCTTCATGGGACTCCGGGGTCTTGGGGTCAAGCCAGGGCTCGAGTTTCTCGGGGTTTAGGAGTTGCATCTGAAAAAGTTCATTTCTACAGAATCGATCCACATCGTCCCAGCAGGCATCCAACTTTTCGTACCCGGCAACCGATTCTGCGGCGGATGCCAGCGCGAAGGCCAGTTCGATCATATCGGCCGTACAACAGATCTCACTGAGATTGGACTGCCATTTGGCACTGCTTTCGGGAAACCATCCATGCGAGCTTCCCCGATTGGGGTTCGCCTCGCTGAAGATCCACGAATAGGCTTTGACAGCGGTATCCAGAAATGCCCTCCCAACTGCCTCTTTCTTCCGTGCAATCAGATTCCGGGCCAGATACACCAGTCCCACCAAGCCGCTTGCCGCGCAATGGAAGTGCCCGTAAAATTCTCCAGATGCTCCAAACATCGGGGTCGTGCTTTCCCGGCGGCGCTCCAGCCCGGCCACAAATCCATTGCCCAGTTGAACAGCCCATTCCTGATCCTCCTCAGAACCAGTGATCTCCGCCCATCGGGTCGCGGGTTCCAGCATCTGCGCACTGCCTATGGTAAAACCGTAATCCGTGCTCTTGGATGCAGGCCTGTCGTCGAAATAAGCCTCGTGAGTCCAATACACGGCCAGAGTCCCGTCTCCCAGCCGTCGCGTAGCACTTAGATCCTTGAGCCCTTTTATCATCGAAACGATCAGCGACTCTATCTGTATGCGCTCGTGATCGGACGTAAACGGCCACTCATGCCGGTTTACAAGATGGCGCAGCGTCCGTCCTTGATCCCACAGATGATAGTAGGTTCCCTCCCCATCCGGCGCACTGAGATCCGCGACATACGCCAGTCCGGTTTGCGGATGAAGCAGGGAGCACAGATAGCGCCACTGTCCCGCCTCTATCTCCCTTCCGGTCTGGTAATCTCCGGTGATGCGACGCAAATAGAGCCATGCATCCAACGCCCTTGCGGTGCCATCTCCGTCATCCCATTGAATGTGCTCGGCCCTGGGTTCCGGGAAGGGCACCAATCCGAAATAAGTCCGATGCCCGTCGGGTACTTTTTCGGGGTTCCCGCACATAAACCCATCCAGCGCAATGCGTGCTCTACTATGCAGATCCATTTATTTTCCCTTCTGAGAGGATCTTTGAAAAGTCCCGCTATCCTTCCATGCCGAACTCCCCCTGGTTTTGGGGCGTCTTTGAGGCCCAGGTCATTTGGGTCCCTTCGGACTAATGCGCCCCGTCAGAAACAGGTCCGGATGGTGGGAGAAAAATTCCCCGTCTATCTCGCTGCCGCCGGTCTCTCCCCCGATCAGATGCAGATTGCCGTTTCTAACGATCACGAGCGGCATAAAATTGTTAAGCGGGAGCTGTTCCGCCGTTCCAAACGAATCCGTCTTTACGTCATAGACAGACACCTCACTGTAATACAGGAGATCTGTTCCATCCTCGCGAAAATCAAAAAGATTGTGCTCGTAAAACCGGCTTGGTTTCCCCACTTTTTCTCCAACTGCGCCATCCGGATAGGCAACCCACTCGTACTGATATCCCCCGACCAGGAACAAATAGCGATCCTCATGGACAATCGCTCCCCCTGGGAAACCCGTGCTGGATATCGGAAGATCGCTCAGACGTTTCCATTGGTGGCGTACCGTGTCAAATCTCCAGTTATCCACGCAGTTCATGGCTCCCAACTCCCGATTGTAATCGTTTCCTGTGATGCCTCCGATCAGGAAAATATCCGTACCCACCGCCGCCAGGGCGGGCGCAGAACGAGGGGTTGCCGGACAGGAGGGCAGTTCCACGAAGCCTTGTGCTGCATCCCTCGTATCAAACATGAGAAGCCGCGCCCCCAATCGTTCCACATCTCCGTTCCGATCCGTATCAGTATACATGCCGCCAGTTTCGCTGTTATCATAGTCTGCACCCCCGCAGATATAGATCCTCGAGTCCACGGCACAGATTCCAGCGCAACACAGCATCCAGGGAAGATCGGGCAATCGCTCCCAGCGCCATTTCCCGGTGGAATGGGAAAGCCGGTACCCATCCCTGTAACAGCAGGGCTCCGTGTAGCTGAAGCCCCCCCAGCAGTAGAGCTGATCCCCAGAGACCACTCCGGCGAGCATCTGTCGAGGATCTCCCGGGAAGTCGGGAAGTGCAAACCAGTCGCCTTCCGTATGGCCCAGCTCCAGACCCCAGGCTTTCCGCAGAAAGCCGCGCGGGTATTTTTCTTTGGGTTTTTGAGGAATCGTATATCCCGTGCAGAATCCGCACACGGTAATGAGGGTATCCCCTACGATCCCTCCCGCGCTATCCTGAAAGCCTTGCGGGAGACTAGGTCCTTTTTCCCATGCAATAGCGAAAAGGGCACTCGCCTCCGAGGGCTTCGTCTGCTTGCCATCGAAGTTCTGTTTGGGCATCGGTGTCTTCTTTCTCAAAGGTCGGCGGAACAACAGCCCGTCCCGCACCATGTGGAAGGCTCGGTGAGCCGATCCGAAGGACCGCAAGGTGGGATTTCAGAGGGTTGTCTGAAAATTTGTCCTCGACGCGGAGACAAGTTCCCTTTTGCCAAAGGGCTCATGGAACGGGAAACCGCGAATTACACGGATTTCGCGCGGATGGACTCGACACCCGAATGACGCACGAGGTTTGGCTCCCTCAAAGCGCGTCCCGGAAACCCGCATCAGTGACCCCATCCGGAACATCCCCTTCGTCATCCAGGTCTAGCCCAACCACGCAAGCGCGGCGCGGGCAGCTGCAAGGGGATCGCCTGCAGGCGTGATATCGAAGGCGAATGGCAGGTTGCCCAGCGCGGCCTTCACCTCGGCTCGGTCAAGCGAACCTTGCCCGAAGGGGAGATGGCGGTCAAGACGCGGCATGCCCGGACGAAGATCGGCGTCGTGCAATTGCACGTAGCGCAGGCGATTTCCGAGCGCCTGCGCCGCCTCTGTTGGCTTTTCGCCGTTAAGCGCCGCGTGACCGACATCGAGCGCTGCGGCGACATTCATTCGGTCAACTTCATCCACCAGGGAGGAAATCTCGGCGGATGACGCGAACATGCGAAACGGCGCCGCCTCCAGCAGAATGGTGGTCTCCCCTGCGGCGGCCAGTTCGCGCAGGCTCTCGATCAGCAAGGTGCGGGCCTCCTGCGGTGATTGGTAGTTCTCGGCAAGGCGACTTGGGGCAACGACCAGGAATGGAATGCCCTGCTTTCGGATCTTGACCAGGCTCCGCAGCAGGCGCTGCAGGACGGTGCGTCGATTCCCCCTAATCGCATCCGACAGACTTCCCGTCATGTAGGGCCAAAGCTCGGTAAGCGCGTTGACCGCGACCGGTCGCAGGCCGGCCCGGTCCGCCGCAGCCTGCCAGCGCGCCGACGTGTCGAGACAGGCCGGCGAGAGCTCCAGTCCACGGTACCCGAGCTCCGCCAATTCGGCCAGCGGCCAGCCGTCCGTCGAACCGGTCAGATAGACCGGATTGATTGCAGGAAACATGCGGTCTCCTCCTCTTGCATCAGGCATAAAGCCCGCACTTGCCGGGGCCGTGCGCGAACTCCCGGCGGATAGGCTTCACTCTCTCACTGCAAACGCGGGAGAATCGAGCACCAACTCGACGACGATGACATCCAGCGGCGCCACCTGCACGCGCACACTGTTGCCGCCGGTCATCCGCTGGTTCGTCATCCAGTTGGTGGCGGCGAGGACCGTACCGCGTTTTGGGCGGATCGTGCCCTCCCACGGCTGAGGTTCGTTGTTGCACAAGGTTACCAGGAGGCGATCGGTGCGCGCGCTGACATTGACCAGAAACTGCACCGGCGGACCGTCCACGCTCACCAGGTTGAACGAGCGAAGATAGGGGAGCAGGATGGCCTTCGCGTGTTCGAGCAGCGCATACGGCGAGGCCAGGGGCTGGTCGATCTCGTTAGCAATGCGATCCGGTGCGAGCACAGGATTGGTCAGAAAGAACTCGGCGGCGAAAAGCAGCGTGGATCCGCCCTTCTGCATCTTTCGGCTCACTGCGAGCGGCCTGCCCTGGCGGGTGTGTGCGAGCACAGCCGCGCCTTCCAGACAGGTAAGCAGGTGCACGCAGAACCGCGACTCATTGATAGGCCAGGGGTGGCCCTCGACGATTGCATGATAGGCCTCCTCGACCGGCCCGATCTCCACACCGAACAGAGACGCCGCTTCGGGCGCGACTTGGTTTGCACAGGCGACCACTTCCCCGCCGCGCTCGACATAGCGCGACAGTTTCTTGAGCAACTCACCTTCGATGCGCGTCTCGCCAAGCACGACGACGCATGGGTAGCGGCGCAGGGCCTCCTCCGACACATCCGAGAGCAGCACATCGAAGGAATCACCGCAAGGGGTCGGGGTGAGGAATCCGCGTTCGCTGTGATAGAAGCCTGCATCCTCGTAGTGCGGATACAGTTCGCGCAGGAGCAGATCAATCTGGTGGTCGCCTTTCTCGTAGGGCAGGTTGCCCCACACCAAGTAGGTGTCTCCGGTATACAGGTGGCGGGGTGGCACCCAGCCCGCATAAAAGTCCCACAGCAGGGCAACCGGAGTGTGTTGTTCACCGCGATCGGCATGTTCGCGGCACCACTGCGCGTTGTTGAGATGCTCGCGGCCGATTTCGGTCAGCACGGGGGCCTGCCGGGCGACGCCGCCCACCGTGCGCTCTTGGGTGGCATTGCCGAGGTGGCTCGACTCGTACCCGAGGAAAAGGCAATCATACATGGCCAGCACATACCAGAGACGCCGTAGCAAACTCAAACTCGTGCCGGCGGTGGGACCAGTGAGGTAGCCATCCGCAACGGTATCTTCCGCATCGGGATCGGCGAGGGACTTGTAGCCCCAGCGGTTGAAGACCGAAATTCCGCCATACCACAAGATGCCGTACTGCCTCCCCGCACCCCGAACAAAGGCATACATCACAGGAACACTGGGCAGGCCTTGGGCGGCCTCCGCGCCGAGGAGACGGTATGTTCCCTGCTGGGCGAAATAATGCGGAAAGGTGAGGCTGTCCAATAGGACCAGGTAGTTCTGAAGATCATCCTCGAGGCGCCGGAAGTGGAGGCGGAATGCGTCATACGCCTGTTTCCGCGTGACTGGGGCGGGGCAGACCAGTTTGGCATAGCCGCCGACGTACCGCCCGTCCTGCTCGCAGTTGTCATGGCCTAAGAATCGCGGACCAAGTTTGCGCCGGAGATACTGGGAGACCTCCTCCGGCGCCTGGAATTCGGCAATCCATTCATAGCGGTCACTCCGAGCCATCGGGACGTACCCCCCGGCGCTGAACAGGTAGAGCTTGCGCGCCGCCAGTTCGTCAATCCACTCCCGCCAGTTCTCTGCGAACATCAGAAACCAGGAGAGGCCGATCACCCGGCCAAACTCGTAGTCGCGATTGAAGCGATCGAAGCCTTCCTTGATGTTGATGATGCGAAACTGGTGAGGGGGCTCGGAGGGCGAACGATCGAAGCGAAAGGCGTCCATGACGAGAGGGGCGAAAGTCTGGAACTGGCCACCAAGATCGCTGCGGGTGACGGGCTTGACAGGGCGGTCGGCGAAACCGGGATATTCCTCTGGATTGACCGGTTTCACCCAGACGCAAGGGAGCTTACTCGCAGAAGACATGACGGCCTCCTCGAAGCAAATGGTTCGCCTGGGGAGAAATCCTCCTCCCTGAAAACCTGATCCGGACAAAGCTGGTCATAGCTATTTATCGGCAACCCATAGTACAGGGATGCCGATCCCTCTCCTTACTACAGATCACCATGCGTAACCAGCCAAAATCGCTTCGAAACCCTTTCCCTGCAAAACAGCTCGGTGCATCATTTCCGCCACCAATGCCCAGCAATTCAGAATACATCGTCCCTACCAACCTGTGCGTCCATCCATGGGCCGCTTTTTTGTCAGGCAGCCATGGTGAATCTGAGAGGCGACAGTCACGCCTCTCACAACGCACCCTCCCTTGCCGGTGGTACAACCCGGAAGCTCGGCCCGACAACCCGCATTTGCATTCCCAGCCAAGGCTGCACTCCTTCGCCCTCCGAGGAAATCGCTACCTCAGACGCACCGGGTGGAACGCGGAGATCCCCCTGCACCGGCAGCTCCCCCAACAAACCCCAGTTGGCGTCAAGGACCGTGGCCGTGCTCCCCCCCTCATACGTCAAATACTGATCGGAGGCAACCTCCCCCTCGACGCTCAATCGCTGTTCACCAAGACGGAACACAGGCTGCGAAAGGATAGCCACCCTCTCCGGCAGCGCCCTCAACCCTTCCACCACAGCCGTGGCCACAGCCCCCGGCGCAACCCGAACCATGCCAAACCGCACCTGAGTAACGCGCGAATAGTCAAACCACTTC
The DNA here is from genome assembly GCA_043804415.1 of Candidatus Latescibacterota bacterium. Taxonomy (GTDB): domain Bacteria; phylum Latescibacterota; class 4484-107; order 4484-107; family 4484-107; genus 4484-107. The sequence goes on along the minus strand of JAZDJA010000154.1, from coordinate 22,466 downwards.
AGCGCCTCCCAGAAGTTGCTGTTCGGCCCGCGCGACCACTCATAGTCGTAATAGCGATCCGCACTCACCTCCCCATTGGGCCACTCTATCCATCGTCGTCCCGGCTCGTCCAGCGGAGCATAATACTGGCGGACCTGTCCGGTCGGATCCGCCAGCTCTATGAAAAGCATCGCGCCGGGACTCCCCTTGCCCGCATCCAGCCACATACCCAGACCCCGCCGCCGCGATAGATCCAGCACCTCCCCCGAAAGAGCGCGGACGTCCGATTTCCAGACCATCCTCCCGTCACATCCTGGAAGTTCGCGGCACGTGCCCACCGGCCAGCTAAACCGCACCGGAGGCGAAGACTCGGCATCGCGCACCTTGGGCGTATTCGATGGAGGGATCACTTCCTCGAACCGGTGTGTATAGTCGCAGACAAGACAATACGCCGGAGCGCCGCTTTGAGAACCAGCCGGCTCTACGGTCAACGATCCGGGCTGAGGCCCAGGGCGCAGATCCCCAGCCGAAGCCGGCAGCAGGCTCACCGATCCCTCCGCCGCACGGTCAAGTCCCGGCAGCACCCGGATGGTGAACCGAAGGGGTTGCGCCTGATACGGATTCTCAACCGGAACGGAAAGACGTTGCCCTTTTCCCGGCGCAATGCGAACCACCGGCTTGTCCGTCTTGACCGGAGTAACCCGCCAGAGCGAACCGGTTATGTCTAACCGGAAATCGAGGCCGTTCGTGCACAGCAATCGCCTCTGCTCCTCTGTAAACACACCCGCGTTGCGCAGGCTCTCCCACGCCTTTACCAGATCGAGAATACGCCCCGTCTGGGGATGCACCCTCATTGTCTTGATGCTGGATTCAATGCAGAAGCACGCATCGTAGCCCGCACACTTGGCAAGAATGTACTCAAAATCGTCCGTATTAGTCGCCTCATAGTCCGTCGTTCTCAGCCGAAGAGGCCACCAGCCCAGAGCCGTGGGCATGAGATTCCGCTGCTGCAGAGCGATATTGTCCAGACGACTCCGACGCTCCACCTCGTCCCGCAGGTTCACCATGTTCTCGCCCCAATTGCCGCGAGACACCATATGCCAGAGGAAATGCGCCATGGTGCTGACGTCGAAGACAACGTGATGGTCCCACCCCCGGAACACCGCCTCCACGAACCGGTTCATGCCCCAATCGCCCCAGAAGTTGAGCGATTCCAGACCGTCGAGGGACGTAATCCCCAGCCGACACCGATTCATCACCCCCGATAGCTGCGCCGCCTGCTCCCGCAAAAGCTCCGACTCCGGGTCCGGCACAAAATGGCCATACGCCTGAATCAGCAGACGAACCTCCTCTCCCCGGCGATGAGCCGCGGCCGTTGTGCCATACACCCCCCGGCTGCACCCTCGCAAGACGGCGGGATGTCGCCCCTCTATTCTTCCGTCGTAGCGAATCAGCTCATCTCCAATGCGCGCTATGGTAAATCCATACCAGCCTCCCTGCGCTTCAATGGCGGAAGGAGAGAAATCGCCGTCCCCCTCCACAGGGATCTCCGTGGCATCCACCCCAATGTCCTCCGCCAAGATCCCCCGGGCCCAGGCCGCCAGGTCCGGATGAGGCACGGGCGTCACATAGGAATCGTCCGGGCTGATCCAGGCGCTCATCGTATGCGCGCCGATCTGCATTCCCAGATTCCCGATACGATCCGACAAGGCGCGTAGATCCTTCTCCCCACCGGGGAAGGCATCCGTATTCACCCCAAAATGCCCCATCGTGTTAGCCCAACTCCCCTGACCGGAGGCCCAGATCCATGGAGGCAGGTACAGCGTCTTCAGCCCTCCACGAGTCGCGAACTCCACCGCCTCTTCGATCTCATCGGGGGAGAAGTCCGCGGCAAGATACGATTGCCGCGTAGCCCGCGACTTCCTAGCCCACACCCCGTCGGCTACCGGATGCGGCAGCCCCTCCGCTATCTCGATCTGTCCGATTGTTTCCAGCGCTTCTTTCCCGGGGCAGGCAAACAGGGCCACACCGGGCTCAGATTTCGAATTTCGAATTCCGAATTCCGAATTCCCCCCACCCCGCAATCCGCAATCCGCAATCCACAATTGCAGCGTGACCCAGACCGCCGAGCCGCTCGGTGTAGTTTCCGCACTTCCACGGCAATCCGCCGTCAACCCCTGAAGACCTACCGCATCCGCGCCGCCGTGCACCGTAGCGATAAGCTCACCGATCCTCCCCGTGATGGCCAGCTCCAGCCGCAAGGTCACCGTAAGCCGTCCCGTGACTCCCTGCAGTTCCTCGAGCCAGAACGCAAGATGTCCCGGCCGATTCAGCACCGCAAACGTCGCATGGATCCGATCATCGGCGCTGGCCGCCACCAGTCTGGACGTCTCGCTCATCCAGCTCAATTTGGAGAGTGGAAGGACCTCTTTCCCTATCCCGATCGTAAACACAGGCCCATTCGATGCCGCCAGGAGTTCGGGACCGTCCGAACCCCTTCTCAGGCTGACGGCGCGACCTGCACGATCTAATTCAATGACAAATTTGTCTGTGGCGAGACGGTAAACAGTATTCTTGATGCTCATAATTCGTGTGCTCCTTTACGAAATATCTTATGTCACCGTAGACCTTTAGGGTCTTGAAGACCCTAAAGGTCTGGAGTATGGAAAACTCTACATGAATCTCTGAAAGCGACTACTGACCTCAATCCCAATACGGCTCGCCTTCCTTGAGTTCGGCCCGGAGCACCTCCGGAACCAACTCGATGCCTAACCCGGGGCCGGTGCGATACGGTATAATGGTTTGTCTGTCTTGACGGGGATAACCCGCCAGCATGTGCCAGACGCGTCAAAGCGAAAATCGGGGCCGTTCGTGCGTAGCTTTTTGCCTCTGCTCTTCCGTAAACGTACCGGCATTGCGTAGACTCTCCGACGCCTTCACCAGATCGAGAATACGCCCCGTCTGGGGGTGATCTTTCATAAGTTGGATGTTGGACTCGATGCAAAAGCACGCAGCATACCCCGCATACTTGGCGAGGATATATTCAAAATCATCCGTATTGGTCGCCTCATAGTCCGGCGTTCTCAACCGAAGGGGCCACCTTCCGCGAGTTCGTGGCGCCGGAGGTCCTTATCTCGGGCGATCACGCCAAAATCGGCCGCTGGGATCACAAGACCGGCATCGTTCCCTTCGAGCGTCTCGAGGATCGCCTTCTGGGGTTCCAGGAACACTACCAGTCGTCCGCTCACCCCTTACAGCGGTTGCCCGAAAGTCTTACCTTCCTCAGCCGAGCTTGCGCGCTTCGATCAAGCAATGTCCATAGCTCGGGATTTCCACATCGATCAGGTATTTCCCGTCCACTCGTCTGGCTTGTGCTCCTTTGAACTCGTAGGCGCAGTCGTCAAGGCCGAAGCGGGCGGGGGCAAACTCAAACTGTCGCTTTTCGGGATGATCTTCGAGGTTGAAACAGTTGATCACTACCGCTGGCTCGGTCGGATGCCGGTGTACATGGGTCAACTCGTCGATCCCGTAGAAGGTCCCCGCAGCGAAAAACGGCTTCAGTCTCCGGTAAAGAGCCATCGCGGCTTTCTGGGCTTCCTGCACGGCAGAATCCTTATGTGTTCCACCGATACCAAGATGCCTGCACGTGGACGCGTTCCACCAGAACATCAACGCCTGAGCGTTGTCCTTCCGCAAGTCAATGTGAATGTAGAGCGGCACGGAATAGGCGAGGTTGTAGTAGTAAAGCACGATGCTGTTCCCGCCCACCAGGTCTGTCATTGGGTCCCACATCAGTTCGAATGCCCAAATGGAGTCGAATCCCTGGACCTTCGCGACACCCTCGCCTGGCGGCACTGTGCCGTAACCATAGTACGTGGGGACGCAGCGGGCGTTGGTCCCGCTCAGCATCTGATCGTGCATTTCGATCAGCACGTTCGGGTGTCTGGCATGCACCAACCGAGCCAGCCGGTTGGTCGCCTCAACGTGCTCTTGCCGCCTTGCTGGGACACAGTGTCCATGATTGGGGTCCCAGCATTCCCCGTGGTAATTCGTGCCATCGAACATGAAAAACGTAGCTCCGTCTCGCGCCAGGGCATCGAGTCGGGCTGCGGTCTCTTCCAGGTACTGCCGCGAGGCGCCACATAAGTCCGAGTCATAGAGATCACGCAAGGAGGCGCGCGGGGGGCGGCTGCCATCGCGGTTCATAAGATCGGTCTCCGTCGAATACGAGGCAGGATTGCACCAGCCTGAGAGCGGCGTGTGCAAGGACAGGCTGAGGCCATACTCGTGGCGCAGCATCTCAACGAAATCCTTCAGCTTGCCGAGGCGCGATTCACCCCAGATTTTGGAGGCGAAACTCGTATCCCACCCAGGGTCGAGATAGAGCGCCTCGCAGCCGATGTCTTTCGCTTTTGCGGCTTCCTCTTTCATATCCGACAGGGAGTAGTATTTTTTTCGGTTTTCGGGATCGTGCTGCCCATCTTGAGGCAGCCACAAAAGCTTGTTGTCGTAAAGCTCGTTCCAATGTATGGGCGGGTTGAAGTCCCCCGGACAGCCGTGTCCACGCGCTTCCATCTCGGAGCGAAAAGTATAGAAGCCCTCAATCATGCCGCCCTGATAGGCCGTGATCCGTGTTGTTCCGAAGCTATGCGACCCACCGGGGGCCAGCCAGGCGCCGTGCTCCGGATCCGCCTGAAAAATGCCGAAGCCTCCCCAACGAAGATTGATCGTCTCCGGGTCGCACGGAACGCGGTCGAGCACCGCCCATTCCATGCCCTCCTGACTGTATTTCGTGATCAGAAATCCTCGACCGCCATCCGTGAATATCCAGCCTTCCGACGCATACGCCGGATCCAATGTCTCCTGCCTCCCAGGCTGGTAGTTGGAACGAAGCCGGGAGCCGCAGGGTTCGGTCAGAACTTGGGCGACGGTGTAGTCGGAGTATTGCTTACGATCACCGTTGGGTTCACGACGATAAGGAACCGCCGTGAACCGGAAATCTCGAAGAGAACCCGCCAGAGTGCCGCCCTGAAGCGCGAGCGGCAGAACGAACCCGCAGCGGCCATTGGGCAGTGCCAAGACATGCGAGGTGGGATTCTCGATCGTGATTTGCTCTTCAATCCACGGATGCCCGGCAGGAATGCGGTATTTCTGTCTGACCAGGATGCAGCCCGTACTGAGGCCTTCCATGGTGATGGTCGTGGTATCCCCTTCTTGCTTCGTCGCGATCCGCTCAAAGATAGGAGCGCCGAACGAGTAGCTGTAAGCGCCGTCCGCAAGGACGAGGCCAGAAGGCGGATGGTGTAACTTGACCTCCAAGCCAGCCCGATTGGCAAGTGTCAACTGAAATTGAGCGTTCCCGAAAGTCGCGCTCCCGGAGTTGGCGAGCGGCTCCGTCTGTGCATCTCGGGTCATCTTGAAATTTGATCTTTTACTCATGCGCTTTTCCTCCATGAAGTATTCCTATTATCGATTATTAACCCTTCCACAAACATAAGTAATCTTTGGAATGCACTTGTAAAAATGAACGAAAAGCTATCAGCCGTCAGCCGTCAACCATCAACCGTCCGCTGATAGCTGATAGCTGATAGCTGATCGCTTACAAAAACATTAATAAGAACATAATGAAAACTACTTATACCGGGTTGCGGATTGCTGGACGCCCGCGCCGGGGCGGCCATAAATCCCTCACTCCTTTGGCGGCTGCAGCCACCAGGTGGGCAGTTGGGCAGCTTTGGCGGTTGCAGCCGTGTCCCCAATCTCGATCAACGCATTTCCCCATTCCGGAAGGTCAATGGTGAAGCGAATCATCTCGCTGGTGGCTGCGCCCGACCAAGCCGCCGGCGTATTTCCATCTGCCGTACACACCCTGACCGGCGCTCCAGGCTGCGCCGGCAAACCGATTCCGTTCCATGGGATCGTTACGATGCGTTCGCCTTTTGCGCCACACGTGTTGAAAACGTTGATCACCCATCCGTTACCATGCGTGGGCATCGTGTGCACGTGCACGTCTTCCCCGAATCCCCAGAACTCGCCTCGCTTATAGAACGGCCCCAGCTCCGCATACTTGGCCATGGATTTGATGTGCCTCTGGCGCGTGGTTTCGTCGGGATGGGTGCCGCCGATGCCCAAGTGACGGATGGTGGAGATAAACCACCAGAGCTCCGTGGTGTATTGGTTGTCGGGGCGGAGATCGATGTGCAGGTAAATTGGGATGTGATAGGCAAGGTTGTAGTAATACAGGCTTCGCGCGTACCCTCCGAGCAGGTCACTCATCGGGTCCCACATGAGCTCGAAACCCCATATTGTGTTCCAGGTTTCCTTGCTATGGCCGAAATACTGGGGCGTGTAAGTCATCCGGGTCGGGCAGAGAATATCGTGCATTTCGATCTGGATTTCCGGACGTATCCGGTGGATGCGGCGGCAGTGTTCCTTGTATGCCTCAAAGAGTTCCAGATCGGTATCGGGTACACCGTGGCCGTGATCGGGGCTGTGGCAGTTCTCATGCCAGCCGGAATAATAGCGAAACGAGCCGTCGATCATGAAGAAGCCGATGCCGTATCGAGCGAGCTGCGCACTGCGCCGCGTTTTCTCATCCAGATACTTGCGGCTGCTGCCGCACAACGTGAACCCCACGTTGTCCAAGGCGCCGTCGGCGTTTTGGATCTTATAGGCATCGCCCCAGTCCGAAGGCTTGTCCGTCCACGGCGCGTACGGAGCATGGACAGCCACGCCGAGCCTGTATTTTGTGCGCATCAGTTCGGTGAATTGCGGTAGGGGAAGCAGAGTATTCCGCGGCCGATCGCGCTCCGGATCACCCGCCCACATACCCTCGGCCAAGTAGAAATCCCAGCCTGGGTCGAGATAGAGCGCTTCGGCCGAGTATTGAGCGGCCTTTGCCGCCTCCTTCTCATACGTTTCCGTGGTGTAGTGAGGGGCGCGTTGCTCCTCGGAACCGGGTATCCAGCCGAGGTCATAGATCTCGTTCCACTGCACGGGAGGATTGAAGTCTGCCAGAAGGTTGTGCCCCTTTTCGTCCATGAACTCCCGGAAGGCATAGGCGTGGCGCCGGAAGTCGCCGTTCACAACTTGCCATCGAGTAGCGCCGAGATTGACAAACTCGCCGACGGCCACCGCTCTCATCCGCTCGGGGTGGCCAAATCCCCACCGGGCGGAGCCCCCGATCCGCAGTTCGTGATGCCCCTCCACCTTTGTAGCGGAAACCGTACTCGCCTCGAGATCATCCTGCGTGTACTTCACGAGCAGCACGCCTCGCCTTCCGTTCGCAAAGGCCCACCCCTGTGCAAACTGGCGGGGCAAGGGATTGTAGGGGAACTCCCCCCAATTCCATACGCCGAGAAACTCCGGAAGTCGTTCCACCAGGTCCGCTGGCGTAAAAACGTCATCGACCGCCCGGGCCATCTCCGGCTTGTGGTAGAACGGCACATTCATCAGGTGATAACCTTCGAGCCCCTTGGCTTCTCCAGCGATAAAGTCAAGCGGCCGGGTGAAGACCACCTCGTAATCGTCCAGGCTGAGTTTAGCCGATCCGACGTTGCGAACCAGAACCTTCTCCTCGAACCAGGGGAGATCTCTTGGAAACGTTAACCGGTGATCGACCCGCAGCGCCGCATCCTGGCTGACAAGGAGAACATGGCGGGCGTCATGTGTCTCGATCACCGACAGCCTCTGCGCCTCCGGCGAAACATCGCAGTTGCCGGATCGGAAGGAAAGGTGGATCGGACCGTCGGCATAATTGACCCCTGTGGCTCGGTCCCAGATCCGGACGCGCCAGCGACGACTATCATCCCTGCCAATCTCGATACCCAGGGAGGCGCTGGTGGCGACGACACCGTTGTTCCCTTGCTCCAGCACCCACCCTCCGCGCGGCTCAGGATAGAGGTCTTTATCCGGTTCGCCGCTGGTGCTCGGAACCAGCGCGAGAGCGTTCCTGCGGTCCACCGAAGTCCTCCAAACCTCCCCAATGGCGGCGCGGCCCGAAAACGCGAGTTTCACGACAGTCGGCGAGGTGAACCAGTCCCCACTCGTTTTCTCGAGAAGTAACCTGCCCTTGTCGTCATACAGCGAAATATGCACGGCGCCCTTTCCATAGCGCACGACTACTTGCACCCATTGCCCCGGTTTATGAGTCGCGGTCGCGCCGTTCAGGCTCCAGACATCGTTCTTGAATGAAAGCGCCCAGCGGGTCTTCGGCTTCGAGCGTTCGATTCGCGAAACACGCGCGACAAAGGAATCATTGGTAAGGATCGGCTTGCCGTAGCTGCTGTTCGGGTGGATGTTGCGGTAGAGATGGATCGGGTCCGAGATTCCCTGAACCTGGAGAGAAAATTCAGCTTCCGGCTTGAGGGTGAGGGAAAGCGTTTCGCCCGCGCCGCCCATAGACAGCGTGGCCTGGTCCAAGTCCGAGATGCCTTCGAGCAGTACGCACGAACTCCCTGGGCCACTCAGCCCCGCATCATGGAAAAGGGCGCCGCGGTCCATTATTTTTGCACCCTCGCGGAGCCCGGGTGCCGGCAAGTAGTCGGGACGAATAAAAGGCTTGTCGGTGACCCCCTTAATCACAAATCTTATAATTGAGGCGTCTTCCGCCAGCACCTCTAAGTCTTGCGCCTTTTCAAGTTCCATTATTGAATCCCTCGCTTTGCATTATTGAATCCCTCGCTGTATCCCCGTCTAAATACGCCGTAACTACTCAGGTAGGCATCACCTGATGCCACCTACAGGATCAGAAGTGTACCCACCTCCAGCGCGCAAGTCAAGCGAAAGAAAATTGATTTTTTTGCTGGACTCGAACGCGATCATGTCGTACTGTGTGAACCATGACAGGCGTCATGGTAATACAAGGCCGAGAACTGAGAGCCGAGGATATCGGACTGATCCAAGGGATCTTGGCTGAACATCGGGACTGGGGCAAAACCCGGCTCAGCAAAGAGCTTTGTCGCCTGTGGGACTGGCGCAACGAACAGGGCCGCATCAAGGATATGGCCGCTCGCACGCTGCTTCTGAAGCTGGAGCGGGTACCGTAGACCTTTAGGGTCTTCAAGACCCTAAAGGTCTGAAGTATGGAAAACTCTACATGAATCTCTGAAAACGGCCACTGGCCTCAGTCCCAATACGGCTCGCCTTCTCTGAGCTCGGCCCGGAGCACCTCCGGCACCAGCTCGATGCCCAGCCCAGGACCGGTGGGCACAGCAAGCCTTCCCTGTTTGACTTCTAACTCCCCCCCATGGCGGTGATGTAGGGGCACTCGCAGAGTCGCGCCTCGCTCATCGTGAAATTCCGACCGCTGACCGTCGGCATGTGAGCCTGGTAGGTATGCTGCATCCCCATCATCTGCTGGTAGAGTTTGTCAATCGCCAGCGGGTCCGCACCGATCAGGATTTGTTCGAGCCACTGCAGGCCCGCCCGGGTCGCCGGCCCGCGTGCCCCAGCTTCCCCCACACCGTAGAGACCGCTGTCGGTCTCCACCTTCACCAGAGTCTGTCCCCCGCCGTCTCTGAGCTCCATGGCCTTGAGCGCCGTAATGCGCACGCGACCTCGCTCCGATTCGGAACGCTCTCTCACGCTAGACACAGCTATCTCGTCTCGTTCCATCTGTCACCTAGCCTCGATAAAAAATGACGTCACTACTCAGGAGTCAGAAATCAGAAGTCAGCATGAACACCCTCGCACACCATGTTCAATACCATGAAGACTCGCAATTCTTCATTCTTCATTCCAACGCTCTCACGGGAGAACGAAATGCGACAGTTATTTGGCACTCAATCCTTATCATCAGATCCCCTTGAATATTCTTGCCCACTTGGCCGTAAGCTGAAGGTACAGATCCTCGTATTCCAGACATGGCTCGATCTGTGTGCCCTCCCCCCACTCGTTGAACGAGCAGATCGTAATGAAGGGAGACCCTGCGGCTATAGCCGCCTCCCATAGGGCCTCATACAATTTCCCCAACCCACGGGCCACCGCTCGGCCCGGATGATGCCAAATGCGGCCGTCAAAACCCGGTCCCACCGTCGCGGACCAAAACGCGGATCCGTTACGCTCGGCCAATTCCCGCAATATCGCTGAAAAACGGCTCACCCCATCCGCCGACCAATCCCCCATGTTATAGTTGTACTGACTGAATCCATCGAAAAGACCCGGTTCACAAAGATCCGGCTTCCAGTATGCGACTTCCCCGGCAACCAGAAAAATCCGATGATCCACCTTCTGCTGCGCCAACAAAGCGCGGACCCGCCGCCAATCCGCCGCAGAATGCTTGACCAGGGTATTGTAAGAATAGACTACCAGGCGGTTGTCAAAGTGAAGCACGTGGGGATGCCCATGATAGGCCCTAACCAGATAACCCAGATGCTCGGCGATCTTCTCCACAGGGAAACCATACCAGCAGAAACTATCGTACCATGGACAGAGTAATAGCGGTATCCGCAAACGCTCCAACACCTCTAACATGATGCGAAAAGATCGGTCGTAGATGGTCTCCTGAAGAGGTTTATCCTTGTCGGAGTTCTCCTCACCGACCAGCATGTAATCCCACATCAGACCATCCAGCGAAGCCTCCACCGCCCACCGCGCATGCTGCTCCAGCACACCAGGATCAAGACAGTCATACAGCCCCAGCGTGGGATAAAAGGCGCTGTAATTCGACCTCCGACCCGGAGCCAGGAATTCCTCCGGGTTGTGCCCCAGTCGTTCTTGAATTGCCTCCGGAACCTCAACGGCCTCCGCCCCGTATCCGGTTGACAGCCAAAGCGGCTCGTTCCAGGTAAGCCAGCGGCCCGTCGGCCCCTCCGGTGTCCCATAAAACGGATGGTAATACCCCCAAACCTGGCAGGGGATATCGCTCAATTCAACGTTTGACATGTATTCATCTCCCCTGCTGTCTCCACCAATAACTCCACAGGTATCCAGAATAAAGAATCCAGAATAAAGAATAAAGCTGGAGCAAAGCGTGCCGTGCATGTTGTGCACGGTTCGGCCCGGGTCCCTCCGAACCGTACACGTAGCGAAGCGGAGTGTACGGCGAACGCATCCTGAATTCTGACTCCTGACTCCTGAATACCTGTGGAATTCCCATTCTTCATTCTTCATTCTGAAGTTACTTCCACCCTAACCCCCTCTTCCCCCTCCGGCAGCCGCAATCGCGCGAAACAGCCATCGCCCGACTTGACTTCCTCAAAGCTCGTCATCTCACCCCCCACGGTTACTTTTCGGATGGCTGGAAGCGGCCCCAAAGTGACAAGAGCCTCAACCGCAGGCTTTTCCAGCAGGAAGGTTATCCGCCCCTTCTCCTTCGCATATTGGTAAGAGACGTTTCCATGGCGAGTGTGGTAACCTCTCACGCGGAAGCGATCCATATACCCCGGAATCTTCGGCCAGATCTTCAACTGGCCACTGTCCGCGCTGATGCCGCATATCAGATCCGCACAGTAGAGCCAGTAGGTGAGCTGCACCAGGCATCCGGGATTGATCGCGCCGCCGGGCAGACCGGGCTCCTTCTCCTCAAGGTCCTTGTAGACCCATGGAGAGCGCGCTTTCAGCTCCGGATGGTGAACCCGATACCAATCGTCTTCATAGGCCACCCCCTCGGGAAGAACATAACGCAGCCGAGTATCCTCACTATACTTTAAGATCTCGTTGAGATATCCCCCAGCCTCCTCCAGCCGGCATAGATTCAGCAGACTGCCCATGACGCCGTATTGCGAATAAGAGCCGCCCGCCAGGTGGAATCTCCCGAACATCCACGGGTTGCCCGGTGTGCTCGTATCCTCCCGAAGTTCCTTCAGCGTGCGCTCGTAAAGGGGATCCAAATCGTGGACATCCACCTCGGGGTCCAAAAGCACCAAACTCGGACAGGGCATGGAGTAGTCCGACAAGCACGGGATCTTGTCGGTATCCGTCTCCGCCAGACGTTGTCTATCGCGGATGAAACCGATCTCGTCGTAACATTTCCGAAAACCCGCGATCTGAAATCGGAACAACCATTCGGCCTTCTCGGCAAGCTCATGTTCCCCAAGATGACGCAGCGCCTCCGAAATGGCCTTCAACCCCGCCATACACAGTCCCTGGGCATAGGGTGAACCTGCCAGGCGCTCTGAATGATGCTGAGTCACCGGTTCCGAATGATCGTCCAACAGCCCGTTCCAATGGGTGTGCATCGCCAGCCACCGGACGGCCCGATCCACTCCGGTTACATCCACCCTTTTCTCAGGATGATGAAACACCCCCTTGGCGAGTTGAAGCAGATAGAACCCGATCCCGTCGTTGGCATTCACGTGCATCAGACCAGCCGGATCATCCACCACGTGATTCCCATTCAGATCGTAATCTTGAGCCAGGAACCCGTCTCTCTTCAGAATCTCCGTATACGCCTCCAAATGGGCCAAACCCAAGTCATGAAAGCCAAATGCACAGAGATTATGAGAAGTGAAGTTGCGTGGAAAGACAGCCAGTGGATAACTCGTTGGGCCACGAGGTTCATCCTCGGGAACAACATTAAAGAAGGTGCGCATGAGGATGGAACGCATCTGCTCCGCGAAAACCCCGTCAAACCGCCGATCCGAGGACTCAAGCACGGTGGGCAAGACCAGCACCTCGAACCGCTTGGCGACGAGGAAGTCCTCTCCTTCGATCAGCACGAGAAGAGGCACCAGCCCCTCCACGGTCGGCCGAGCGGGAAGAGATACACGCGTTTCCCCACCCACGATTGGAATCGTCTCACGCCCTTGCCATGCGCCATACACCGACACTTCGACCTGTCCGAGATCACCCTCACCGCTCTCGATGAGTATCCTCAGTTCCCGTTCCTCATCGAGTAACAGGTAGAAGCCCGCCTCTTCCACATCGGGCTCGATGCGCACCGTCACAGCAGGCGCCCTCGACAGCTTCTTCGCCAGACTTCCCCAACCTACGGTGTAGCCATACCCTTGCCCCAACGCCTCCAGCCGCACGGCATCCTCATCCGCCTCCGCCCGCACAGAGCCGTCCAGCAGCACCCCAACTCGTTCGTCGTAACTCTTCAGCAACTGCTCGGACAGGATCCGAACGGGCATCCCTCTGGACGGTCGCAGCATTTCCCGCACGGCAGGAAGGTGGCGGTGGTATCGATGACCCACGACCACACACTCCCGGTCGTGAGGATGGATATACCAATGCGTGGCCGTGTTCATTTCCTGTTTGCACTCCGGAGCCAGCCGGGTGATGCTGTGACACGTCACCGCATCGGCGTTTTCGAGCGCTCTGATGTCGAGATCTGTAAACCACGATTCGGTAAATCGCACCTCCAGATCGTGACCTTCGCCGAACTCGATTCGATGCAGCGGCGAGGTGGTATACCGTCGCCCATCCACTTCATAGCGGGCGGTCACCTGACCATTGACCACCCTGCCCGTAGCGAAAAGTTTCCTAGGAATACAGCCCGGGGAATAGTGTTCGATCATCTAATGGGTTCCTCTCGTACATTCGTAAGAGGTTTGTAGGGGCAGACCCTGCGTCTGCCCTTGAAAATGACCACGATGCATGCTCCTCCGTGATTTACCACACATGAAAATCCTCCGGCGCACAGCGAAGGGGTTTCGACCGCATAGGGGTTTCCTCCCGGTCCATATGGGTGCGCTGATACAGCGCCATAACCATCCCCTTCGGCTTCATCTCCACCACCGTATCGCCTCGCCACTTCAAGTCAAATCGCGCGGTGCCCACCTCCTCCCCAATCCACTCATGCCGCATGGGATAGTGGACGGTTGCGACCTGGCCCTGACGCATCCCCTCCAACCGAACGTAGCTGCCCTGCCAACGGAAAGGAACCTCCTGTTCCCCCACACACACCTTCACGTCCCATGCATCCACCCCATCCGGAATGCGAACCGCAAGCGCCGTGTCCTCCTTGACCCTCACCGCCACCTTTCCCTGATAGGGCCGATACGAATGCACCTCGACCCATGGGGAGTTGAAATTCAGGGACAGATTCACCCGGATCTCGCCCTTCGCTCGTGTGATGATGTGACTCCAGACGAGGTAAAACCCCTTGTTCATGTGGGGCGAACAGCAGCCGCTGATGCCCACATTCGAAGGACGATACATCTCGTTGGCCCAGCCTTCCCCGCTGGTGGCGCCCACCACCCGCGCGTAGATGTCGTCATAGGAATGCCAGCCATCCTCCACCCGTTCGACCTTTCGAACCAGATGCTTCAACCCGACCAAGAAAGGCTCATACATCTCCATGGACGTAATCTGGCTTTCGATCAGATGGTTGCGGGCGATGCGCTCCACATCGTTCCAGTACCGCTCGTACCCGGCCTCCGCAAGAAGGATCGCCAGGGTGAGCATATCCGCCATGCAGCAGACCTCCTGGCTATCGTCATGGAAGGTTTTGTAAGGGTAATGCTCGCAGGTCCATCCAAAGCGGGTACTGGAGTGCTTCCGGATCCAGTCGTATCCCCGCTGGCCCAGGGCGATCAGTTCATGGTCCCCGGTGGCCATCCCATACCTGAGCAGTCCGATCAGCGCCCCGGTGTGGGAATGAACGTGAAACGCGTAGTGATATGGCTCCTCGTGCAAGGTAAATGCGCCGCTGGGTTCAAAAAAATGGACCGGCGCCTCAAGCAACCCCCGGGTCAACTGACCCGCAAACGCCAGCGCCTCCTCCTCACCCGTATCCTCGTAATAGCGAACCAGCGGTTCAATGGGCTGACCGCTGGCCGCCCACAGAGTCTGGGACAGTTCCCGGCGCTCCACATAGCGGCCCGCAAACATGGACTCATAGGGAAAATACGCAACCTCCCGCTCATACACGGCCGCCCGTTTCAGCCCTTGTATCATCCTCCGGATTGCCTTCCGGGCGCGCTCCTCCCTCTCTCGCACATACCAGGTTACCAGCCCATAGAGAGTCCGCCCCTGGTCCCAGAAGAACATGTCCCCCTGCTTACTGGGATCTCCGTTCTGGATCGAACCCCGATACGACAAACCGTCCTCGCGAAAAAGAGAGAACAAGAAGCCACGTACGCCCTCCTCGACCTCCTCCCCCTCGCGATCACCCACCATAAGCCGGTTGAGAATGAACCCCTCGACAAATCGGCCCGCAGCATCCCCAAAATCCCATTCGGAATGGCTGTAGGAGGCTGGCTCGGTTCCGAGCGACCCGCTGAAGTAGGGCCGGTAGTTCTGCTCTGCATCCGGGTTGCGGATGAGATAGTTTTGCATGAGTTTCGCGCGATCTGTAAGATCCAGCGTATCTGGAAGCGCGTCGTATCCAGCCATAACAATTGTCTCCTCAGGATGGTGTGCAGGTTCCCTGTGGACTATCTGCGTCAACAGGTTTTTCTGGTGCATACGATGTTCACCTCTCCGGGCAGGAACTCCACGATCGCCCCTTGCTGACCTTGCTCCAGCACGTGTCCACCGGTTACCTCCAGCAGTGCGTATCCCTGAGTGGACACCGCAGCCGTGAACCGTAGCTTTGGATGCAACTCCTGACACCATGGGGGCCGCTCTGCCCGAATCGTCAATGTATCGTCTTTCCATTGACAGGAAGGGATCCGGGCCAAGGTGCGGATCAGACACGGGACCTGGACCTGACCATGGCCTACCTCTACCCGATAGGCGCCGGGCTGATTAGGGAGGAAAAGGAAGCGTCCATCGAAGTACTGCCATGGCGCGCCATCGACGCAGGCCCAGGAGATGGCGCGAGCGAACTCCACCCTTGGAGCAAACAGCAGCGGCGTCACCGAGAAGACATTTACCGTGCACCGGGAAATGTCCTCATGCCCATCAATCTCACCCAGTGCGATCTGATACTGGCTGCCCCACCCCGGCTTGACCACCCCGTCAATGAACCCGTACCGGACTATCCGCGCCTGGGATTGAGCCGGCAGATAAACCTTGACGAAGTCACAGTTGCCATCGAGCGCCGGCTGCGCTCCGCGGAACATCCACCAACCCTTCTCCCGCACCAGATAGGGAGTGCCGATCGGGTCATGGATACGGGCCACCACTACCCGCGGAAGGTCCAGATCATTGGAAACCTCCATGCCTTCCACAAGGGCCACTCCTTCCACCTCGTCCTCCAGCAGGGCCGCGTGGAGAGAATCCAGATCGCCCTCCTGATAGAGCGATCCCAAGGCGACGAAGGCCATCTCCACGATATCCTCCGCGGCGCCCGTTTCTCCGTAGAAGCTGACTCCCTCGGACGGATGCCATCGGATCGTGCTCATCCCACCGCGGCAGAGGAGAACCACCGCCCAGGACGGACGTATCCCCTCTGAATCGGCGAACACGAACGAGCGCGGCGCGGGGATCTCTTCCCCTTCCCGATATTCCATGCCCTCGACCAGCAAACGGTCATACCCCCCGGCCCCAAGGAAGCAGTGGGCCGGTGATTCTCCTCGACGAATGATCTTCAGACGCAGATAAGGCGTGTCGTTGTGAGCTGTGTATACCCTCTCCTCAGTGATCTCTCCTCCGGTTTTTCCCAGGAGCCGCAGTCGTTGCCGGAGAACCGCCTTGTACCCGGCCGGTTCGGGAAAATCCGTCACCGTCCAAACCCGCTGGATGCCGCCCTCCATTTCGGTCGTGAAGAGCGGGTCGGAAAGACGGGCGTTGAGACCATGTCCATCGTAGTGGGCCAGCCCCTCTGTATCCAGGACGAGGATTCCCCCCTGGGCATCGGCAGGAACGTAAAGGGCAAGGTGATTGTTGTGGATCATCGCGGTGTCCGGAGGAAAATCACACCGCCGCCGATAGAAGGCGCTGGCAACGCCCGTGTGCTTATACGGACGCCTTCTGCCCATCTCCTCCAACTTCCCATTCGCGCCCAATGTGGACAGAAAATAGGCGGCGGCCACCTTGATGGGGTCCTGGGAAGCCGCGTATACATATTGCCGCACCACGCCGGGAGTGGTGAAACGGGATTCCCCCAGCCACCACACGGCCGTAGCGTGGATATCGTCGGGCTCCAGGGCGCGCTGTCGAAAGAAATCGTTGCACTGCTTGATAATAAAGTCAGGATCAATCCACCCCCCGAAGATATTGGGCGAAACCGGCCGACAATCCCCCTGCAGATTGAAGTAGGTCTTTCCGAAACGACCGTGGCGAAAGGTATCGCCATAAAGGTCAAGGGGAGCGCCGTCGTCCCGTGACGGGCTCATCAGAGTATGGGAGAAGGCAGGAGTGGCACAGGAGCGATACCGGCTCCAGGTATTCACCACATTATCACTCAGATAGGCCCCGGGATTATAGCGCCACATCCGCTTGGTAAGCTCGGCAATCTCATCCGCGGACTCCGACTGGCTCATCAACTCCATATACTCTGCCGCCCAGCCGTCCAAGGCCGCCTCCCGGTCGGCAAGCACATAGGCGAAGTCCCGTGACAACTTGGATTGCAGGTTGAAAAGCCACTCCTGCGTCGTCCGTCCCGGGCCCACATAGTTGCGGTGCCAGCTGTAGGCATCCCGCTCCGGAATATGACCATACCAGTGAAAGAGACTGTCGTGCCGGTGAGCCAGCCGTGCAAGCTCCCGGAGTTCCTCGTCCTGAAGATAGGGTGGCGCCATATAATTGTAGGTGTCCGCCCCAGGAATGGGGTCATCTGCGGGCCACGCCATGGGCCAGTGGGTGATCCCTTCGCAGTTGTCCAGGAGATAACATTCCTGACCATTGGCACCCCAGCGAAAACTCTCCTCGATCACGTTGCGGCGCAGATACGCCAGGTCGGCAACAAAATAGTTCGCCCACTCCGCAACCCGCGTCTCCTCCACGTACTCCTCACCGGGTGGAGGCGGTTTCTGGATGGCTCGTTGGTAGGAGAGGCAGTTCATCCATCCCCACACGTCAATGAAGCATCGCCCCGGGTGAGCAGACAGCAGACTGTGACGCGCCGAATGAGACGCCACAGGGCACAGCGCGATGCCCGCAAGACCAAAGGCATCGTCCGTGTACGCATCCACATTCGAGATGAGCAGGATCATGCGGTGTTCCCCGGGACGCTCGCAGCGGAACCGCACGGTCTGGGTGTCCTCCTGTGCCACCTCCTCAGGGGCCAATCGGATAGGAGCGATCCCGCCGCAGCCTATCTCCCGTTCGCCAAAGAAGAGCATCCAGAACTGGCCGGAGAAATCCGCCGGCTCGCACACCAACCCGTGGCGGAAGGAAAAGGCATAGGTGCCCGCATCCAGATGGAACCGCAACACCAGCTCAGTGACCCCCTTTTCGCCGTCCGCGCAGAGCTTGGGGGGCAAGCCCTGTGAGGTCTCCCCCCGTTGCCACCAGTCCCGGGGCAGTTCGATCTCCACCCGGTTTTGTCGGAGTTTCCCGTAAGCCCAGTTCATCTCTTTCCTTTCACTTATTCCTGCCGACGCCCCATGCCCCTGTCCGCCTGCTTCGTCCAAGGCGGCTGGGGTGGAACAGTCCTATCCGGGCAGGCGAATCGCCCCGCGATCACGTGTTCGGGTCATAGCACATCCTGGGTCCTCCGAAACACCGATGGTCTGTCCTGCAATTCGGAGCAATTCATGAATCGTCTTTCACCTGCCCCTACGCATTCATTTCACCCACCACCTCACGGGCAATCTCCGTCCAGCGCTCGATCCGCCAAGGTTCGTTGCGGAGGGTCTGCGTATCCTTCATGATGATCTCGAGAACCCCGTCGCCGGCTGTCTTCACCACGCGCTCCAGCTGACGTTTGATGGACAACTCATCCAACTGTTCGGCAACCAGAACCCCTGGATGAGGCTTATAGGAGAAGATGTATCGGTCTCCGAGCGCCTCCGCGCTGATCTCGGGATCCGCCCACGGGGAGATGGAAACCCGCCTCAAATTCGGTATCCGTTTGATCTGCTCCAACCGATCGTGCAGCGGCTCACAGCATCCGTAGGCGGTCAGTCCAAACTGCTCAAGCAGGGGCAACTGATAGGCCAGAGCAAACTCCTCGAAAAAGCGGGGCGAAATACCGACAAACTCCTGAGACTCCGCAAAGCCCCACGTATCCCGAAGCCTCACATGTCCGGGTAGATAGCCCGGAGCAGGCAACTCGCGGGAGTGAAAGACGCCGCCCGAGCAAACATGATCCGCTTCGTTGTTCAGCGAGAGAACTCCTTCCGCTTCAAGCGACTTAATCCAATGAAGCGTCCCATCTCTGAGAAACGACATCAGCTCGTGAACCCATTCCGGATGCTCGCACATATCCAGCATCAGCGGCTCTAGCCCCCTGAGCATCGCCGCCGTGTTCGCAAGTCCCACACTCCAAAAGATCATCCCCCGGATCCTGACCTCCAGCAGGTCGCCAAAGAGGTCATGGGCAAGGGCCACCAATTCATGGGTGCGCTCCTCGTCCACGAGCGTCTTCGGAAACTCCAACTTCTCGATGTCGCTCAATTCCTTGATGGGAGGCTCCCATGTGCCCGATCCCAGCGGGACCTCGGTGCAGATCCATCGTTCCTTAAGCCCCCAACCGCTGAACGTTTGCACCCAACCGATATCGAAAACCGGCTCCACGACTTCATCATCATCAATATGCTCGTGCGCATAAATAGTCTGCCTGAGTGAACGCTCCCAATCGCGAAGAGGCGACTCGGAAAGGACCAGACGGCTCTCCGGCAGAAGTTCCCTCCACGAATCTCCCGGAAAGCACATGATCATCGGCTTCCCCTTTTCGAGCGCATTGTGCGCCATCCAACGCTCCCTTTTGATCTGCTGCTCCGGAAGCGCTGCGATCTGGGCCACATTCGCCGCCAGCTCCCTCAATACCTCTCGATCATGCTTGGAACCCATCATACCTGTTCCTTTCTATACATGCCTTGCCCTCCGCGTGCGGTTGGGCATACCCACTCGCACCGTTCCAGGCGCTCTCCCACCGCATCGATCCCGCACTTCAGTCCCAATACGGCTCGCCTTCCTTGAGTTCGGCGCGAAGCACCTCCGGAATCAGTTCGATGCCCAGCCCGGGGCCCGTGGGCACTGCGAGCAAGCCGTCCTTGACATCGAGCTCGTCCACGCCCATTTCGGAGATATACGGACACTCGCAGAGCCGCGCCTCGCTCATCGTGTAGTTGCGGATCGAGGCCCCGAAGTGGGCACACGCGATCGTCTGCACCAGACTGCCCACGTTGTGGGTGGTCACGGGGATGTAGTAATGGTCGGCCAGATGGGCGATCCTGCGACAACCGGTGAACCCGCCCGCCCAGCACAGATCGGGGTTGATGACATCCACGGCACTCCCACCGAGGAAGGGCAGAAAATCCCGAAATCCCTCGAGCTTCTCCCCCGTGCAGATGGGCACACGCGATGCCTCCCGCAGCACCCGGTAGCTGTCGGTATGCCACACCGGGAGCAGATCCTCCATCCACAACGGATGCGCCTCCTGGGCGGCCTGGCACAGGCCTTTCGCAGACGGCAGATCCCACTCGTTGTGACAATGCACGATGAAGTCCAGGTCATCGCCCAATGCCTCGCGCAGGCGCCCGAATCCCCGCCGGATCACCTCCAGGTGGCTGGGCTTGAGGGTATTGCTGGGATAGGCCGTAGTGCAGAGGTCGGCAGGCAGCTCCTTGCCCAATAGATAGTCGAATCCCAACTTCGTCGTCTTGTATCCGTGGGGATGCGCGCGCAGTTGGTCGCCCCAATCCTTCATGGCACTGCGGTCCGACCAGTCTGGGGGGCCGCCCCGGTAGTAGATCTCGATGCGGTCACGGAAGCGGCCGGTGAGCATGTCGCTCACCGAGACGCCCAGTAGCTTCCCGGCCAGATCCCACAGCGCAATGTCCACGCCGCTGACGGTGGGCATGTGCGCCCGGTAGGTG
The DNA here is from genome assembly GCA_043804415.1 of Candidatus Latescibacterota bacterium. Classification (GTDB taxonomy): domain Bacteria; phylum Latescibacterota; class 4484-107; order 4484-107; family 4484-107; genus 4484-107. Next base: position 1,674 of record JAZDJA010000154.1, on the reverse strand, counting down.
TGCTGCATCCCGGTCATCTGCTGGTAAAGCTTGTCGATTCCCAAAGGATCGGCGCCGATCAGGATTTGCTCGAGCCACTGCAAGCCCGCGCGGATTGCCGGGCCGCGTCCTCCCGCTTCCCCCACGCCGAAAAGACCGCTGTCCGTCTCCACCTTCACCAGCGTCTGCCCTCCCCCATCCCTGAGCTCCATGGCCTTGACCGCGGTAATGCGCACGCGTCCCCGTTCCGATTCAGTCCTTGCTGTCACGTCTTGTTTCATGGGTCCCCTCTCTTTGGCAAACAGATCGACCGTGAAATGATCCGGATCCCCAAAACGTTTCTGAGAAACAGCGCGGAACCCGGTTGTAGAACCTGAGCAGACCTTCTTCCTCTGCACACACAGATCCGCTCCTTTTTTCCCGGAGGCTGGTGACCGGTCAGGATGCCTGAACCGACAGCCCATTCAGATACGTCCTGCAATCGTCGTAAAGCTTCTGCGTACCGGGATGGCCGATATTCGCCAGGTCGGTATGCCGCTTCATGATGCCCTGGTACTGGTAGCAGATCACGTAATCCGCGGGTTCGGTCTCGGTTTCCAGTTGGTAGAGGATCCGCTCGATCGGGCCGGCGAGATTCTCCGAACGTCCGTCCGGACGCGCCACGTGGATGAACAGCTCACAGTTGGTCCCCAGTTCCACGCCCGTTTTCTCGTGGATCGGTTTGATCTTCCGATAGGCGTCCGCAGCTTTCTTGATGTGCGGATAGGCCGGCCCATAGCCCTGATCGTCTCCGCGTCCGCCGAGATCCTGGTAGGCGATGATGTTCACGTCCATCCGCTCGAACTGACGGGCCGCCGCATCCAGATCGGGATCGATCAGATAGTCCGGCGAGGCCAGCACCGGGACTGGACCCACGGCGGGGCGAATCCAGTCGCGCATCAGTTTCTCGTAAAGCGCCACCTCATGTTCGAGAAACCGGCAGCCCCCGGCCTCGTTGTCCCGGCTCATCTCCGTGGGAATATACAGCCCGGCAAAGCACGGATGATCTCCGTACCGCTCGCACAGTGCCTCGGCCATCGCGGTGGTCCAGCGAAACCAGATCTCGGGCCAGGGCGGCTCCATGCCCGCATAGTCGCGGATCTGGCTGCAGCGCCCGCTATATCCCATGCCCGGAAACACCCGCATGCCCCGGGCATCCGCTTCGTCGCAGATGACGCCGAGGGGATCCGGGCAGCCCAGCTTCATCGCACGACCCACGGTCTCTTCATATCCCGGAAAGAACGGCTTGCCCCACAGGGCGGCGTCTATCGCAATCAAGGTCTCTAGGCCGATCTCGTGCATACTGGCCACCAGGGCGCGCCAGTTCTCCTCCTTCCAGTCCCGGCATTCCTTCCTCCAATACTGGGCGTTCCAGGGATTGACATGTTGAATGTCAAAAAAAACTGCCGCGAATGACGGGTCTGGCCATGTTGCGTTCTCCTCTTTGAGAAATCGAATCGATGGCACACTGAAAAACATCGCAAAACCCCTGGCCATCTTTTGTCTTCGAGGCCATTTCCGTGTTCTTCGGTGTCCGATGTCGGGATTCCGGATCGAATCGCCCCATACAGTGATTCGAGGAGGTCCGGGTGCTGGATCCTATCCGATGGTGCGGGCCACGGTCACCCGGATGATCCGAAACGAATAATGCACATC
>JAZDJA010000153.1:0-2246 GCA_043804415.1 Candidatus Latescibacterota bacterium | reverse complement strand
TGGAATCCCAAAGCGCCTGTACGTCGATAACGGTCCGAGTTTCTCCTCGGATCTATTGACTCGAAGCTGTGCCCAGGCCGGGATCTCCCTCATCCACTCCAAACCCTATGATAGCCCTTCCCGCGGGAAGGTGGAACGGTTTAATGTTAAGTCCGCCATTATGGTAAGCAAACCCCGGCAACGGCTGATATTGCCGGGGTTGGAGGGATATCAACACAACATAATAATTAGAGGCTTTCGAGGAACCTGAGCAACGTGTCGCCTGGCTTGAATAGAATGCTGTTTGTGCGAGGTGGATCCAATTTCTCCAGTATTCGTTTCTTCATGGCCAGGTCGGCCTGGAGGTAGTGGTGAGTCGTTACGGGGCTCTCATGGCCGAGCCAAAGGGCAATGACGCTGATATCTATTCCTGACTGGAGCAGATGGATGGCGGTCGTATGCCTGATCGAGTGGGGTGAGACACGTTTTTCTTTCAAGGACGGGCATTGTGCTTCAGCCGACTTTTTTGCGATCCCAAGCCTGTATTCTACTCCATGGCGGGTCATGGGTTTGCCCCTGGCGCTGGGAAAGAGAGGATGTCCCGGATCGGCATCGAGACATTTAAGCCAGCTCTTGAGTAACTTGACCGTACTCTGCCAGAGAGGCATGATGCGTTCCTTCCTGCCCTTGCCGTGAATCCTCGCACTTGGCGTGCTCAAGGACAGGTCCATGATTTTCATTCCGGTGATCTCCGATACCCTTGCCCCGGTATTATACAGGGTGGCGAACATCGTATGGTCTCGCATCCCGCTCCAGGTGGAGAGATCGGGGGCCCCTATGATTGCCTGCATTTCTTCTATCGACAAGAATCCCACGTCACGACGCGTCGTCCGTTTGGTGGGAATCGACAGCACCTTTTGGATGGCCGCCATGGAACCAGGGGCCTGATACGCGCAGTAGCGGAAGAACGATCGGATGGCCGAAAGGCGGACATTCCTGCTGGATGCTGCATTATGACGATCGGTCTCCACGTGATCAAGAAAGTCGAGGATTGCCCGTGCGTCGAGATCCTCCATGGTCAACGAGCAGGGCCTTTTGTGTGTCTGGGCATTCACATGTTGGAGGAGGAGCCGGAACGTATCCCTATAAGAGGCGATCGTGTGAGGACTGGCATTCCTCTGACTCATGAGCCTCTTGAGAAAGAAGTCCTGTAACATACCTGCCAAGGTGGGTTCAGCCATGGGACACCTCCGTGTACTGCTCGAAGCGGCCCGCCGCCAGTGCCATGAGCTCCGGAACGGCGGAGAGATACCAATAGGTGTCCGCCATCTTGCAGTGCCCGAGGTACGTGGACAGCTGGCCGATGCGCCGGTGGATATCCTCGCCATCGCGGTACCACTGCAGCAACCTCCTAACCGCAAAAGTATGACGAAGCCCGTGTATCCTCGTATCCCTTGCCCAGCCGAGGCCGTAGGCGATTCCGCGGAACGTGGTCAGGACCTTCAGGTACTTGAGCGATGTGCCTACTTCGGTCACGAAGAAGGTCCTCGTTGCAGGATGCCGTCTTTCGCGGAATTCTGCATAGGCTCGGAGGGCTTTGACGCAGGAGGGATGGAGTGGCAGGATCCTCGACTTGTGAAACTTGCCCTCGACGACGGTGATTATCCCCTGGGCGGCGTCAAAATCGTCGGTGCAGAGCCGGAGTGCTTCGGAGATACGCATGCCTGTACACACGAGAAGACCGAAGAGGGTCGCATAGGTGCGGGGACGCAGCCCGTTGACGGGGGTGAGCTGGCGACAGGCTCCCATGAGGGCCGACACTTCCTCTTCCGAGTAGATATGGGGTGGAACGCGTCGATAGGAGGGGCCGAGCACACCTTCGGGCGGGACCTCGGTCTGCGGAACAGAGTGCTTCAGGTATCTGGCAAACCGGCGGACTATATCGAGCCGCCTCGCATGATTTATAGTGCTGCAATGAGACAGTTTTGCCCATCGAAGGGTGAGTTCAACGGTGAGCGGACCCTTGTGGCCTATTCTCTCTGCGTACCGCGCGAAGCGAAGGAGTTGCTCACCCTCGATCTGCAGGGCAAACCCTAACTTCCGTCTGAATGCAAGGTACTGTTCTGCTGCGGCAATCATGCTCATAGCGTCACCTCCGGCCAGGGAAGAACGGCATGCTTTAACCCCTCAATATCCACCTTCGCGTAAATGGCGGTGGTCTCGATGCTCCGATGCCTCAGGATGTCGGCGATCTCCTTGAAGGTAGC
>JAZDJA010000152.1:0-2104 GCA_043804415.1 Candidatus Latescibacterota bacterium | reverse complement strand
GGCATCCTCATCCGTCGTGCCTATCCCTTTGAGATCACTCGGCTGTCTGCTTTTGTCGAAGCACATTTTGGCGTAAACTGGGCCGACGAGATCAGCGTGGGCTATTCCCGACAACCGATCAGCCTCTTTGTCGCGATAGACGAATCCGACGAAAAGAAACAGATCGTGGGGTTTGCAGCCTATGAGTGCACTTCCCGGGATTATTTTGGACCCACGGGCGTGGCCGAGTCCCACCGCAAACGAGGCATCGGCAAGGCGCTGTTATTGGCCGCTCTGCACGGATTGCGCGAACTGGGATACGCGTATGCGATCATCGGCGGGGCCGGACCAGTGGCATACTACGCCAAGAATGCTGGAGCCGTACTCATTGAAGAGAGCGAACCCGGCCTATACCGGGATCTGCTGGATTGATCCATTCGGCAAGCGGCTTTCGGATCCTGGGCGTTCGGGTTTCCTTGGGGGAAAATGGGCGTGAAAGAGGCATCCTTTTACGAGCGGATGGACGGAGATCGGGTAAGATGTGCCCTGTGCCATCACCGATGCCGGATCCCCGAGTCCCAGACCGGAAGATGCGGCGTACGCCAGAATAAGGGAGGAAAGCTCTATTCGCTGGTATATGGGAAGGCTGTCTCGCAAAACGTGGACCCCATTGAAAAAAAGCCGCTCTTCCATCTCTACCCGGGATCGGGGGCGTTCTCCATCGCCACGATGGGATGCAACTTCACCTGCCTCCACTGCCAGAACGCGGACATCTCTCAGTTTCCGCGCGAGGAGCATCGGATCGCAGGAAAAGACCTCGCCCCGGATCAGGTGGTGTCTCTGGCCAGGCAACACCATTGCCGGAGCATCGCGTATACCTATACCGAACCCACGGTATTTTTCGAATATGCATACGACACGGCCCGGCTGGCTTCCGAAGCAGGCATTAAGAACGTTTGGGTCACCAACGGATATGTGACCCGAGAGGCGTTGGAGACTGTCCATCCGTACCTGGATGCGGCCAACGTGGATCTGAAAGCCTTCACAGAGGATTTCTATCGGGAAATCTGTGGCGCCCGGCTGGCGCCTGTCTTGGATGGGCTGCAACGGATGAAATCATTGGGAATCTGGGTCGAGGTCACCACGCTGATCATCCCCTCCCTGAACGACTCCGAGGGGGAACTGGGTGAAATCGCCCGCTTCATCCTGAGTCTGGGCGCGGAAACCCCGTGGCACGTCAGCGCCTTCTATCCCACACACCGTCTGACCGACCCACCCAGAACCCCCGTTTCGACCTTGCGGAAAGCCAGAGCGATCGGGCTGGAAGCCGGACTGCGCTATGTATATTGTGGCAACGCCCCGGGCGAGGACGGCGAAAACACCTATTGTTTCCTATGCGGCAAGTGCCTCATCCGAAGAATCGGCTATCGCATCGCCGAATATCACCTAAAGGGGGGGCGGTGTGCCTTCTGCGGGAATGAGATGGATGGCATTTTCGAGACCGGGGCAGAAAGAACGCGTGATTGGTGATTGGTGATTGGCTGGATTGTGTAGTAATTGACCCTCAAGGGGATTGAAACAGTACGTGGGGAGTGCTGGTTACTGGTGATCGGGGTTTGCGCAATCTTATTCGGTCCAACTCTTTGATGAAACAGGCTGCTTTCCTCCTCCGCCCACTTACAGGGAGACCTTGATGCGCATCGTATATGTGGCAATCGCTCTTGAAATCGCCCTTTTCTCGTCGACGGCCTTCGGAGCACTGCAGGGAGTAGCGCGCATTGACGAGGATCTGAACACGGGGCGCATTTCGCTGGAGACGTCGCTCGTGTATAGAACGTACTCCATGTTCGAGCCGTCCCGGCTGCCACCGGAGTACCGGGACGAATCGCAGTTTTTCAAGAGCGGCACTTCGCTGGCCTCGGAGGTCCGGGCACATTGGTCCGAGCTGAGCCCTTCGGCAAAGGCGGTACTCTCCTCCTTTTTCTCCAGACGGGATGATCTGCCGGAGTCGCACCAGAGCACAAGCGGACGGTTTCTCATCCATTATGCGCTCGAGGGATCCGACCGGGTTTCTGGGGAGGATACGGATGGAAATGAGGTCCCGGATTACGTGGAGGAGGCGGCA
>JAZDJA010000151.1:0-3377 GCA_043804415.1 Candidatus Latescibacterota bacterium | reverse complement strand
AAGGAAAGATATGAAGTCTTTGTACAAAATAATCAGCAATTAGAAAACTTAATATCATTTTTACGAGAAAGAATTTTACAATAAAATCACTATGAATCGGCGATGGTAAGGAAGCGACGATAAACGGAAAATACAGCATGTTCCAGCAGGTGCTCCTTCGTCCGGAGGAATACACGGTGATCGCCACGCCCAACCTCAACGGGGATTACCTCTCCGACGCCGTGGCGGCCCAGGTGGGCGGCATCGGCATGGCTCCGGGCGCCAACATAGGAGACTGGATCGGCCTGTTTGAGGCCACGCACGGAACCGCTCCCAAATACGCCGGGCAGGACAAGGTGAATCCGGGCTCGCTGATTCTCTCCGGGGTGATGATGCTGGAATATATGGGATGGAAGGAGGCCGCACAAAAGATCGTGAAGGGGCTGGAGGAGACGATCACCCGGAAACGCGTCACGTATGATCTGGAGCGGCAGATGGCCGGGGCCGCGCTGGTGACGTGTTCGGGCTTCGGGGAGGCCGTTGTGGAGAATATGCCTGTCGGATGAGGAGTGGAGCGCGCCCCGATCGAACCAAGGAAGGGAAACCGTATGCCTGAGCTCCCCGAAATAGCCAACCTGGCCCGCCAGATGAACGCGGAACTCCCGGGGAAGCGGATCATTGAGGTTTCAGTGCGCCAGGCAAAATGTCTGAACGTACCGGTGCCGGAATTCTCCGCGCTGATGAAGGGCAAGACGATCGGGCCCGTGACCTCCAAGGGCAAGTGGCTGTTTGTCAAGCTTATGCCGGAGGCGTGGTTTCTCCTCAATCTGGGCATGGGAGGGGACGTGCTCTTGCACCAGCCCGGGGAACCCCTCCCGGAGAAACACCAGGTGAAGCTGACCTTTTCAGATGGCGCCAGCCTCAGCATACGGTTCTGGTGGTTTGGGTATACCCATGCGGTCTCCAGCGGAGATCTGCAGGCTCACCCCATGACCGCACAGCTCGGCGTGTCCCCCACCGACGAAGCGGAGTTTACGTATGCGGCATTCTGCGCCCTGCTTGCGGGAAGGAGAGGCAATATCAAGTCGCTTCTGACCGATCAGAAATGCATTGCCGGCATTGGGAACGTCTATATCCAGGATATGCTGTTTTCGGCCCGTCTTCATCCCGCCCGAAAGATACCGGACATCAGCGGCACGGAGCGAAAAGCCCTCTTCTGCGCCATTCGGGATTCTCTGAAACAGGCCACGGATCTCGGTGGCCTGGCGTACGAAAAGGACCTCTATAATCTGCCCGGAAGATTGGACGCGTTCCGGGTCGGGTATCGCGCGGGGAAACCATGCCCCGAGTGCGGCACTCCGATCGAGAAGATCAAGACAGGAACCACGGCCTCGTATATCTGCCCCTCCTGCCAAAAATAGCGCATCGGGATAGACGTGAAGCGCCTCAGAAGCCACGAAAGAGGGGGATCCGGTCGACTCATCCCAAGTCGCAGGGTCCCCCTTTCTATTTTCGTCCCGCCCCCATCTCGGCCCGACATGGTCCCTCACAGCCCCATAAACGCCTTGCTTAATACCCGCACCGCAACCCCGATGGTTCCGCTCAAGATCGGGATCTTCCCCCATTGCTCCAAGAGAATCACCCCCAATAATACCATCGGCCCCTTTCGCTCCAACTGCGCAAAGCGATAGGCCTGCTGGGGAGGAAGCACACTCATCAGAATCTTCGAGCCGTCCAACGGGGGAATGGGGATCAAATTGAACACAGCCAGCACGATGTTGATCATCACGCCGTATTGCAGCATCATCAAGAATACCCCCCCATGCACGCCCATGCCCACCAGAAGCCGGACCATCCATCCAAATACCACGGCTGATATCATATTCGCGGCAGGCCCGGCCAGCGAGATCCACATCATATCCCGCTTGGGATCCTTCAGAAAACCCGGATCCACTGGAACGGGCTTGGCCCACCCAAAGTGCACCAGGAACAGCATCAGAGTGCCCAGAGGATCGAGATGGGACAGCGGGTTTAGGGTCAGCCGACCCGCGTGGCGCGCGGTGGGATCGCCCAGTTTGTCGGCTACCCAACCGTGCGCATACTCGTGAATGGTCAACGCAAAAAGAATCGCCGGCGCCAGCATCAAAATGGAAAGCATACGTTTGTCCCTTCTTTTTCTCGGATATCGTGCTCTCTGGTAGGTGTTGGGTTTCTGTTTACAAATAGCGCCTGTTCAGGTCCTATTCCGAAAAACACCCCTCGCGTTTGTCCCGTGAGGTTTCCGGGCAGGATCAGCTTCTTCGGATCCGTCCCTCTTCATTCGAGCAATTTCGGCTCATCCCTCCGTCAATACCCCGTAGAGATCCACCCTCCGATCCCCAAGCAGGGCGTTGTGCGCAGTGAGCTGCTTGTCCCGGGCCAACGTGGGATCGATTTCGGCCACGTATACGCGCTCCTCATCGCGTTCGGCGCGAACTAACACCTGTCCCGTTGGGTTTACGATCTGGCTCGATCCGATAAAGCGCAGCCTCCTCCCGCCCCGTTCCTCCACCCCAATGCGGTTGCACGTGACCGCAAAAACGCGATTCTCGATGCAGCGGGTCACCATCGCGTCCGGACAATACGGCAGCACCAGATTGGCCGGATGGCAGAGAATGTCCGCGCCCCTCAGGGCCAGAATCCGAGAGACCTCCGGGAACATCCAGTCGAAGCACACCATCATCCCGATGCGCGCCTTCCCGATGTCAATCACCTCAAATCCCGTATCCCCCGGCTCGAACCATCGCTTCTCTTCGTCGAACAAATGCGCCTTCCGATACACGCGTGCCGGTCCCGAAGGCGCGAGCAATACCGCCGTATTGAACACCTTTCCTCCGGCGCGCTCCGCCATCCCGGCTACAATATGCACGTTCCGATCCCGCGCCACCTCCTGCCACGCCCCAACAGAGGGCCCGTCCGGAATCGCCTCCGCCAGATCTTTCGCCTCTTCGAGTGAGGTGAACACATAGCCCGTGTTGCACAATTCCGGAAGCACCCACAGATCCGCCCGGGCGCCCGCCATCAGCTCGATGGTGCGCCGAACGTTGCGTTCCGGCTCTCCGAATACCGGCTCAAACTGCACAAATCCGATCTTCATGAGTTCCTCCTCTATTCCACGGTCACTTTTCAGTCAGACGGCGCAAACTCCGAAAAACCTATTCCACGAAACTCGTAATGAAGCAACCGCAACACCAAGATACCCCGTTCTTTTCTTCAGATTGCCCTTGTCTTCCGAATCAATGCCCTCGCCTTGTTGCCGATCCCGAGCCTGGAAACACAATCGATATAGGATTTCGATGAGACCGTTTGCCATTTCACCAATTCAAATCCTGTCTCATTCGATAGGAATCGAAAGGATT
>JAZDJA010000150.1:0-4558 GCA_043804415.1 Candidatus Latescibacterota bacterium | reverse complement strand
GTGATTCGGGTGTTCACTCCGGAATCCAGAGGGGCCGGGGAGCGGATGGAGGGAACGGCCGATGAGGTGGCGGAAAGGCTGGTCGGTCGGTTGAAGGAGATGGGGATGGCGTGATATTCCCGCGACGCGAGCTTCCATTGGAGGATGAGTTTCCGAGGGAAATGATCAGGGATCCGGGGGGGCAGCCTCTTGAAACCTCACTTTATATAAAGAGGGAAGGAAGGACGATGGCCTTAATCTGGGTAATGGAGGATCAATGTACAGGCTGTAAACTTTGTGTGAAGAAGTGTTCGTTTGGCGCGATCGAGATGGTGGATGGGATCGCCAGGATCGATGAGGGGAAGTGCACGCTGTGCAAAGCGTGCGTGGAAGCGTGCCGGTCCGAGGCCATCGTGCTTTCTCCGGAGGCGGAGGCCAAGCAGACGGCACCGGCGGCGGACCTGGACTCGTATCGGGGCGTCTGGATTTTTGCGGAGCAGCGGAGCGGTCGTCTCTCCAGAGTGGCGTATGAGTTGTTGGGCGTGGGGCGGACTCTGTCGGATGATCTGGATGTGGCGTTGACCGCCGTGCTGTTTGGATCGGGTCTGGAGGAGGCTGCGGCGGAGCTGGTCGCTCGGGGCGCGGATCGGGTGCTCTATGTGGACGAACCGGCATTGAACATGTTCCACGATGATTCCTATGCGCAGGTCCTGGAGGATCTGATCCGCGAGGAGAAGCCGGAGATCGTGCTGGCCGGAGCGACTGCGGTAGGCCGTTCTTTTGTACCGAAGGTGTCCGCCAAGCTCTTGACGGGATTGACAGCGGACTGTACGGAATTGGGAATTGACCGGGAGAGGCGGCTGCTGGTGCAGACCCGGCCAGCCTTCGGGGGCAATATCATGGCCACCATCATCTGCCCGAATCGGCGGCCCCAGATGGCCACGGTGCGACACAAGGTGATGGCGGAGGCGGAGGCTCAGGAGGGTCGGAAGGGCGAGATCGTCCTCAAGAAGGCGAAGCCGGATACGTTGAGGTGCCGGACCACGCTTATAGAATTTGTCGAGGAAGTGGAGGAGACGGTCAACATCGTGGACGCAGATGTGATTGTCGCCGGGGGACGCGGGGTGGGGAAACCGGAAAACTTCGCGTTGCTTCGGGAGTTGGCGTTGGTTCTGGGAGGAGCGGTAGGGGCCACGCGCGCTGCAGTGGACGAGGGGTGGGTTCCGTATTCCCATCAGGTGGGGCAGACCGGCAAGACGGTGGGCCCGAAACTGTATTTTGCGTGCGGGATCTCTGGCGCGATCCAGCACTTGGTGGGTATGCGGTCGTCGGATGTGATTGTGGCTATCAACAAGGATCCGGAGGCGCCGATCTTCGACGTGGCCACCTTCGGGATTGTGGGAGACGTGCTTGAGGTGGTGCCGGCGTTGATTCGGAAACTGAAGGGATGAGCGGGGTGCGCAGAGAAATCCGCGCAAAAACGTGAAGCGTAAAACGTGAAGCGTGAAACGTGAAAGGCAAAGGAAATTGTTCTTCTCCCTTGTGTGGTGAGCAGGTATTCAGGCTCCCAGTGGCTGTTGCGCCTTTGCGGTAAGAAATCTTCGGAGGGAGTGCGGTGGACTTGAGGGGAGTCGGGGCAATCGTTCGGATGGCGCTGGAGGAGGATGTCGGCACAGGAGACGTAACCTCAGCGTGGACCGTGGAGGCTGAGGCCACCGCTTCGGGCCGGATGATCGCGAAGCAGGGGGGAGTGATCTGCGGGCTGGATGTGGCGCAGAGGGTGTTTCAGGAGGTGGATCTGGACATCGATTTTGCCCCGCTGCTGCGGGATGGAGATCGGGTGCAGGCGGGCGATCCAATCGCACAGATCCACGGGCCAGCCAGGGGAATTCTGACCGGGGAGCGGGTTGCGCTCAATTTCATCCAGCGAATGTCCGGCATTGCGACGATGACGGCACATTACGTTCAAGCCGTACAGGGAACCGGGGCGAGAATTCTCGGTACGCGGAAAACCACGCCGGGACTGCGGGTGCTGGAGAAATACGCGGTGCGATGCGGAGGCGGAGAGAATCACCGGTTCGGGCTATACGATATGGTGTTGATCAAGGACAACCATATCGCGGCATCCGGAGGGATACGACAGGCGGTGGCCAGCTCAAGGCGCAACATGGAGCGGGCACCCCGAAAACTGGCGATTGAGGCCGAGGTGAAAAATTCAGCCGAGCTTGCCGAGGCGCTTGAGGCCGGCGTGGATCGGATCATGTTGGATAACATGAGCGTGGCGGAGATGGCGCGTGCAGTGAAGACCGTTCGGGAGGTTTCGGGTACCGTCGAGATCGAAGCTTCCGGGGGCGTGACCTTGGCGCAGCTAAGGAAGATCGCGGAGACCGGGGTAGATTTTATCTCCGTGGGCGCGCTGACTCATTCGGCACAGGCGCTGGATATCAGTCTGCTCTTTGACGAAGAACAGGGTCAGGGAAAATGATCACCGGGATCAGGGCCCCGAAGATGACCGCAGCCACGGGGATTCCGCATTTCGGGATGAGAAAATACGGGAGTCTGCATGAAGGTGCTATCCATCGTAGGCGCGCGTCCCCAGTTTGTCAAGTGCGCACTGGTGAGTCGAAGGCTGCGGGAGGTCGAGCAGGAGGTGCTGCTGCATACCGGCCAACACTACGACGAGCGGATGTCCGCCGTGTTTTTCGAGGAGTTGGGCATCCCCAAGCCGGATTACAATCTGGAGGTGGGATCCGGATCGCACGGCAAGCAGACTGGAGATATGTTGGTGGGGATTGAGGAGGTGCTCCTGGGGGAACGGCCCGACATGGTGCTGGTATACGGGGATACCAACTCCACGCTGGCCGGTGCGTTGGCTGCCGCCAAGCTCAACATCCCGGTAACGCACGTGGAGGCGGGGCTTCGGAGTTTCAATCGTGCGATGCCGGAGGAGATCAATCGAGTAGCCACGGACCGGATCTCCGACCTGTTGTGCTGTCCGTCCGAGCTGGCTGTGGGAAACCTGAAGGCAGAGGGCATCGTCCGAGGTGTTGTCAATACCGGGGACGTGATGTATGATGCACTGTTGGCCAATGCAAAGATTGCGGAGCGGAATTCAACAGTGCTCTCCGAGCTTGCGCTGACGCCCGGCAGCTACTATCTGGCCACCGTGCATCGCCCCAGAAACACCGATACGCCGGCGCGCTTGAAGAGCATCCTGGCCGCCTTTGAGGCGCTGGAAGCTCCGGTCCTTTTTCCGGTGCATCCCCGGACCCGCAAGAAAATCGCCGAGTTGGACCTTTCTCTCACCAATATCAGAATGATGGAGCCGGCAAGTTATCTGGATATGCTGACGCTGCTGACGCACGCCCGGAAATTGCTGACGGATTCGGGGGGGATGCAGAAGGAGGCGTATTTTCTCCGGGTGCCGTGTGTGACGATGCGCGAGGAGACCGAGTGGACCGAGACCGTGGAGGAGGGATGGAATCGGCTGGTGGGTGCCGATCGATTGCTGATCGTCGAGGCGGCCTCCCAGGAGAACAGACCCAAGACGCGAGGAAATGCCTATGGGGACGGGCGCGCGCATCTCAAGGTGGTGGCGGCAATTGTCGATTTTGTGGCGGGGCGTCGGTGAGGTAATCGAGTAGTCGGCCTGTCGGATCCTCGCAGATCCCTCTCTTTCACGCTTCACGTTTCCCCCTTCACGCATGTTCTTTTCTGAGACCTCGATGAAGAAGAATGATCTTACACGTACCAATGTCATTTTCCTGACGTCCTTAGCGGCGTTTTTTGTTGCGTTTCTGTTTTATCCCCTTTCCTATACGTTTGCCAACGCTTTTTGGGTGGATGGCCGGTTTACGCTGACGTTCTTCAAGTTGATGTTCACCAATCCCATCCAGCGGGAGGCGATCCTAAACAGTGTGAAACTGGGCGTCGTGACCACGTTGGCCACGACGCTGCTGAGTCTTCCTTTGGCCTTTATGCTGGTAAGGTATCGCTTCCGGGGCAAAGGGCTCCTAAGTGGACTGATCCTGGTTCCGATGGTGATGCCGCCTTTTGTGGGGGCCATCGGGATGAAGCAGATGTTCGCCCGGTTTGGCTCCATCAACCTCCTCCTGCTCAAGCTCGGGATCGTGGATGCGCCCATAGACTGGTTCGGTGGCGGGGGATTTGTGGGCGTGGTGATCATGGAGGTGCTCCACCTCTATCCCATCATGTATCTCAACGTGGCTGCCGCGCTGGCCAATGTGGATCCCTCTCTGGAGGAGGCGGCCAAGAACATGGGCGCCGGACCGCTGCGGCTTTTTCGCACCGTGACCTTTCCGCTGATGTTGCCCGGGTATTTTGCCGGCGCCATCATCGTGTTCATCTGGGCGTTTACCGATTTGGGCACGCCGCTGATCTTTGATTACAGTCAGGTGGTGGCCGTGCAGATTTTCAATATGGTCTCTGATGTCCACGAAAATCCGATGGGCTATGCGCTGGTGGTCGTGGTCATTTTGATGACGCTGGGGTTTTTCTATCTCTCCAAGCGCTTTGTCGGCGGGCGTGCCTACGAGATGATCTCCAAAGGGCGCGCGGG
>JAZDJA010000149.1:0-7684 GCA_043804415.1 Candidatus Latescibacterota bacterium | reverse complement strand
AGAAATTGGCCGCTTTCGAGGGCACGCTCTCCGACCTGCGCCAGCGCTTCCAACCTCTTGCCAGGGTTGTGGCAATGCACGTTGACCTCGACGCCGATAAAAAAAGGGCGCTGGCGGGTGCTGCCGCCGAACTGAATGAGGCGGGGAAACCATACGAGACCGACCGCACCAACCTGCTCACCGGAGTCGACGGATTCGGTAAACGTTACGCAAAGGCGCTCCCGGCGGCGAACGACAAGCAGCGCGACGCGCGCCGGGCCTTCGATCCCATCGCTGAGGCGATCCGTGGCCTCATCAAGCAGGTGGACCTTCTTTACAAGCTCACCGCCCGGGTGGCCGACCTTGGCGGCGAGCTGGCTGGCGATGAGGCCGTGGCCGATGCCTATGACCGCCGCGCCGCTGGCAAGCTGGTGAAGCAACTCGACGAACAGCGCAGGGCCGCCGTAGAACAGCTTAAAGCAGCGATCTACTTTCACAGGCAGGTGGCGTGGTTGCAAGACCGCTTCCCCAAGGCCGAACTGGTTGCTGTCCCAGGGCTGGTGAAGCTGGTGGATAGAAAAGAGATCGAGGCCGCCGATTGGAGCCTCACCCCCGGCCGCTATGTCGGCGTCGCCCCACCGGAAGAGGACGAAGATTTCGACTTCGATCAGACGATTCGCGATATCCACGCCGAACTGGCAGATCTGAACAAGGAAGCAGTGGAATTGGCAGCCAAGATCAAGACCAACTTCGAGGAGATGGGGGTATGAACCCTGTCCCGCTCAAGAGAATAGGTGATGTCGCCAAGGCCAAGGGGGGGAAACGTCTTCCAAAGGGCATGGAAGTACAAAACGAGGAGACTGCCCACCCTTACCTTCGAGTAGTCGACTTCGGGCCAGATGGCATTGATCGAAGTGACATCAAGTTCATTCCCAACGAAGCATTCGAGTGCGTGAGTCGGTACACCATCACGAGTGACGACATCTACGTGAGCATTGCAGGGACAATTGGAAGGGTTGGGATCGTGCCGGACGATCTGTCTGGTGCCAATTTGACAGAGAACGCAGCTAAGATTACCGAGATCAGTAGCTCCGTCGATAAGCGGTACCTGCTGTATTTCCTTCGGAGTGCAGCGGGTCAGGGTGCTCTCCAAGGCAAAGCTGGCGGGACGTCGCAACCCAAGTTGGCCCTGTTTCGAATCGAAGAGATAGAGTTTCCCTGTCCGCCTCTCCGCGATCAGCAAGCTATCGCCTCCACCCTCTCTGCCTACGACGACCTGATCGAGAACAACCGGCGGCGGATGGCGTTGCTGGAGGACGCGGCGAGGCAGCTTTACCGGGAGTGGTTCGTCCGTCTCCGATTCCCCGGCCACGAACACACCCCCGTCACCATCGGCGTGCCTGAGGGGTGGGAGAAGACAACCGCAATCTTTGCCATGGAAGTGCTGAGTGGCGGTACCCCGAAGACCAGTGTTTCTGACTACTGGGACGGGGACATTCCCTTCTACACGCCTAAGGATGCCACCGAGAGGTGCTTTGTGCTTGAGACCGAACGCAGCATCACGGAACTTGGGCTCAAAAACTGTAACAGCCGACTATACGCACCCGATACTGTTTTCATTTCGGCTCGGGGTACGGTCGGCAAACTGAACCTCGCATTGCGCTCAATGGCGATGAGTCAGTCTTGCTATGCCTTGCTCGGCAAGAGGCATGTTCGGCAGTTGTTCCTTTTCTGTGCGCTGAAGGAGGCTATCGAGCATTTCAAACAGCACGCGGTCGGTGCGGTCTTCGATGCGATTGTCGTGGACACGTTCAAACTGATTCCTTTCACGGTGCCGCATGAAAAAATGGTGCGATTGTTTGAAGAGATCGTCACGCCTATGTTCCGAAAAGTTGCGAACTTGATGGAGCAGAATCAAAAACTCCGAGCTGCACGTGACCTGCTCTTGCCGCGGCTGATGAGCGGGGAGATTGCAGTATGAGCATGGAAGGCCGGATGTACGACCGGAAATCCATTCGTTACGCCCTGGGCAAGAGCGAGGATATGAGGGGTCTGGCAGCGGATTGCGTGGGGCTGGCAAATGCCGCCGGAGGTGTAATCCATCTGGGCGTCGAGGATGAAAAGCAGGATCCTCCGGCGGGTCAGCGGATTCCCGCCGATCTCCCTGATCGTTTGCGGAAGCGCATCGGACAATTGACAGTGAATGTGGGTCTTGAGACTCGAACGTTGCGGGGACAAAACGGGGCCGAATATATCGAGGTCCAGGTGTTCACAGGTCCTCATGGAGTGGCATCCACAACGAGTGGTGTCTATTACATTCGCATCGCCGACGAGACGAAGCGACTCCTGCCGGATGAATTGGGTCGACTTTGGGCAGATCGGGGCTCACTGGCTTGGGAACTGCAAACCTCACTACACGTCCCAGCCGGTCAACGCGATGACAAAAAAACCACTGTCTTTCGTGAACTCATCCATGCCTCGGACCGAATCTCGGATTTCGTGAAATACAAGAGCACGGAGGAGTTGCTGGAGTATTACCTGTTCGTCAAGGACGGCTTTTTGACGAATCTAGGCACCCTTTGGGTGGGGCGAACACCCGACCGTGCGGCGCTTCAGCATGCCCCGGTCATCCAATGCCTGAAGTTCGACGAGAGCGGACAAAAGGTCCGCAAGTGGACGTGGGACGATTTCTCCCGGACACCGCGTGAACTCATTGAGGCAGTATGGTTGGAAGTTGACGAGTGGCGGAACACCTATGAACTGCCGGACGGGCTCTTCCGCAAGACGGTGCCTCACTATGACGAGGTCGTGGTGCGGGAAATTCTGGCGAATGCACTGGTCCACCGTCCCTACACGACCCGCGGAGACATTTTCTTGAACCTGTTCCCGGACCGACTGGAAGCGCACAATCCGGGACTGCTGCCTGTAGGGGTGACTCCGGGGAACATCCTGCATGCCTCCAGCCAGCGGAATCCCCATCTGGCCCGAGTTTTCTACGACTTGAAAATGATGGAGAGGGAAGGAAGTGGATTTGATCGCATGTATCAGGTGCTGCTGTCGACGGGGCGGCCGGTCCCGGATGTCAAAGAAGGCGATGACCGAGTGGTAGTAACCGTCAGCAAGCGCATCATCCGACCAGAGGTAATCGATCTCATGGGTAGAGTAGACCAGGATTTCCAGCCGACCCAGCGCGAGAGCATTGCCTTGGGGCTTCTCGCCCGGCACGAGATTCTGACCGGCACGGAGCTGGCGCATGTCCTCGATCTGTCACGGACGGATGAACTTGATCCGTGGATCAGGAGGCTCCGTGAGTGGGGCCTGGTCACGGTGCGAGGCCGGACCAAGGGCGCACGCTATGCTATCGCGCCGGACGTGCTGCGGCGATTCCGGTTCCGGGGGCGAACTTCTCTCAAACGGATTGAAGACCATCGTCTGAGGGAACTTATCATTCAGGATCTCGGGATTTACGACAAAGCCAGCCGATCCGAAATCCATGGGAGAATAGGCGTTGAAATCCCGGAGGCTAAACTGAGACGGATGCTGAACCGAATGGTAGGCGACGGCTCTCTGATTCCGATAGGCGAGCGCCGCTGGCGCCGCTACCGTTTGTCTTCTTCCATTGCGGAGACTCAATAGAAACTCCATTTTTTGTTCAATAGCGGGCTAAGCTGCATGTAACCGATTGACAATAGAAGGGTTTCTATTGAACTTCCTTTGATGAAAACTGGGTTTTGCGCAATAAACATGCTCAATAGAAGGAATCGATGATCACCGACATTAACAGCGAGGACCGCTTGGTCCAGAAGACGTTCGCGGAGCATCTCCACGACCAACTCGGCTGGGATAGTGTTTACGCCTGGAACGAAGAGACCTTCGGCCCGAACGGAACGCTGGGGCGTGCGAGTGAGCGCGAGGTCGTGCTTCTGCGGGATCTGCGGAAGGCCATAGCCAGCATCAATCCGACCCTGCCCGAACAGGCCTGCGAGCAGGCTATTGAGAAACTTACCCACGGGGATCTTTCCCGCTCGCTGTTACAGCATAACCGCGAATTCTATGGCTTCATCCGTAATGGGGTTCCCGTCGAGTGGCGCGAAGACGGGGGCGAGGCCCGTCATGCCCGCGTGAGGGTGGTTGACTTTCGTGACAGCATCAACAACCGCTTCCTGGCGGTGCGGGAGCTGAAAATCCAGGGTCTGCGGGTGCCCCACTATAACCGCCGGGCCGATCTCGTATGTTTCGTCAACGGCCTGCCGCTTGTTTTCATTGAACTGAAGGCGGTCTATCGGAACATTCGGGCGGGCTTTGACGACAACCTGACCGATTATCTGAACGAACACAGCATTGCTCAGGCCTTTCACCATAACGCCTTTCTCGTGGTGAGTAACGGCGATCGGGCCCGCTATGGCTCAATTACCAGCAAATGGGAGCACTTCACCGAGTGGAAGCGAAACACCGAGCAGGAGAAGGGTCGGGTGGAAGCCGAGGTGTTGCTGGACGGCATGCTTGCCAAAGAGCGTCTGCTCGACCTCGTAGAGAACTTCATTGCGTTCGACGACAGCAAGCCGGGCGGCACGCGTAAGATTGTGGCACGGAATCACCAGGTTTTGGGCGTAAACAATGCGGTCGCGTCGGTTAAACGTCAGGAGGAGTTGAAAAAGCAATTCCCCCATGGAGCGCGATTGATCCCCTATCAGGCCGAAGAGTGGCAAATGCCGCTCGCAGCTGAAAATAATCCCTCTGGTCCAGGACACGACGAAATCCCCCCCGACCCTTTGCGCAAAGGGGGTAGAACGGGCTTTTCGGTACGGGGGAGTGAAAGGGATATCTTCCCGGATGATAATGGATCCGATTTTGCCGGAAAGAGCCCGACCAGAGAAAGAGATAAGATTGAGGCGTTGCCCTTGGTCAAACGGGCACATCCCGATCTTGGCCGGTTGGGGGTTTTCTGGCATACCCAAGGGAGCGGGAAGTCCTACTCCATGGTGTTCCTGACGGAGAAGGTTCGCCGCGTGGTGCCGGGCAGCTTTACGTTTGTTGTGATGACGGACCGCGAGGATCTTGACGACCAGATTTTCCGTACGTTTGTCGGATGCGGCGTGGCGGACGAGAAGGCCCCGAGGGCGAAATCGGGCGAAGATCTCAAGTCGCTGCTCAGACAGAATCACCGTTTCGTGTTCAGCCTTATCCACAAGTTCAATCAGGACGTGACCGAACCATATAGCGACCGCGACGATATTATTGTGATCTCGGACGAAGCCCACCGGACACAGGCCGGCAAGTTTGCCAGAAACATGCGGCTGGCGCGGCCCTATGCCTCGTTCATTGGGTTTACCGGTACGCCACTCTTCAGGCACGATCATCTGACCAGGCGCATTTTCGGCGGCTATGTTTCGCGCTATGACTTCAAGCGCTCCGAGGAGGACCAATCCACCGTAAAGCTCATTTATGAGAACCGGGGCGAGAAGCTGGGCATTGCCAGGCTCGACCTTAATGACCGCATTGCCGCCAAGATTGAGGAAGCCGAACTTGACCCGGACCAGGTCGCCCTGCTGGAGAAGTTGCTCGGGAAGGACTATGAAGTGATCACCGCCGACGACAGGCTGGATAAGTTGGCCGATGACTTCGTGGAACATTGCTCTACCCGCTGGGAGAGCGGAAAGTCGATGCTGATTTGTATCGATAAGATCACCTGTGCCCGCATGTTTCAGCGCATCGAACTGCGGTGGAAGGCGAAACTGGCTAAGGTGAAGGCACTGATCCCGCAGGTGGAAGCGGAGTGCACGGCGTCGGCCGATCCTGATGAAAAGGCGCGCCAGTGTCAGCGGCTGGAGGGGCTCCACGAGCAGGCGCAGTGGATGGAAAGCACCATAATAGAGATCATCATAAGCGAAGCCCAGAACGAGATACGCGACTTCCAGCGGTGGGATTTCGACATCATCCCGCATCGTGTGGTGATGAAGAATGGCTTCCAGACGGCCGATGGCAAGCGGGTGGCTGTGCAAGATGCCTTCAAAGATCCGCAGCACCCCTTCCGCATCGCCATCGTTTGCGCCATGTGGCTGACCGGCTTCGACGTGGAATCTCTCTCCACCCTTTATATTGACAAGCCGATGAAAGCACACACCCTCATGCAGGCCATCGCCCGCGCTAACCGCATCTATCCTGGCAAGGACTGCGGCGTGATCGTGGACTATAATGGTATGCTTAAGAGCCTACAAGAGGCGCTGGCGCAATATGCGCTCGGGGATGAGGAGGGTGGCGGTGATGGCGGCGATATCGTGGCGCCCATTGAGGACTTGGTCAAGGCCTTGATTCAGGCCATCGAAGCTGCGGAGAAGCACCTCACCGGGCTGGGCTTTGACCCGGCGAGGTTAGTTCGGGCCAAGGGTTTCCAACGTATCGAGGCCCTGAGAGATGCAGTGGACGCGCTTTACTGCGGAGATGAAGCTAAACGCAGATTCGAAATCATGGCGCGCCAGGTTTTCATCCGCTTCAAGGCCCTACTGATGGAACCGAGCGCCTTCGTCTTCGCCGAAAGGCACGACAATATCGAAGCAATTTACAAAAAGCTCCAGGAGAAGCGGGATACGGCCGACGTGACGGATGTTCTGAAGGAACTGCACAAGATCGTGAACGAGGCCATCCGAACGCAGGAACCAGGGGAGGATCACGCTGAGGGTCTCACCGTGGACCTCAGCCGGATCGACTTTGCCAAGTTGAGAGATGAGTTTGCGAATAAGGTGAAACGCAAGCACGCGGCTTTGCAGGATATCCGGGACGTCGTGGAGAGGAAGCTTCAGCAGATGCTCAGCAGCAATCCAATGCGGATGGACTATTACAAAAAATATCAGGAGATCATTGCGGATTATAACCGGGAAAAGGACCGGGTGACGGTGGAGGAAA
Source organism: Candidatus Latescibacterota bacterium (assembly GCA_043804415.1). GTDB lineage: Bacteria > Latescibacterota > 4484-107 > 4484-107 > 4484-107 > 4484-107. The sequence goes on along the minus strand of JAZDJA010000149.1, from coordinate 802 downwards.
CTTTCGCGAAGCTGGTTGATCTGGCGAACAGCCTGGATAAAGAGCAGCGCCGGGCCGCGGAAGAGGGATTGAGCGAAGATGAGTTAGCATTGTTCGACCTGATCTTCGATGAGAGAATCAGCAAATCCGACCGGGAGAAGCTCAAGCAGGCCAGCAAGGCACTCCTGGCCTCACTTCGAGAACTGCTCAAGCCGATGCCGAGATGGGCGCAGAGTGTTCAGACCCAGGCGGAAGTAAAGGTCTTCGTTCTCGATAACCTTTGGCAAAGCCTGCCGCGTCCACCGTTTATGGAAGATGATGCCGAGTCATTGGCCGAGCGCGTCTATGACTATGTCTGGCAACGCAGTATGAGTGGGATGCCTCTGGAAGCGCACATGGCAAGTTGAGATATTGCTGACGCCGTGAAAATAGGGGGCCGTTCGTGAATTGACATTTGACCGGGTAAACGGCAGGTACCTTTGAGATTTGTATGAATTCGCACCGAAAAAATGCTGTGCATTCCCCGCGGCTCCTGGGAGAGAAGCTCTGTCATTCTTTTGCGATTTTCCGACCGAGGTCATAGGCCTCGCGCATCAACGCTTTATTCTTCCCGATCTCTCCGGCCTTGGATGCGCTCCCATACACCATTCCTACAAGTTCCGCCTCGATGAACTTCAGCGCATCCTGGAAAGTGCGGAGCGCATTGACGGCACCCGACAGAAATGGATCTGCGTCCGCATAACTCAGGAGGAGGGCAAATTTCTTTCCGGCCAGTGCGTACCCCTCATCACCGCCGAGCCCGTACCACCGGTCTATAAACAGT
>JAZDJA010000148.1:0-46269 GCA_043804415.1 Candidatus Latescibacterota bacterium | reverse complement strand
GCCGGTTCTCGTCTGAAGCTCCACCCGCGTACTCGGATACAGCGGCTGCTCGGCCTCCCACCTGAGCGCAGAGACCAGTTTTTCACCCGTATCCCCCGAAAGCGCTGCAAGACTCTTGGGAGGCGATGTAAGGACCGCTTCTGCAGGATACCCATCGCCGAACAGCTGCATCTCGTAAAGCTGTGTTGATCCCCTTCCCCAGACCATATAGCCATGGGCCATACGAAAGAAGAGGTGGCGCACCTTCCTGGGCTCGAACTCGTGGTTAAAGTGGAACTGATAGGGCCTGACCCTGTTGTTGACATCTCTCAACAACTGATACGCATACTTGCCTCCGGGAGGCCAGTCCACGGAGCCGCCGGGCCTGGGAGAACCGTCCGACGTCATGAGGATATACCCCCATGGCGTCCCGGTATCCCCTGAATTATGCCCCCCCGCGTATTGCCCTAACTCCTGCCCGTAGTCCATGTAGATCTGATCGAGCCAGAATGCAGCGCCCAGGTCCCACTCGAAAGCGGCAGCCATGACGGGGTTCGTGGGATTCTTGTCCCACTCCGGATCTGCGACAGGCGTATACTGCCAATTGGTCCCCGCAACCCCATCGTACATGCCCGTAGCAGGGGAATGCTCGTACGCGATCACCTTCCCCCCGTTTTCATCCGTCAGAAAGGCTATGTTCTCCCCTGCGGTCACCACTTCAATTTTCGCCAGTGCCGGTATCCCCGACAGGTTTCGGGCATCCAGGATCACCCGGACGAACCTCACCAAGTCCACGTTCAGAGACAGAATCAAAGCCTCGCCGGTATCCGTGGTATCCCCAATATCCTCATAAACGATATCGTACTCGATAACCTGCTCCCTGTTCAGCTTCTCCTCTCTCCCGAGCAACCTGTATTGAGGCACAGTCTTCGAATATCCACAACCGTTGGATATGAAGACGCTGAACCGCTCGAAGGGCTTGAGTGTATCCCCGGATGCCACCGTGTCCGCAAAGGTGAGCCGCACCTTCTTGGTCGCCACCGCTCTTCCCAGGTCCACGGTCATTTTCCATTTATCGACAGGATCTCCCGGGGCGGGATTCCACCAGGTATCCGTGCGCCCATCCACGATGTTTCCGATCTTACCGGGGTTGGATTGAGCCGTAAGTACCCCCCCGACCTTCTGTATCAGACCATCCGTGGCCACGTTGACGTTCTTGGCAAGCCGCCGAAGTCCGGCCGATCCGTCCTCGTTGAGCGTCACCACTCCCCGTGGCATCGTCCATGTGGTGTCGATTTGAATCCCATATGAGGCCCCCATTGCCCACTCAGGAAGCAGGATCAGGACTGTAGCGATCAGAGACCTATACCACATTGCCGACTCCTCAAGTTATGCGCCCCTCGGGCGGGCTTCGGTGAGCCTTTAATGATTAAAAGAAAGGGAGCAGCTCCTGGCCTGCTGACTCAGAGCCATCTCATCAGTCTGAAAGCGCCGGAAGCCGGGCAACCTCATCAATCCACAGAAGTTCCAGGGGCTCAGACGCCCCAGAAATGTTCTGCCCATCCAGCCGCTCTAATGCCCCCGTCTCGGCAAACAGGACGACATCCACCCGACAAGGGGGAGGGGACATTTTCCGAACGGGTCGCACGCAGGAAACGCGCCACCGTTCCGATTCGGGCGCTCTAGTACACCACCGTAACCGGTCTCACCTCCGCAGACTCGCCTATGTCCGTGGCCACGTGAACCTCACACAGATAGACCCCCGGCAGAACGACATTCCCATCATCATCCTTCCCGTCCCATGGGATAGTGCTCGCAAAGGTGCTGCCCATTTCCCTTCTATCCAACATCCGCACCTTGGCTCCTGCCATGTCGTAAACCGAGATTTCCACCTGAGCGCCACCGGAAACAAGGGACAGGGTATAGGTTATTGTCGAATAGTCATTCGTGCCATCCCCGTTGGGCGTTATCCCCTCAGGTTGCGCTGTGACTCCAGTGAGCACTTTAAGGGAAGTCGCTATCGCAAATACCTGGAGCTGATTGGTGCCTATCTCATCCGTCGCATTGCCCGGAACAACGGTTTGGGAAAGCAGGTCTGCTCTGCCACGGTCCCATACCTCTGCAAAAAAGCTCGTGCCATAGGACAGCGCAGCCGTCCGAAGGGCCACCTGAACCAGGTCGTTGTTCGTCGTGACCTTCCTCGGCAGGAACAGTTCAAGATACCCATCTCCCACGACCACAGAGGCGGGTATGACCTCCGCGAGTGGATTGCCCATCCTGAGGACCACGAAAGCCGGCTTGCTCGGGGTGAATATCCTGACCGCATCGAAACCGGTCTGCTTGGAAGCGGTGAAAACCCCCTTCAGCGTGTAGAGGAAGGTGGTGTCCCTTCCGGCCTCCACCTTCACGTCCCCGCCCACCGGGTTCAATTCCTCTGCGACGCACACCTCGCCCACCACTTCTGCCGCAAGCGGAGAGGAATGCTCCATCCATACGGAATCCAGCCTGGCGTATGACCAAGGGTCTTCGCTTTCTACTCTCACCCGGAACTGAACATACCTTCGGGAATCGGCGACACTCGGCTCCATGCCAAGCGAGGTGGCAGGGGTCCACTGGCTCCAATTCTCGGTGTCGTATTCCATCAACCCCCGCATTTCGGGGACGATGGATGAGGACCTCGTGTACTCATAGTACCTTGGGCTCAGTTTCAGGTAATCGCTCTGGCTGACCACCTTCCCCTTCTCGTTGAGCATGTCATCTATCTCATAGTAAATAATAGGAGTCAGATCATTTCCCGTCCGCACCTCCACGCTGATCGATATCCTGGCCCCGGAATCCGCGACCGGAACGGGATCGATGAGATCCTCCTCCCAGAGCTCTGCGACGCTCTGCCTTCCCAGATCAAGCTCTCGGTAGCTGCCCGGGTCTTTCGGCTCGCGCCACGCCCACTTCTTCCTCCACGTGAACTTCTTCAGGTCCCAGAAGATCCTTCCGAAGTTCACAGGTTCCTTCAGATCGATGATATCCGAAGTATACCACGCACTCGGTGAAAACCCCTGGCCGTAAAGTGCAATCTCCCCGAGTGAATAGCCAATATCCACCGGATTTGCGAGCCTGAAAAATCGGAGGGCCTGCAGGGGGAATCTCACGTTCACCACCCTTTCGTGGTTGGCGTGTTCCTCCTTCAGCATGACCTCCAGCGGCGTCTCCACGCCCATATCCCTGGTGTAATTGTACGGGGGTTCGGTGTAGAGGGATGCCGATGTCTGATACCCCCTCATATACGAATCCCAGTATGGACTCCCCGAGAACCAGCAATTCACGGGGATAGGGTCCGCCAACCACTTGGGAAAGAGCACGAACCGGTTGACCCGGACGGGAACGCCTGTGTCAAACATGTAGGACCCCCAAAGGCCACCGCCACTCCTCAGGCTGGTCCCGTCAGCCCCCGCCTCCTCGATACCATCAAGCATCACGGGATGCCCCCCCCCCCCCCAAAACCTCGGATCTTCCTCTGACACAAAACCGGTGAGGACAGGAGGCAGACCCACTACCGAATCGTAATATACCCTCTGGTCATAGCCGCCATAGCCATACCAGAGCACACCGAGATTATCCTTCTTATCCAGACGCTGAATAATGTTCTCGTAGGGCTTATACTCCCGCAACTGAAGGCCACCGGATACCACGTCGAATGCGGTAGTCTTTCCGGCCTCCCACGGGACATTGCCCTCCCCCCCAATAACCAGCCTCTCCACCTGCGCCATCGCGTCGCCGGCCGGTCCCAGGCATAGTGCCACCATCCACAGGAGCAAAATCCTCATTCGGGCCACTCCTTACCTTTAAGAATCTCAGTCAATGGTCATCCGCATGCACATGACCTGTGTGACCTTAATAGACCACAACCACCGGTCTCGTCTCCCTGAAAGTCCCTATGTCGGTCTCCGCGCTGATCGTACAGAGGTAGAGCCCCGGACTCACGATCTTTCCATGCTCATCCTTGCCGTCCCACTTCGCATCATCGTAGACACCATTTCCGTCTGATCTCACAGGAAACGTCCGCAGCAATCTTCCCATCGTATCGTAGATCCCGAGCCTGACCTCCGCCCTCCCGAATACGGGGTCCATTTGGGCTATGGCATAGGAAATAAACGCTTCCTCGTTCGCCCCATCGCCGTTGGGGGTTATCACCGCAGAAACCTCCAACCCGGCAAGCAGGTTCCCAAAAGACTTCTTCTTGAAATTGACGCCGATGGAATTCGTGCCCACACCGGAATGCGCATCACCGGGTTCGATGAGCTGAGGGAGCTCATCAACCTGGGTGTCGAAAGCGTATCCCGTAAGCTCGCCCCCGTAAGAAAGAATGGCGGTCCTCAATATCACTCGGATCGGACGATTATTGGCAATGGTGATGCGGTCGGACGGGAAAAGGACCTCGAGATATTTCGGATTCTCGGTCACAACCGGCGTGATGGTGTCGCCGCCTGCCACAAACCACAGGAATTCCGGTCTACTCGGAGTCTCTATTCTCAGGCCGTCGAAGCCCTTCTGCAAGGCCGAGACGAAGCGCGCCTTCACATCGTAGGTGAAAACATTCTGTTCGCCTGGCGCTACCTCCGCAATTCTCCCCGGAGGATTGGGCTCCTCCATAAGGGCCACCTCACCCAGGATCTCCTCCGCAAGCAGGGGAGCGGCATATTGAAGGCGGAAATCATCTATCCTGATCGTCTCCGTCAGCGTGCCCGAAATATGGCTGCGGAACTGGAAGTATCTGCGCGGACCGAGGGTCGGGAACACCCCCCCGGATCCAAGCGTATACCATGCACTCCAGTTCTCTCGGTCCTCCTTGACCGATCCCTGCTTTATCTTCGGTAATGCCAGCCACTCCTGCCTCGTCACCCGGACGCTATCGCCTGCCGCAAAATAGATTTCCGGGGTCAGATTCCGGCCGCTCCTCCCCTCCATCACAATCGAAACCTTGGCATCGGGGGCCGCGACCAACTCGTCTCCCGCCCTTCTTTGCTTGGAGACGTCCCAGGAGACCTCTCCAAAGTTGCCCTTTTTCCCCAGGTCTATAATATTCGAAAAGTAATCAGATTCCAGACTGAATCCGGCCCCATAGAACTCCACCTCCGCAAGCTCGAAGGCATCTTCCGCCGCATTGGTGAGCTTCACGAATCGAATCAGCCTCGGTGAGAAACCGACATTCACAACACTTTGCCAGTTGCTCGAAGCGTTTTTCAATTCCGTCCACATGGGCTTCCCGTCCGAGTCAAAATTGCTTCCATCGCTGACACGAACCGTATAGCCTTTCATGAAAAAATCGCTGTAATTATTCCCCCTCTCGTCCTTCCCCTTCTGCCTGGGGTAGAAACTCATCCCGCTCAGGAGCAGGGCCTCCCCGAAGTCGAAGTAGAACGGATACCCATAATAGCTCACATTCGGGCTCTTGAACGTATCCAAGCTGCTGCTTAAGGAGTCCCCGTCCACGAGGTAGCGGAAGTCCGTCTTTTGGAACGCCGACAGAGGGACCCAGACCATGGGAGTGCCCACGACCGTGTAATCCACCGGTTTCTCCGCCTTCCATGCAAGCCGCAAAGCTACATTCTCCCCGGGCCGCAACTCCCTGGCGAGCATGGAACCCGGGATGCTTTCGAAGTCCATCCCGGAATTTCTCAGGCACCGATCCCCCCAGTTCCCTACGCTCCATACCACGATCCCTCCCCACGCAGTCCCGACGAGAACCAAAAAAATTCCGAAACCGACCGCTTTCAGCAAGCCCTTCATTCGACCCCTCCCTGCTATGCCTCAAAATTTCGCTTTATTTTGCGTTTTGTGAGAGAAACTGACCATGCTGTCACAGCAAAGAGCATTCTGCGCCGAGGAGGAGCCGGGCAAACCCGGCAAAGCACTCTCGGAGCGTATCACCCCACCATGAGAAAGAGGCCCTTCGCTCGCCATGGCCAGAAAGGAGAAATTCAGGGTAAGGCGGTAACTCCTCTCGCATGCTCCAGTCGCACTTCCCTCTCGAAGTGGAAGCTTTGATCCACGGTCTCCATGGCTTCGTTTCTGTGGTCGAACCGTAGCACAATCCCGCTGAGCTGCACGTTGAAATCCGTCACATCGGGAGGGAAGGGGGGAAACACCAGGTATCCCTCACGCTCCTGCCCGCTGAAGACCACATCCTTCTGGTAGGATGTCCTCTTCAGGATATCCATCCGCTGCTTGAATCCCTTATACGGATTCCCCGCGTATCCTGCCGCATAGCGGCTGAAGTAGTTGTCGAGCTCCAGTAAGCTGAAGGGGGTGTATTTTCGGCCGTTGGAGGTCGTAATCTCTACCTTGCTCGGATCCACCTCCATCTTCGGAAATTCGTAGTTTTTGACCCTAAGGTGGAACACCGTAAATCGGTCCGGAGTGTCCATCTCTCCCATAGGACGCCACGTTCCATAGGTATAGGGATTCAGCCCCTCCTTCGTCGCACTCGAAAACTGTCTGTTCAGCTCCTCATCGGTCATCGGTTTGAGGGCTATCTCCAGTCGCCCGATGGCATGTTTCACGGTCCCATCGTCCATGACGACTACTCCCTCCGCCTGTCCCTCCTCGGAAACCGAACGCACGGGACCGGCTAAATAGCGATATCCCACTGGAACCGCACAACCTGCCGCTATAAATAGGGCCCAGAGAAGCCCAATGCCATATCTTTTCAAGGCTCCCTCCTTAATTTGGGTGATGTCCCTAACCCATTGGGATAAATCGCCACAGACACATAAAGATCACAAAGACGCAGGAAGCTAAGACAGCCTTCCTCCTTCTCTGTTCGTGCAAGCCTGTGAAATCCTGTTTTCCAACAAGGTTTTCCCTTGGGGGAACTCCGACATCTGTCTCGGTTTGCTTTGCCGCTCGACGCCTTGGGATGCGCAGTGCAAAACAAGGGTGCGTCCTTCGCGGCTGATTCTTCGGGTGAGCCTGCGCCGCACTGTATCACAAGCCGACGAATTTGCTTTCTTGACAAGGTTCTTGTTGCGCGAGGATGGGTTGGATGATTCGGATCGCCATGCTCACTTTGTTCGACGCGGGAATCTCCGTGGAATCCGTGTCCCATTGCTTTTGGGTTGGGTTTGCAGCTTTGTTGCGTCCTGGTCTGTGGTGCCAGATTCCTGGATCAAACCATGGTGGAACACTACCTGAAAAATGGGGCGGAAGGTTTTTCACGTTTCCGTTCCGCCCCCGAACCTGGTCGAACTTGACGAACTTACCTTTACTTGAGGCTGGCTTTCACAGCACCCCAAGAAGAGGCCTCAACCGCCACTACTACGTCATAGAGCGGGTTGGCTACGAGGTAAGCATCGTTGAAGTGATCGGCGTTATTCCAGAAGGCGTTCCCATCCGGACCCATCGTCCCGATCTGGGAATCCCTGGTGGCCAGCTCGACGTCGGAGTCATCCCAGGCAATACCCAGCCCGATGGCTGCTCCGCTGTTGTAACTCGCCAAGTTGTCGTGACGCTGGGACTCCGCAGGAGAAAGCCCAACCACGTCCCAGAGCGCAAGCTTCCACTCGTAGGCAAAGGTCACATCCGTCTCGCCGGTGCCATAGTCACATTGGGAGACGAAGTAAGCCGCTCCCGTTGTCCATTCTGCTTCGGCATACCCCCAGATGTGGTTCCTGGATTCATTCTCATTCCCACCGGGTCCCATCGGAACGCCCTGTTTGAGCCGTATGCCAAACTGCTGGCCCGGGTTGGCATCCAAGCTGCCCGCTGTCCGATAGAGTCCACCCGTGTTGGTGGGATCGGTCATGATCTCGAGGTCATCCTCTCCCCAGCATGCGCCGTTGGTGGGAACACCGACCTTCAGGAGATCGTCGGTCACCCGGCTATACCCGTAGAGCATATTGTCCGTGCTCCATCCCAGGTACAGTACCGCGGAGAAATCCTCCGGTCCGGAAAGCGCGGAACCCGTGACAAGCCCAAAATACTCGGGCGCATCCGTGGTTGAGAGCACATAGGCCACCGGGTAAACCGCGGGGTTTTCCCAGTCCGTGCCCTGCCCGTCAATCGTGATAAGCGCTGAGTTGACGTAAGGAACCATAAGATCCGGACCGGTGCCCTGGGCATACACGGCGCCGGCGAATACGAGCATCACCAACACAAAAAGAGTGCTTTTCATCACTGTCTCCTCCAAAATGTGAGGTAAAGACAAAACAACAAACACGAAACGACCACCAAAACCCCTCATCCAAATCTTCTTCTTAACCCGATTCACCTCCTTTCATCTATGAACTTGTGTGCAGGAGCCAACCGGCGCATCACCTCCCTTCCTTTGGAAGTTCGGTGGGTATCCGAATAAACCAGCAACGCGCAGAATTCTGCCTTGTCAAGAGGTTTGCATCCTGAGGCTATACGTCCTGAAATCCGGCAAAACCTGGGTTGGGCTGCAACTCTGTTGCGATGTGAAAAGTCGGTTAAAAGACCCTTTTCCCGCTGTCTCCACTGCACATCTCACGGGAAAAATGGTCCTTGGAGGAATATAACACAGACCATTACCTTTGTCAAGAGAAAAAACTCTCCCTCAAAAAAAAAAGTACGTGCCGAGAACAACGTTAAAGATCAGGAAAGTGAAAGAGGCCAAGATTGAGGTGGGGTATCAAGTCTTTTGCAGACGCTATCTTCCTGCGTCCTTTGATCGGGCCTCCCGGGTCTCAAAGACCTCGCAGGCCCAAAACTCAGGAAAGCCCCATGGCCCGCATATTCTCCAGAGAGATCTTCAGACTCTCGAGCGGATGCCGCTGGCACACGTCCTGTTCCACGAGATACCACTGGGTGCCGCCCGCTCTGCAGGCGGAAAGAATGCCCTCCCATTCGAGGTTCCCCTCTCCCACTTCCATCATAATCTGCTTATTGTCCTGGATCCCCATATCCTTCAAGTGCAGCAACGGCAGTCGCCCCGCAAGCTTCCGGCACCAGGCCGCCGGGTCTCCCCCGCCGCTTTGCACCCAGTAGGTGTCCAGCTCCGCCTGAAGATAAGCCGGATCGCTTTCTTCGTAAAGAATATCCAGGCCAATTCGATCGCCGTATTTCTCGAACTCGGTAGCGTGATTATGGTAGGAGAGCGTGATGCCCTTCTCCTTTAGGATCTTGCCCACCTTTGATAATTCCCGGGCAACCGTCGCATATCCCTGGGCATTGTGATACTCGGGAGCCAGTCCCGGACAGACCGCGTGGGATGCGCCCAGGATCTTGTGTTCGTCGATCACGCGCTCGGTTTCCTTTACCAATGGGTCGTATCCGGTATGGGTGGCGCAGGCCATAAGGCCCTCATCGTCCAGGATCTTCTTCAGATCGCGTGGCGCAATCGGGCCCACTCCAGAAACCTGCAGGGCCTCGTATCCGATCTCCCTGAGCGCCCGCAACGTCTTGGTGATGTCTTCCGGCGTCTTCAGATAGTCCCGAAGGGTAAACAGCTGGGCTCCGATGCAGGTGTCTGACATGGCCCGTTTCTCCTGATGGGCGAACAAGTGCGTGTCGAACTGGTGAACTGCGCCCAAGCGCGCCTGCCAGTCCTGTGGGGTGACTCTGAAAGTGTTTCGAGTATAAACATTTTCTTGGAAGAGCGCAAATCGTCTTTCGGCCAGTCAGGAATGATTATCAGATGATAACGATTATTATCTCCCTTTTTCGTTTATTTTCGTGAAGCGGCAGGAGCATGTCGAAGCGCACACCCAATGCATAGTGGTGAGAAAAGGCCGCGGTGGTTTGCCTGCTCAAACGGGCACGGGATGAAAATACCTTGCGCGGCCGCTGGAAAAAACATATCTTTTGGACCTGAGTTGTTCGAAATGCTCTTTTCTTTGCGGCGGAATTTTCGAGCGCGCAAGCATGCCTGCGCGCCTTAAAGCTGAGCCCTTTGGCGGCCGCATACTGAAGCGGCTGTGCCAGTCCATGATGGCCATCAGATAGACGAATCCGTTCTCCAGCCGAATGTGGGCGATGTCGGTACGCCACACTCGGTTCGGACTTTATGATCGTGTCTTTGAGGAGATCGGGAACTCGTTCCCACCGACTTGGCCCCGGGCGTGAGACAGATCGCCCCCAATACCCCCGGGCCTTAATACGACCGTCATAGCCTTTGTCACACCCTGCCTCATTTGGAAACGCTGCACACATGACACAAAGATTACACGGTTCTGGTTCCAAATGGATGCAGTCCCGGACAAGAGCCGTCCCAGATCATCGTCCAGTTTTCGGCGTCCAACATAGGCGCCGGCAGCGTGGGCCGCACCTGCGCAAAGAGACCTATGGGGAAGATCTGTGAATAATGGAGACCCCATCGGCGACACCGCGAGACACAGACACCAGGAAACTACGAAGACCCAGAAGGAGAATGCGATGAGGCTATCCGGTAAAGTGGCCATTGTAACAGGAGGGGGGCGCGGGATCGGCGCCGGGATTGCGAAGATGTTCGCCCGGGAGGGCGCCGAAGTCATGCTGGCAGCGCGCACCCAGCCGCAACTGGAGAAAGTGGCCGGGAGCATAACCGAAGCGGGAGGCACGGTTCGAACGATCCTTACGGACGTATCGAAGCCGGATGAGATCCGGCGGATGGTGGCCGAGACCGTATCCGCGTTCGGGCGGCTCGACATACTGGTGAACAACGCAGGCGTTACCTGGTTCGGGAAAAAGGTGGAAGAAGCAACGGAGGAGATGTATGATCAGCTGATGGACACCAATCTAAAGGGGATGTGGATGGGGTGTCACTATGCGGTCCCGGAGATGAAAAAATCCGGCGGCGGGGCGATTCTCAACATCTCGTCGGTGCATGGGGTAATGGGTTTCGATCAACAATCGGCCTACGCGGCCTCAAAGGGAGGCATCATCGCCGGGTCGAGGGCACTGGCTGTGGAGTTGGCGCCCTTGTCGATCCGCGTCAATGTGATCTCCCCGGGCGCCATCCGGGTTCGGGAACCGGCGGACCGCGTCGTGGAGCGGGTGGGGGAGGCCCATCGGGCGGAGTTTCTGGCCCGGTTCGAGGAACGGATGTCGACCTTGAGAATGATTCATCAACCCATGCCCCACGTGGGCATGCCGGAGGACATCGGATATTGTGCGGTGTATCTGGCCTCGGACGAAGCGCGTTTTGTGACGGGGGCAAACTTCATGGTGGATGGCGGCCTGACCGCACAAATGGCTTCCCTGGGAGGGAATCCCGATCCGGTGACCAGGGAAATGCAGCACAAACTGCACGAGGAGATCCAGGAATGGATCGCGGAGAAAGAAAGGGAGCGGGAGCTGGGTGAGAAGGGGGGAACGGGAGCGAAGGAAAGCTGACACGGATGCCCCGCGAGTCCTGACTGTGGACATCCCTCCGCGTCTTTGGAGCGTTCTTTCCTCCCGATCTCTTTCCCCTTTCCCCTTTCCCCCCTGATCCCTGATCCCTGATCCCTGATCCCTGATCCCTGATCCCTGATCCCTGATCCCTGATCCCTGATCCCTGATCCCTGATCCCTGAAACGAAGGAGGCGATGATGAGCGAAACACGGGAACCTGCTATTCGGGTGATGATGATGCCGCGCGATACCAATGGACTGGGGACGATCTTCGGCGGGGTTATTCTCAGTCACCTGGATCTGTCCGGCGAGATCGAGGCCCGAAAACACAGCCGCAAGCGGTTTGTGACCGTGGCGATTCGGGATGTCGAGTTCACTGCACCGGTTTACGTGGGCGATGTGGTGAGCTTTTACACGCGCACCGTGCGGGTGGGGCGTACCTCGGTGACCGTGCAGGTGGATGTGGAGGCCGAGCGGTGGGACCACTCCGAGCGCCACGTCCATGTGACGGATGCCGAACTGGTGTACGTGGCGGTAAATGAGGAGGGGAAAGCCATTCCAGTCAAGGACGAAACGCCCTGAAAATGCCGATCCCTTTCCCCTGCTCTGCCTGTTGCGGGACCCACCGAAAATGCGCGCGCTGACTTCTCAAGGCTGGATGATGATTTTTCGTGCGGGCGCTTCCCCCATCTTGAGCTGCAAAGCCCGATCGAACTCGTCCAGCGCAAACCGATGGGAGATGATCGCCTTAAGATCCATCCTGCCGGACTCGGCGATCCGGATGGCCCGGTCGAAATTGGCGAGCAGGCTGAACGAGCCGAAAATCTTCAGCTCCCGGCGGAACACGTCAAAGGGATCGAGCCGGATCGGGCACTGTCTCGGACACACTCCGAAGTAGAGGATCTTTCCCCCGTCGCGCGTAAATGCGGGCAGGCTTTCCACCACCCCGGACGCGCCCGTGGCATCTATCACCACATCGAACCCCAACGGATCGGCCTCCCGAATGGTCTCCTCGACATCCTGCGTGGACAGGGTTGATTGGTCCAGCCCCAGACGTTCCGCCAAGTCGAGGTTTTGCCGGATACGATCCACACCGACCACCCGGGAAGCGCCGCCAAGCCGGCACACCTGGGCCAGCAGCAGCCCGATCGGCCCCATTCCGAATATCAGCACTTCGTCGCCCGGCTGAACTCCAATCAACTCAATCCCGTGCAGTACACAACCCAACGGCTCGATGAGCGCGCCCTCCTCGTAGGATAGTTCCCCGATGGGATAGGCGTCGGCTGCCCGGACGGCGACGCGCTCGGCAAACCCTCCGGGCAGGTCGAGCACGCCATAGCCCTTGAGATTCCGACAGAAATGCTGCTGGTTTCGCTGGCAGAAAAAGCATACTCCGCACGGCACATTGGGATCGACCGCCACACGCTCGCCCATCGAGAGGGTGGTCACCTCGGATCCCACGTCAATCACCTCCCCCGCAAACTCGTGCCCGGGAATCAGCGGATAGGTGCACGTAAATCCGCCCTCGTAGATGTGCACATCTGTCCCGCACAGACCGGCGGCTTTGACCGCAATCAGGATTTCGCCCGGCCCGGGAATGGGGTCCTCCACGCGTCCCACGCGAAGCTGGCCCGGTTTTTCTATGACCACTGCCTGCATACAAGACCTCCCTGTGCCCTCCTCGCTGTGCCCATGGCTCTTTTGAAGAGGGGGTTGACGCCACCTGCAAAAACCGAAGGATTCGACCGGACCGGAGTGCCCCGCCCCGAGGGCGATGGAGGAGCGGTTCCGGCCCGGGGGAAGCGACAAAGGGACTCCCATGCCGCCGGACCGATGCCCGGAACCAGGGAGGCTCGTATCGGCGGCTTGGGGTACGTCGCACATCAGACGGGCTCCTGCCAGCGTGCAGGACGGCACGATTGCTGCAACGACAGGCACAGCCTCCGCGAACGCTTGGTTGATCCTGAGCATTTCCAGAGAGACTTTCCCTGGATGTTCCACAAGTGTGGCGCCAAGCTTCTTTGCAGGGGCGCGGCGGCCCCTTGCTGGAAAGCGCCGACAAGGGACGCACTCCATTGTCCCCAGCGCCCTGTCAAAGATTTGTGAACAATCCGCGTTGCCCTGGAAAGGCGCACCGAAAAAAAACGCGCCTCAAGTGAAAAAAGGGCTTGCGCTCGGGGCGTTTTTTTCCTATACTATGGCAGCATGATGGAATAAAAGGGCTTGTTCCACGAAAAACCTTTAACAAGTATACAATGAAGGTTGTCCCCCCATGCTGAGGCATTTGCCGTGACCCTCCCAGTGAGGCAGCGAAGCCAAAATGCGGCGGGCGACTACAAAACCCTTTACTCCTCAAGAAAGTGTTGGAGAGCGTTTTTCGTGGAGAGCCCTTTATCCTAAGACGGCCGTTGAGCAATCAGCGGCCGTTTCTTTGTACCCCTGCCTCATGAGGACAGGCCCATCGCAGCGCTTGGCGCGTTTGAACCACTCCCCTCCCTGGGCACTTTCCTCTTGACAGACACTCCCGTATGCGCTATATTCCTAGGCGATTCCCCATGTTCTTCCGCACTATGTTTCGGAGGCGCTGTAAAAGGGAAAGAAGGAATGCGGCTCAGGACGCTCGGGCCATCGAACCCACTTCATATTGGAGGAAGCAGGCATGGGATTTCTGGAAAAACTAAAAACAGCCAGTCGAACCCGCCAGAGTCTGCTTTGCGTAGGGCTGGATACCGATGCAGATCGGATTCCCGGCCACCTGAACGGAGATGTGCTGGCCTTCAACCGGGCGATCATCGAGGCCACCTCCGATCTGGTCTGCGCGTACAAGCCCAACATCGCCTTCTACGAAGCCATGGGGGAACATGGATGGCGCACCCTGAGGGATACGATCCGGGCCGTGCCGGAGGACATCCCCGTCATTCTGGATGCCAAGCGGGGCGACATCGGCAATACGGCACAGCGTTACGCCCAGGCGTTTTTCAGGGAACTGGAAGTGGATGCCGTGACCGTCAACGCCTACATGGGCTTCGACGCAGTAGCGCCGTTTCTGGCCTTTAAGGACCGGTGCACCTTCATCCTGTGTCTCACGTCCAATGCCGGCTCCGCGGATTTTCAGCGGCTGTCCTGTGAGGGAAAACCCCTGTATCACTGGATGGCGGAAAAGACCGTGGCGTGGAGCGAACGGGGACCGTGCGGCTTGGTAGTGGGCGCCACCCATCCGGAAGAGCTGCGGGAAATCCGGGAACTCGCTCCGCAGCTTCCTTTTCTGATCCCCGGACTCGGCGCTCAGGGAGGGGACGTGGAGACTTCAGTTCGATTCGGAACGGACGCGAACGGGGAGGGGGCGATCCTCAATTCCTCGCGGGGGATCCTGTATGCGTCGAACGGATCGAATTTTGCGGAAGACGCAAGAAAGGCGGCAGAGCGCCTGCGGGCGGAGATCCAACGAAGCCGGAAGGGCGCGTAAACTGTGCGCAGAATACCCCACGAGCCCGTTCCTCCGATCTTCACCGCTTGAGACGCTTTGCCCGGTCTTTCGTCCCTGTCCCACCACGGATCCGCATCCTTCGCAACGCTCGATTTTGCGCGGCCGTTTTTTTGGAGTGGCCAGGCTTGCCTGCGCACTCCCAGGCAGCAACACCGCACGACCACACTCAGACGGGAACGGTCCTCCCCGCAGGTTTCCGATCCGCCCACCGCCTTGCCATCCACCCGGAGACTTCCCCCCACAGCAGTCTTGCCCCCAGCCCCAGCAGCGCCCACAGCAACCGATGAGGCTTGATGAGCGCCTTGATGGCCAGCGTTCCCTCGATCCGCTCCTGCGCAAAATCGGGATGGGCATCCAGCCGAAATCTCGCGCCCAGGATATCCGTAAGCGCCATCATCCCTCCAAAGATCATCCCCGTCAAAGCCGGATCGCCGGTGCCGAAGGTCAGATCCCCGCGGATCGAACGTATCCGAAATGCCCGGAAAAGGGACCTCAAAAAAGAAAAACCCGGCTTTCGGAAGCGCCCGAACAAATCCCTTCCCCTGCAAACGGATGCCCACACATCGCGCAGATGCCGTTTTTCCTTCTTTTTCGCTTCCGCCCCCTGCCTCCGCTTCTCCTTCTTTTCCCCTTTCGCCCGGGTCTCTTCCTGAGGCGGCGAAAACGAAAAGAGACCCCTTCCAAAGGCCGTAAGCGCAAAGCGCACGGCCTTCCTTGGGGGACTTGTGCGCGGAACCTTGCCCGGGACCTCCCCCAGGTGGGCGCCCTGCGGGAGGCTGCCATAAGAAACGGCCACTCCTATTGCCCCTGCGCAGACAGCCAGCGAGGCATGGAGCGTCACGCCCGTCTCATCCTTTCTCGCACGGATACGAAGCAAAAAGGGAAGAAAGACAAAAAGAAGGATGCACACCCCGATTGAAGCGAGTACTACCATTCCCTCCCCCATTCCCTGCGAGGATCCCGGTTCCAGACACGTCCCAGACCAGCCGCCTTTCTCACATCACGTTCTGCTTGTGACCCACCATTGCTCTTCAGGAATTACTCTTCCGCCGGCGCTACGGTCACCTGAATGGGGGCGGACGCTTTCCCGCCCTGCGGATCGGAGACGGTCAGCTCAAACCGTTCGGTTCCGGCCCAGCCCGCTGGGGCCGTAAAAACCGCTTCCCCGCTTTCAAACGCCACCCGGATGTTCCCGTTTCCGCTGGCAGACCACGTCAGATCGGAAAATGGGTGATCCTCGTCGCTGGTTCTTCGCCCTAGTGCCAACCGCTTGGATCCTCCGGAAACAAAGGAAATTTCGGGAAACGCCTCCAGCACGGGCGGGTCGTTGACCGATCGCACGGTCACGCGAACGGTCCCCGCAGCAGATGCGCCGGCCTGGTCTTTGACCGTAAAGCTGGCATCACCCGTCCCGCTTCAGTTTTCGGGCGCGGAGAAGGTCGCCGTGTTCGTAGCCGCATCCACCCGAACAACCAGGGGGGCTGCCGACTGGGCCGTCCAGGAGAGCTTCGTGTCATCCACATCCGTGACATACTGATCCAGCCCCAGCGTCGTGGAACCGTCCTCGTCGAAGACCACCCCCGGAAATACCCCGACCGCGGGCGGATCGTTGACCGCCCGAACCACCACAGAGACCGCTCCTTCGCAGGAAGCGCCATCCGGGTCGGTGGCCTTAATCACGATGGCCTCCGGACCGCCATGCCAATCCTTTGGCGCGGAAAAGTGAACGACGTGGGTCTTCGGATCCCCGGAGGCCATGAGGTGCTCCGCCTTCCCAATCGTCAGCATCAGCGCCTCATTCGGATGATCGGGATCGGAGAGATAATCATCCAGGTCCAGAGAGGCTGCGCCGTCCTCGTCAAAGGCGATCCCGGGGATCTTCTTGGAGAGTGCCGGAGGTTCGACCACCGAAGCCACGGTAAAGACCACTGTGGCCGCATCCTGCCCTCCTTCCAGATCTGTGATCGTAAGTGAAATCTGCTCCGGTCCGCCGTACCAGTTTTTGGGAGCGGTCAGGGTCACCCCATGCGTATTCGGATCGACCGCCACCTGGATCGCCCCTTTGCCCGAGGCCTGCCACCCAAGCTGGGTGAGCGGGTGATCGTTGTCGCGAACAAACTCGTCCAGATCGAAAGTCAACGCAGTATCCTCATCGAAGGTCTGAGCCGGAATATCCGAGAGCACCGGGAGATCGTTGACCGAGGTAACCGTCACCGACACCGAACGGGCGGCCTGAGCACCCATTGGGTCCTTTACAACAAACGCGACCGTTTCCGGCCCTCCGTGCCAGTTGGGCGGAGCGGTCATCGTAGCCACACGGGTGACCGCGTCAATCTCTACGGTCAGATGCGCACTCCCCGTGGCTGTCCAGGAAAGCGCATCCTTCCCATGATCCACATCGCTTACCGCGTTGTCCAGAGAGAGCACGAACGATCCATCCTCCGCAAACGAGACCGGATCCATGACGCCGATAACCGGAGCATCGTTGACCGATTGGACCGTCAAGTTCAGGGAGGTATCATCCTTCCCCCCCGCGGGATCGGTCACGGCAAAAGCGATGGTCGCCGTGCCGTTCCAGTCCGCCACCGGTCGTATTTTCGCCAAGCTTCCTGCAATCGTCACCTGAACGTCGGAGGTTTGCGTACTCTTCCAGCTCAAACTCTTCGGATCGTGATCAATGGTATGGACATACGGGCTCAGATCAAGCTGCGTGCCCGTGTCCTCCGCGATCTCGACATCCGGTATGGGAGCGGCCACAGGCGGATCGTTTACCGAGAGCACGGTCACCTCAAACGGCCTTTCTGCAGTGGCTCCCTCCGGATCGGTGGCCCGGACCCTCATGGATACCGGCCCTCCGTGATAGTTCGGCTTGGGCGTCAGGGTGACCCCGTGGTCCGCTCCGACCCCTGCGGAGACGTTAGGATCGCTCGAACACGTCCACGTGAGCATTTCTCGGGCATGATCCGGATCGGTGACGATCGCGTCCAGATCCAGACCCGCGTACTGGGTATCCTCGGGAAACGAAACCGGCGCGATCGGATGAATTTCCGGCGGATCGTTGACGGTATTGACAAAGAACCGCCAGGTCCCTTCCCGCGCCCACTGGAGGGTGTTTCCGTCCAAGACGGCCGCCACCATCCAATACACCATGGTATTCTCCACCAGGTCGGACCGGGGGACCATCTCTCCGGTCTCCTTTTTGATGCCCCTGATCACCTGGGTCGTGGCGAACGTGGAATCGGTGCTGTAAAAGAGGGCATAGGTGATCTCCTGAAAGGGATCCGGATCATACGTGCGCTCCCACTGGAACGTGGGACGAAGCGTATTTACCTCGGAGGCATCCTTCGGCGACCGAAGTGAGAAGGGGTTGATCCCTTCCTCCTCGGTGTTAATCGAAAACGTGGACACCTCCGACCATGGCCCAAAACTCGTTCCATCCGTGGCCCGGGCGCGCCACCAGTACTGGGTATTCTCCAGGAGCCTCGGAAGGTCTGTCCAGCGGGTCTCCGCCCCCGACGCGGGAACAGGCTCCTGGCTCGATCCAGCCATCTTCTCCGAATCCAGGCTGGCGGCATAGTAAACCTCGAAATCGCAAGCCAGCTCATCTCCGTCCGGGTCCACGGAACCACCTGCGGTAAGACGCGGAGGCAGGCGATCCACCATGCTTTTATCCGGAGGCGTGATCAATTTCGGTGCAGTGGGCGCTGCGTTGACATGGAAGACCGTTTCCGTCCACAGGCCCCACGCGAATCCATCGTGAGCGCGAACCCGGACAAAATAGCTCTTCCCCTTTTCCACCGGGCTCCCCCCGTACATAATCTGCGTATCGGCTGAGGCGATGGGACCCGAAGCCCACCTCTTGATACCGGCCCCGTCTGTTTCTTCTCCCACCTCGACCTCAAATTGAACCTGCGGATCCCCCTCCGGATCGCTGTATTCCCACGCGAAGCGAAAGCCCCTTTGGGCGCCATCCATCTCCTCTACAGCAAGCTCGGTGATCTCTGCGGGCGCCCGTCCGATGCGGGTGATCGCCCGCATCGTGGGATCCAGATCGGACGTGAAGAGAAGCGTGTCTCCGTAGGCGGCCGAGAACCGGATGCGATCCTGCTGCGTTTCCGAGGGCATGATCCTCCGCTGAAACAGACCACTGTTCTCAGATGTTTCATAGAGAATCAGTGTGCGCGCACTTCCACCCCACCCAACCGTCAGGGTCACACTGGCATGATCCACGGTGTAGGGACTCGTCCGTACCCGAAAGCGTAACCCATATCGGGTTCTCAACAATCGCCGTCTCCCCGATCTTGCCGGCTCCCTTTTCATCTGCCCAGAGCGCCAGCGATTGGGCGGTCGGCCCTCCGGGAACACCCGGATAGGGCACCACGCGCGAGCCGCCGGTCAGCACCTTTCCATAGCCCGGACGATCCGCTCCGTCGTATATGCGCACGCCCGGATCCGCAACGTATTCTCCCCACCACGTGTCTTCGGCCAGGATGGGCTGATCCGATACGTTGCGCACCTCAAAGCGTCCATTCCCGTAGAGATTGCAGCTGGAAATGCTGGGTGCCGCCTGCTGGAAACAAAGCACCCCGGAATACTCGTTCTCGTAGATCGCGCATCCGACTATCTTCGGAGAGGAAGCCGTGCAGTTTATTCCATTTCCATTTCTCACAATCCGGTTCTTCGAGATCAAGGGATCGGAATGCGAAAAACACGCGATCCCCGATGTCCGATTGCGCACCAGGATATTGCGTTCGATGCAAGGAGCGGAACCTCCCTCGCACAGGATTCCCGCATACCGATTGTCCAGTATCGTATTGCCTGCGATCGTGGGAGAGGCCCCGGCATTGCATATAACTCCCGCTCGACTTCTCAGGATTCGGCTGCCCAGAATCGCGCCGGCGGCAGCCGGCTCTGACCAACGGACGCCACCAAACTCCGCATCTGCGATCTCGCACTCGGTCACGGTCACGGGGCCGCTTTTCTTGGCATCCACGCCGATGCTCATATATTGGATGGTGCTATGGCGCAGGATCCCCCCTGCCTCCACACCCTCGAACAGCAACCCCCACCAGTCTCCGGGGACCGGCACGGACTGGGCCGAGGTGAACAGGATCCCCGCATCAGCCGTTCCCTCCGAGATCAGCTGTCCGTGAATCTTCAGCTGATGAAAACCCGAAAACCGGACGACCACGCCCGGTTCGATGATCAAACTGTCTCCGACCGCCACCACTAGGTTTTCCGAGACCAGATACGGACTATTCCCCGCAGTCCATCGGCCTTTTACCGTACGTTCCCCGCCACTTGGAAGCAGGGGCTCGGATACCGGAGACGCGAGCGTGTCGGCCGGGGCCGATAGGACCGACTCCGCGGATCCCATCGGCTGTGCGATAACCGGGGACTGGAAAGCCAACATCACAAAAATCGAAAGAAAAGACGCTCTCATGGCACTCCCTTTCTTTGTTTGGCGTGTTGAGCATGGGATCTCAACCTGCAGATGAATGGATATCCAGGGATTAGGGCAGAAGGAAATCCAGATTTATACCTAATAATGCGGCATTTAATGACAAAAGTCAAGTCCAAAATCAAAAAAAACTGGAATTGTTTTCGGTTTTTGGTTGACTCTTTCCAGCAAGTTGGTTAGATTATAACTTAATCTGGGATAGAAGGACCGGGCTTGAGATGGAGGGGCCATTTGCTCGGGAGGGCCTGGGCCTCGCTCCACCGGGATGAGAAGCGGAATCCCCTGCTCGAGCACGAGATCCCACTTCATCCGCCCCGGGTGATGCCCGATCGGTTTGACCGCTCGTTTTGTATGGGAGAAGACGGTGATCTCGTATTTGCAGGGAACCTTGATACAGAAACATCCCACGCACGTGATCCTCGATGTGGGGGGGGTGGGATTTGCGCTCCATATCTCTCTGTCAAGCTACAATCAGATTGGGGAGGTGGGCGCGCGCACCCAACTATTGTCCTATCTGCACGTTCGCGAGGACGCCCTGGAGTTGTTTGGATTTACGACCGAGGAGGAACGGGCGTTGTTTCTCATGCTGATCTCGGTGTCGGGGATCGGCCCAAAACTGGCTCAGGGCATCCTGTCCAGCGTGTCCCCCGCCGAGTTTCAGAGCGCAATCGTGCGTGAAAACATAACCAGCCTGACCGCCCTTCGCGGGATCGGACGGAAGACCGCGCAACGCCTGATTGTGGAACTGAAGGACCGCTTCGAGAAAATCGCGCTATCGGAAGGGATCCCCCGCGTCCCCGAAGCATCCGGCAAAATGAGCTCCGTGGAACAGGCCTTTCTGGCCTTGCTGTCGCTGGGCTTCAAGGAGATGGAGGCGCAACGGGCACTGGATAGGATCGTCCGGGAAGAGGGACGGGAATGCCCCACCGAAGAACTGGTGAAAAAGGCCCTGACAGGGGGCGCCTGACCCGGGCGAACCGCCCTAAATTGTGGAGAATCCCGCGCGGTTCTTCTTCTTCCGGAACCATCCGGGTGGGCGGACCGCTCGGCCGCCTGAGTTCGTTTCCTCCTCTCTCGGGGTCGGGTTTCCATTGCCTTGCTGCAACCCATCCTTTCCGTTTCACGTTTGGCGAAACCGCTTGCCCCTGCCCCTCCCGAATGAGCTGACCGCATCGCTTTTCCGAAGGAACCCCGACATGGCCGATCACATCACCACCCCTTCGCCCATCGAGGAGGATCTTGAGTTCGACCGCTCCTTGCGGCCCGGGCGATTTGAGGATTTTCCCGGTCAGGGGGACCTCAAGGAAAATCTCAAGGTGTTCATCCAGGCTGCCACACAACGCGAAGAGCCATTGGATCACGTGCTGCTCCATGGGCCTCCGGGACTCGGAAAAACCACGCTGGCCCAGATCATCGCCAACGAACTGGGATCCAGCATCAAGATGACATCGGGACCGATCCTCGAGCGTCCGGGCGATCTGGCAGGGCTGTTGACCAACCTGGGGGAGGGAGACGTCCTTTTCATCGATGAGATCCATCGGCTTCCGCGTGTGGTGGAGGAATACCTCTACTCGGCCATGGAGGACTTCGTCATCGACATTATGATAGACAAAGGCCCCAGCGCGCGATCTGTGCGGCTCAATCTGGAACGGTTCACCCTTGTGGGCGCCACTACCCGGTCGGGGCTGTTGACCGCCCCCATGCGGTCCCGCTTCGGCATCGTCGGACGGGTGGATTTTTACAGTGTGGAGGAGTTGAGTCAGATTGCCCGGCGTTCGGCGCGCATCTTGGACATCCAAATAGACGAAGGGGGCGTGCGGGAGATCGCCAAGCGCGCACGCGGCACCGCTCGAGTGGTCAACCGTCTCCTCTGTCGCGTCCGGGACTATGCGCAGGTCAGGGCGGACGGCCTCATCACAGCCGAGGTCGCAGATCGGGCACTGACCATGCTGCGGGTGGACGAGATGGGCTTGGACGAGATGGATAAGCGCATTCTTCTGGCGCTGATTGAGAAATTCGACGGCGGCCCGGTCGGATTGGCCAATCTCGCGGTGGTGGTGGGAGAGGAAAAAGACACCCTCGAGGAGGTATACGAGCCCTATCTGATCCAGGAAGGATACCTCAAGCGCACCCTGCGCGGCCGCGAGGCCTTGGATCTGGCCTACCGCCATTTCGGAAAAACCAGGAAACCCGATCGCTTCACCGGAAGACTTCCCATCGGGTGAACACATTCTCCCATTGTTTATTGTCCCGCCTGAGGCCGCCGGAGAGCATCTCAAAGACCGCGAAATGGAGCGGGGACTCCCCGAATGCGCCCAAAGGCGCCCACCCATTTGTGCAAAGCACAACGAACCCATCACACGGAGGACCGCGATGAAACATTTGAGAAGGGGTTTACCGATAGGGGCAATGGCGGTGTGGGTCGCGCTCCTGCAAAGCGGATGCGCAGGCCCGGCGATGAAGACGGCCAACGTGCCGTCGCCCGAGAAGGCACCCATAGAGGAGGAGTTTGCCGCGCTCAAACAGGCATTTGAGGAGAGCAATCCGGCGACACAAAAGGAGATCGATGGGCTGCGTACCGAACTCCAGGCGATGATGGCCGAGAAAGACGGAAAACTTCGGGATCTCGACGACCAGACCAAGAACCTGGGGAATCGGATGGCGCTTCTGAGCGATCAGGTGGAACAACTTTCAAAACGCTTCGAGAACCTGAACCCGAAGAACCCGCCCAAAGCCGTGAGTCCCGCGAAAAAGGAGGAGTTGAGACCGCCTGGAGCACAAACGGGTTCGGACAGCAAGCCCGTTTCTGCTCCGGATGCCCGCAAGATCGACTCCTCCTATCAGTCCGCTCTCCAGCAATATTACGACGAACAATATGACCAGGCCATCGGGGACTTTCGGAAGATCCTGGCGGATGGCCCCGAGAGCGATCTGGCCGACAACGCGCAGTATTGGATCGCGGAATGTTATTATTCCAAAAGACAGTATCGGCACGCGCTTTCCGCGTTCAAACAAGTATTTTCCTATGCGAACACGAATAAAGGCGACGCGGCCCAGTTCAAGATTGCCCTGTGCTACCGGGAACTTGGGGAGCGGACAAAGGCACGGGACGAACTCAACAAGTTGGTGCAGGACTATCCCCGGAGTGAATTTCTCTCCAGAGCGCAATCCGAACTTGAAGCGTCTGAGGAATGAGAGGCCCGTATCGAGGACGTTGAGTCTTTGTCAGACTACTAATGAGATGTATTTGAAAAGGGGAAAGGGACTGATCCCTTTAGCCCGGGAAGGAGCGACCGTTGAACATAGATGAAGCGCAGATCCGAACCATTGTGCAGGAGGTGGTGAAGGGAATCGGAGGGGGACTTCCGGCCCGCCAAGGGGCAAGCGAATCCGGAGACGATGGCATCTTCCAGGAAATGGAGGCGTGCATAGCGGCTGCGGCCATCGCCCAACGGGCATTGATGGAACTCACGTTGGAGAAGCGGAAGGAGATCATCGAGGCGATTCGCCGCGTGGGCGTGGAGAATGCAGAGGATTTCTCACAGCGAACGTGGGAGGAGACGGGGATGGGGCGGGTGCAGGACAAAATCCGCAAGCATCATATCGCAGCCATGTTGACCCCGGGAATCGAGGATCTTCAAACCCACGCATGGTCCGGAGATCACGGATTGACCACGGTGGAGATGGCGCCGTATGGGGTGATCGGAGCGATCACCCCTTCCACGCATCCGGTTCCCACCATGATCAATAACGCCATCAGCATGATCTCGGCCGGGAATGCGGTGGTCTTCAATCCGCATCCGGGTGCAAAAAACGTCGCTGCCTACGGTCTGCAGAAGATCCATCGGGGGATCGTCGCGGCCGGAGGTCCCCCCAATCTGCTGACGGCTGTGGCGGATCCGACCATCGAGACGGGCAAGGTGCTGTTTTCCCATCGCCAGATACGGCTCCTGATGGTCACGGGCGGGCCCATGGTGGTGAAAGTGGCGATGGCCTCCGGGAAAAAGACGATTGCCGCGGGACCGGGAAACCCTCCGGTGGTGGTGGATGAGACGGCGGATATCCCCAAGGCGGCCCGGGATATTGTGGCGGGTGCGACCTTTGACAACAACATCCTGTGCATCGCGGAAAAGGAAATCTTTGTAGTGGCCTCGGTGGCGGATCAGCTCAAGCAGGAATTGCTGAAAAACAACAGCTTCGAACTGAATCGCGCCCAGATTGACGCTTTGGCGAAGAAGGTGTTTCACGAAACGAAGTCCGGCCATCACGCGGTAAACCGGCAGTTTGTGGGATGCAACGCGTCGGTATTGGCGCGCGAGATCGGCGTGACCGTGGATCCTTCGGTGCGGCTTTTGATCGGGGAGACGGACTTCGATCATGTCTTTGTGCAGGAGGAGCAGATGATGCCCTTCCTGCCGATCACCCGCGTGCGCGACGTGGAGGAAGGCATCACGCTGGCCATTCGGGCCGAACACGGATACGGGCACACTGCGATCATGCATTCCAGGAATGTGGCGAACATGAGTAATATGGCAAAGCGCGTGAATACTTCCATCTTCGTGAAGAACGGACCGTCCTCGGCGGGCTTGGGCATCGGAGGCGAGGGGTTCCCCTCGTTTTCCATCGCCGGGCCTACGGGCGAGGGAATCACCTCCGCGAGAACCTTTACGCGGCAGCGAAGATGTGCGCTCGTGGACTATTTCCACATAGTGTAAGGGAGGATTCGCGCCGCCAGAACCAGCGCATCTTGCAGGGAGCGGAAGAGCGGTTGCATCCTTTTGCGTTGTTTGGCTGACAGGGGGAGGAGAGAGTATGTATCTGGGGAAGGTGATCGGTACCGTGGTGGCGACGCAGAAGGATAAGAATCTGGTGGGCATCCGACTTTTGATGGTTCAACCCATCAACGAGCAGGGAGAGCCGGACGGGGAGCCGCACGTGGCCTCCGATACACTCGGCGCCGGCCGGGGCGAGACGGTGTTTCTTGTGGGCAGCCGCGAGGCGGTAGAGGCACTCCCCGACATCAATGGCCCGGTGGATGCGGCCATTGTGGGCATCGTGGATCGGGTGGATACCAGCAAACCGGCCAAAGATTGCCGGGATTGCAAGGACTGCCGGAGCTGCCCAAGCTGAGCAGCAGATCGTCGCAGCTCCCCCTTTCCGGATCCGGACCGTTTCGCCTGAAAAGGGCTTCCCCTTTTTTTGCCGCGAGGGGCATCGGTGTGCTCAGACGTGGACGCATGCCCATTTCATTATCAAAATCAAAGGGCTTCTTTTTCAGAATACATGGCGCGCTTGATCGCAAGATCGGCTTTGCGGGTTTTTGGGCGGGCCGACCATGCCGTGCACTCGAAGGAAACGCTTCTATGACGCTTGGAAAAGTAATCGGCACCATCGTTTCGACGGTCAAGCACGAAGCCTATCACGCCACCAAGATCATGATCGTCCAGCCGCTCGGATGGGATCTTCAGCCCAGGGGATCATCGACGATTGCGGTGGATACCGTGGGAGCCGGGGAAGGAGAGACCGTGCTGGTCCTTCGGGAGGGCCAGGTGGCCAAGGAGCTGCTCGGCGGCAAAAGGGTGCCCGTACGCTCGGTGATCGTTGGCATCGTCGATCAGGTGGACATCG
This sequence comes from Candidatus Latescibacterota bacterium, assembly GCA_043804415.1. Lineage (GTDB taxonomy): Bacteria > Latescibacterota > 4484-107 > 4484-107 > 4484-107 > 4484-107. The sequence continues at coordinate 20,387 of JAZDJA010000148.1, read as the reverse complement.
GGCCAAAAACCTGAGGCAGCAGGCGGCAACTTGCACCATCCCACGGACCACTCACCAGTCACCAGTCACCAGTCACCACTTGCCACCTACTGACTTACCCCAAGGGAGTGCAGGATGAATTCGATCTATCAGGCCAAGCAGGACATCATCGAAGTCTGCAAACGAATCTATGCGCGGGGATACGTGGCCTCCAACGACGGGAACGTAAGCGTGCGCATCTCAAAGGACCGGGTGCTGACCACGCCCACGGGCAGGAGCAAGGGTTTCCTGACGGAGGACCAGCTGATCGTCTGCGACATGGAGGGCAACAAAGTATCTGGAACGCTCTCTCCGTCCTCCGAGATCAAGATGCATATCATGGTGTATCGGGAGCGGGAGGACATAAACGCCGTGGTACATGCCCATCCGGTGACCGCCACGGGATTTGCGGTGGCGGGCATTCCATTGGCACAATGTGTGCTTCCCGAGGTGGTCATCACCTTGGGAGGGATACCGCTGGCCGAATACGGCACGCCTTCTACGGAGGAGATTCCGAATTCCATCAGGCAATACATCCAGGACTATGACGCGTTTCTGCTGGAAAATCACGGGGCTCTGACCATCGGTCCGGATGTGGTCAATGCCTACCACAAGATGGAGACCCTGGAGCATTTCGCCCAGATCACCTTGGTGGCCAAGCAGTTGGGAAAAATCAACGTGATTTCGGATGGGAACGTGCAGAAGTTGATGGACGTGCGAAAGAACCTGGGCGTAAAGGGGCAAAACCCGTTGGCGTGCAAACAGTGCACCCAATCGTGTCCGCGGTGTCAGACCAAGGCGAAAGCAGCGGCCGAAAATCCGACGCCTCAGGCGATCCTTCCCGAGGCCGATAGGGAACTGATCCAAAGCATTGCCCAACGCGTGATGACAACGCTGAGCTCATAGCGCGTTACCCGCCAGGGGAATCAGAACGCAAGTTGAAGCTCGCATGGGCTGTTTGGCTTGCGCGGTATCTCCTGGCTTCTTTTCTCTTTTCTTTTCCTGTTGTCAATGACCTCACCATGCGGGGCGGAACAGAACCTCGTCCCCACACAGCAAAATTGGGAGAATGATTATGGCGGAACCGAAAATCCCCTTGAAAGAGATGATCGAGCGGTATCGCAAGTTGTACGGGGGACCCATCATGGACGTTCTGGATCGGAATGGACTCCCCAATCAGTGGCTGCACAAGAGCATCAAGCCCCTGCGGTTGGATACCGTGATCGCGGGCCCTGCCGTGACGTTTCTGCATACCACGCGCCCGAAATCGGAGGAACAGCCCCCATCGCCCAATCTGGAGGAGGCCGTGTATCCGGGATGCATCGTGGTGGTGGATCCGGGAAAAGAGCAGATGAGCGGTCATATGGGAGATATTACGGCAAACAGCCTAGCCGCAAAGGGTACTCGCGGTGTGGTCATTGACGGGGGGATCCGGGACACGAAAAATCACCTGCAAATTCCGGACTGGGGGGTCTTCTGCAAGTTCACCAGTCCCTTGGAACAGGGGCCCCGGGAGATCTCCACGGACGTGAATGTGCCGGTGTTCATGAAGGGAAGCTTGACGATTTACGTGCAGGTCAACCCCGGCGACTGGATCTTCGGCGACTGCGACGGCGTCGTGCTCGTGCCCAAGGACATGGCCGAACAGGTGCTGATCGACGCGGAAGAGATCGTGGAGCGGGAGAACATCGCCCGTGCGAAAATGCGGGAAGGGATGGATCCCAAAGAGGTTCGGGAACAATACAAGGTTGGGTAGGGCGGAGAACTGAAGCAGGGGCGATCCGAGTTCGGGTCGCCCCTGCTTTTTTGGGTAGGGGATGCTTCTCTGCCAGCGAGGAGCTTTCCCGCAAAGCCTCATGGAAGAACGATTCTCGGGCATGCGAAGCCGAAAAACCAATATCCAACACCGAAGAACACCGAAAGAAACCAGATCATAGGAGAGTTCATTGCCATTCAGTGTCTTTCAGTGTCCTTCGGTGTTCAATGCCCTCGATTTCTCAGGAACCGAGGGAAACCCCACTCCGCCTCCGGCTCAATACACGTGCATGCTCCCGTCGGTTTTCCGAACGATCGGCATAAAGCCCCGCACATACGGGAACTTCTTGGCAAGGGCTTCGTCAATATCCACGCCGATCCCGGGCACCTCATTGGGATGTGCGTATCCGTCCCGGCATTGGCACGCCCCTGGCATCACGTCGTACGCAGCGGACGGAAAATCTATCCACTCCAGAACCCCGAAGTTCGGTATCGTCATGTCCAGATGCACTGCTGCCGCCTGCGCGATGGGCCCGAGGTCGCCGGCCCCATGATGGGCGGTCTTCACCTCAAAGGGCTCCGCCAACACCGCGATCTTGCGCGCCTCGGTAATGCCTCCCACGTGCATGGGCGCATACCGGATGTAGTCGATCCACTGATTGATAAAAAGGGGCAGGCAGTCCCACCGATTCGTAAACACCTCGCCCATGGCCAGCTTGGTGGTCGAAGCCTCCCGCACCCTCCGGAAGCTTTCCTTATACTCCGGCCTCAGCGGATCCTCCAGGAAGAACAACCGAAACGGCTCCAAAGCCTTCGCAAGCCAGGCCGCCTCGGTGGGGGTCAACTGTTCGTGGACATCGTGGCAGAGCTCGACCAGATCCCCAAGCTTGCTCCGCAGGTGCGCGAAGAGTTTGGGCGTACTTGTCAGGTAGGGCGCGGGTTCGAAAAAGGAGGTGCCCGGCAGTCCCTCCCGCAAGGGCGGCTCGTGGCGCACCATGCCGGCCCCCCCATAGGGTCCCATTTGCGCACGGACCACCTTGAATCCCTTCTCCAGGTAACTCCGCACGCTGTCCTCCACCTCCACCGGGTCGTTTCCATCCGCGTGCTCATAGCAGAGCACCCCGTCACGTGCCTTGCCACCCAGAAGCTGGTAGAGCGGCATGCCAGCGAGCTTCGCCTTGATGTCCCAGAGCGCAATGTCAATCGCCCCGACGGCCGACATGAACACCGCTCCGCCCCGCCAATAGGTCCAGTGATACATCAGTTGCCAGATGTCCTCGATCTGACCCGGGTCGCGCCCGATGAGCAGATGCGATGCCTGCTCAATCGCCGCTGCAACCGCCAGCTCACTCCCGTTCAGCGTGCCCTCTCACACGCCGTAAAGCCCCTCGTCGGTCACGATTTTCACCAGAACGTAATTACGTCCCGGACAAGTCACAATAGTGCGAATCTCCTGGATAACCACAGCTTCCCTCCTGTCCTCTGGATGATTTCTCCGCCATTTTTCATGTCAGCGTGACCAGTCCGCAATCACACCCGCACCCGCTTCCCGGTCCGGGCCGATTCCACGAGCGCATCCACCACGCGCATCTCCTTTACCCCATCCTTCCCATCGGGCTCCGGTTGGGCTCCCGTGGCCACACACCGCGCAAAATACGCGATCGCCGTGCCGAAGAGATCGTGCGGACAAAACGCCTCGGCTCGCTCCAAGCGTCCCACTTTGACGCACAAAGAGGAGGCCTTCCAGCGGTGCCACGGATCGTGCATCTGTGTCCGAATGTGCCCCTTTTCTCCAAAGATCTCGTATCCCCCCCAGTTCATTCCGAAACTGCCGACGAACACGCCCAGCATCTCTCCGGAAAATCGCAGCACACCGTTGAAGGTCTCGTCCACCTCCACCGGAAGCCTGGGAGTAACGGCAGTCCCGGACACCTCCACGGGCTCTTCTCCGGCAAAGAATCGAAACAGGTCCACGCAATAGATGCCCAGATCCATCAGGGCACCACCCCCCGTCTCCGACCGCATGCGGATGTTGTCCTGAAATTCGAGGCAGAAGGAGAGCCCTGCCCGCATGTATCGGATGGGCCCTATCTCCCCCGAGCGCACAATCTCCAACACCCGCAGGTTCAGGGGATCCAGACGCCACGGGAAACAGGTCATCAGCTTGACCCCCTGCTCACGGCAGACCGTCTCCATCTGAGCCGCATCTGCTTCGTCGGTCGCCATGGGCTTCTCACAGAAAACGTGGATGCCGCGCTCGGCCGCCTTGATCGTGTATTCCCGGTGCAGATGATTTGGGAGCGGAATGTAGACCGCATCCACGCCGCCGGCGTTCAATAGTTCGTCATAACTCTCGTAGAATCGTTCCGCCCCAAACGAATGAGCCACCTTCTCCGCTCGGTCCAGATCCCGGCTGGCCACCGCAGACAGAACGCTCCCTTGGGTTCTTTGTAGCGCCGGGAGAAAAACATGCCGCGCAATATGCGCGCAGCCCAATACCCCCCATCGCATTTCGCTGCTCATTTTCCGGTCCTTGTCCGTCGGGTAACAGATTGGGTTGATTGCGTCAGTGCCCCCCCGCAGTAGCGATCTGATGCTGTGGAAACTGGTGAGGACTTCCCCACCCAATCGTAAGGGGCGAGAGCCGGTGAAGTATACTGAATCCCTTCGCCTTTCGCAAGAAAAAAAAGGGGCAGCCTCCGAAAAACTTTCAGGTTGCTTTTTGGGTCGTACATGTTGTATATTTAGAAAAATTGCCCGATCGCGTCTCGTTTTCGGCCTTCCAAACCCTTGGGCTTCCTGACCGCAACCGCAAGGTACAACCGACCGTTCGATGACACGGCACAAAGCCCCCTTCGGTGGGATGCTTCCGTATCCTGGCGTCTGTTTGATTTGAGCTGTTTATAAAGGAGTTACCTATATGACAACACAGTATGATGTCATCATCATCGGCGGGGGACCGGCGGGTCTGACGGCCGGGTTGTATACCAGTCGGGCCGGACTGCGCACGCTTTTGGTGGAGAAAATGATGCCCGGCGGACAGGCCGCCACCACGGATCTGGTGGAAAATTACCCGGGTTTCCCGGACGGAATAGGGGGTCCGGAATTGATGCAGCGTTTCCAGGATCAGGCCATTCGCTTCGGTCTGGAAATTCGCATAGCCCAAGTACAAACCATCTCGGTGCGGGGACGGGATCGGGTTGTAACCCTGAACGACGGGGAGCTATCCGCCGGTGCCTTGATCATCGCCTCCGGAAGCAGCCCGCGCAAACTTGGAGTCCCGGGCGAAGATACGTTCCGCGGACGGGGGGTTTCGTATTGCGCCACATGTGATGGGCCCCTGTATCGGGACGCGGTGGTGGCGCTGGTGGGAGGGGGGGATTCGGCCGTCAAGGAGGGCATCTTCCTCACACGGTTTGCCCGGAAAGTCTATCTCATCCACCGGCGGGACCAGCTTCGGGCCTCCGGCGTGACGCGGGACCGCGCGCTGAGCAATAAGAAGATCGAATTCGTATGGGACTCGGTGGTTGAGGAAATCGTGGGAGAACAGACGGTCACCGGGGTCCGGATCCGAAACGTGAAGACCCGCAGCCAATCCACTTTGCAGGTGGACGGCGTATTCGTATTCGTCGGCACGGAGCCGAACACCGGCTTCGCGAAGGGCACCTTGAAACTGAACGACCGGGGAACCCTGGTGACCAATCGGGATACCCAGACCCTGGTCCCGGGCATATTCGCAGCCGGTGATGTGCAGGAAGACTTCGCCCAGCAGATCGCGGTGGCCGTGGGACATGGCGCACAAGCGGCGATGATGGCGGAGCACTATCTGTCCGAACAACGGAGTGAGTAAGTTATGGGGCTGCCACAGGGCCCCCCATAGCACCTCGAAAGGCCGGGCAAGAGGGATGAGTGGCAAAAGGAAGACCGAGTTTTTTTGTTGACATGGCGCCCTTTTTTCGCTATACTCTTTGGGAAGAGTCGGCGTACACCCGTTTCCAGTTTCACGCATCACCTTTAGAGGCCACGAGGACTTGGCTGCGGCACAATCATCTTTGCAGTGCATTTGCGATCGCAACCCATCCGGGGGAGGATAAGAATCGCTATGGGCGATGAACACAGGACCAATAGAATCGTGGCCGGACTCGTATTTGTCATCGCATTCGGCGTTTATCTAAAAACGATGGCCCCGACAACCTCCTTTTGGGACTGCGGGGAATACATTGCGACCTCGTATACGCTGGGTGTGCCCCATCCGCCGGGCTCGCCGCTCTATATATTGATGGGCCGTCTGTTCACCTTTCTTCCTTTCTGGGAGGAAGTCGCACGGCGGGTCAATCTGATCTCCGTGCTCTCCTCTGCGTTGACCGTGCTGTTAACCTATCTGGTCACGGTGCGCCTGATCAAGCTGTGGAAAGGGAAACTGGAGACCTCTTCGGATCGTCTGACCACCTGCGTCGGGGGCGCGGTGGGCGCGTTGAGTCTGGCGTTTTCGGATACCTTCTGGTTCAACGCGGTGGAGGCGGAGGTGTATGCCCCTTCGATGCTGCTGACTGCGTTGGGGATCTGGCTGGCCCTATTGTGGATGGAAAGACATCGTCTGCCCGAGGGGAACCGCCTCCTGTTGTTCGTGGTGTATTTGTTCGGATTAGGTGGCGGGGTGCATCTGTTGTGCTGGCTGACGATTCCGACGATCTTGATGCTGATGGTTTTCACGGATCCGAATCCGCTGAGGAACGTGCGATTGTGGGTGGCTGTTCCGGTTCTGTTTCTATTGGGGTATTCGACTTACTATCTCTTGATGGTCCGGGCTGGATTGAATCCGACTATCAACGAGAACGATCCGGCCACGTGGGAGAGTTTCAAGTATTTCCTCCAGAGGAAGCAGTATGGGGAGGAAAGCACCTTGTTGAGCATGCTGGACCGGAAGGCGGATTTCTGGGGATACCAGATCTGGAATATGTATATCAAGTATTTCCTGCAGCAATTCTCCATAACCTGGCTGAGCTGGACCGCTACCTTCCGCGCGGCCACGGGAAATACGCCGATGTGGGTCCAAGTCCCGATCATCTCTTTGGCCCTCGGGTTTGGTGGCATGATCTTGCAGGGACGGAGGGATCCGAAGCGATTTTGGGCTTTTCTGGCCCTCTTTGTGATTATGGGGTTTGGACTGGCGGTGTATCTGAATATGCCGGATCCCCAGCCGAGGGAGCGAGATTACGTGTTTGTGGGCGCCTTCTGGGCGTTTGCGCTTTGGATCGGAATCGGCGCGACCGGCGTGCTGGATGCCCTGCGGGAGAGAACCCAGAAGCTCGCGAAGCACCCGAAAACCGGGAGCCCTTCGTGGCCGATCCTTGCAGGATCCATCGTGCTTCTGGCCATGCCGGCTCATCTTTTGATCGCGAATTATCATACGCACGATCGCACGGACAATTTCATCGGCCACGATTATGGGTATAATATGCTGATGTCGTGTGACCCCAATGCGATTCTCTTCACAAACGGGGACAACGACACCTTCCCCCTGTGGTTTCTGCAGGAGGTAAAGGGGATTCGGAAGGACGTGCGGGTGGTCAATTTGAGCTTGCTCAATACCAAATGGTATATCAAACAGTTGCGGGATTACGATCCGAAACTGCCGATCCGGATGACCGATCGCTACATTGACGAGAAGTTAGGGGGCGGCATCCCCTGGTCTTCTGAGGAGATGACCGCGGCGGGCATTACCTGGAAACTGGCCGGATGCGGAACCTATCAGGCCCGTGAGGGCGATACGATGCGTACCATCCGCTATTTCCGAACCCAGGATATGATGGTGATTCGGATCATCCAGCAGAATCTTTGGCAACGACCCATCTACTTTGCGGTGACCGTGTCAGGTGAGAACAAGATCGGTCTGGAAGATTATCTCCGCATGGAGGGCATGGTATATCGCCTAGTGCAGACGGAGGGAGAGAACGCACTTGACACCGAGCGGATCCGCCATAACCTTTTCGAGGTATATCAGTATCGCGGGGTCAAGGATCCGAAGGTATACAAGGACAACAATACGACGAAGTTGTTGACCAATTATCGGGCGCCCTATTTCCAGTTGGCGTCGGAGTACGAAGAGCAGGGGAAGATGGATCTGGCGTTGGAGACGATGAAACGTTGTGACGAAGCAATGGACTTGAGTTGGCAGGGCTACTACACCATCGTGCAGATGGCGCAAAAAGCGGGCCGCAATGAGGAGGGCCTGCGCTATCTCAAAAAAGCGATGGCAACGGAGGGAATGCGGAACTCGGATTACATCATGAGGTTCGCCTACTATGCGAACGCTCTGGGCGACCCGAATGAGGCGATCCGCCTGTATCAAAGCGCAGCCCAGCGGGATCCGGCATCCCCAAAGCCCTATATGGGGTTGGCGACTCTGTTGGAAGAACAGGGCGACTATGCCGGGGCGCTGGCTGCAGTAGAGCGATTGACCCAGTTCTATCCAGATGAGGCGCGTTTTGCGCAGGAGCTGGAGAACCTGAAGGAGAAGGTGAGAACGGGGACAGCGGGGACCGATGGCCAGTAGCAGAGGAGCAGGGACGATTCGGCAGATGGTCCCTGCAAAAATGGGTTGGTGGAGCCATCAATCACGTGGTTATTTTCCTTCATGACCGCGTGGAACAGGAGACCTTCCGGGGACAAGCAGAGCCGTTCTCCTCCCCCAAAGAGGCTTGTTGCATGCTATGAAAAAGCCAATCCGAAATGGCCATTGGATCGCATTCGCGTTCGTTCTGATGGCGGCATGTGCTCCGACTCCCCGGCGGACCCCCGGCATAGCCCCCTTTGTCCAATCTCTGAAGCGGGAGATGCGGGAGCAGATCAATCGAGATCGGGCACAATATGGCTTGCCCCCTGTGGCATACGACGGGTTGGCCGCTGAGATGGGCGATCAACACTGTCGGGAGATGCTGGAGGAGGGATACGTATCGCACTGGAACCTGAGCGGAGCCAAACCGTATGCTCGCTATGCTCAGATGGGCGGAAACGATTTTATTGCGGAGAACATCAGTTTCTCGAAGTTCTCCTCTTCCGATCCGACGGCGCACATCAACGTCCGGGAAACGATCCTGAAAGATCACAAAAAGATGCTCGCCGAAAAGGCGCCTGACGACGGGCATCGCCAGACCATCCTGAATCCGAACCATACGCATGTGGGGATCGGGCTCGCATTCGATCCCCACCGAGTGGTCATGACGGAGGAATTTCTGAGCCGGTATGTTCGGTTCGATCCACAGCCCCCGAGAAAAGCCCGGCTTGCCGATCGGATCAAAGTATCCGGTTCGGTGCTGGATGCCGCGCACAACCTGCGCTCCATTACTGTGTTGTATGAACCGCTTCCCGTTCCGATGTCCGTGGAAACGCTCAATCATACGAATGCGTATGCCCTGCCGGAGGAGCGTTACGACCTGCTTCCAAGACTGGGCGGCAACAGCTTTTACGAAGATGGGACAACTGGAGACATTACGGTCGAGGACAAAACGTTTCAATCTCCGATCCCTTTTTTCAAAGGCGAAGAGGGGATTTACACAGTGGTGGTCTGGATCTATGACGAAAAGAAGCAGCCCGTTCCCGCATCGAACGTTTCCATTCGGGTGACGCGGTGAGGACATCGCCGCAATCTTATGGTGTTGATCCATTCTTTGGACCTGATAGGGTGGGATCTCCAGCAGTTCGGGATCGCCCGGCGCAGACACGAAGAGACAAACTGGCAGCCATGGGGACCCCAGGAAGGTCCTCTTCACGCTCGGCAAATCCCATTTCTGAGAAACTGGAGGAGGAAGCAATGAACGCAACGCTTTCCAAAAACATTCAGCGCGTGGCCCCGTCGGCAACGATCGCCATTTCCACCCAGGCCAAGGCCATGAAAGCCCGTGGCATCGATGTCATTGCACTCAGTGCGGGCGAACCGGACTTCGACACGCCCCAGCACATTAAGGACGCGGCCATCCGCGCCATCTGCGAAGGAGCGACCAAATACACACCCGCTGTCGGGACCCCGGAACTGAGAAAGGCGATCTGCGACAAATTCCAAAAAGACAATGGATTGACCTATGAACCTTCCCAGATCGTGGTCGGTTGCGGGGGAAAGCACGTCATCTTTGAGGCGTTGCAGGCCCTGTTGGATGAGGGGGATGAAGTGATCATCCCGGCGCCCTATTGGGTGAGCTACCCGGAACAGGCCAAACTGCTCGGAGCCCAGCCCGTGATCGTGCAACCTTCGTCGGACAGCCTGAAGATCACGGCCGAAGAGTTGAGGCAGGCGATCACCGGAAAGACCAAACTGTTTATCCTGAACAGTCCGTCCAATCCAAGCGGCGCGGTGTATGAAAAAGAAGAGCTTTTGGCCCTCGCGGACGTGATTTTGCATACCGGCATCATCGTCCTCTCCGACGAAATATACGAAAAGATCCTCTACGATGGAGCGATCCACCACGCCATAGCGGGAATTAAGCCAGGGATGATGGCACAAACGATCACCGTCAACGGAGTATCCAAGGCCTATTCGATGACGGGATGGCGGATCGGCTATGCAGCGGGCCCCAAGGAGATCATGGCGGCCATGGGAAAAATCCAGAGCCAGCAGACGTCCAATCCCTGCTCGATCTCCCAGGCGGCTTCCGTGGCGGCCCTTTCCGGCCCGCAGGAAAGCACCGGAGAGATGCTGGAAGCATTCCAGGCGCGCAGAAACGCGATCGTGGACCGGCTGAACCACATCGAGGGCATATCCTGCCAGACGCCCGCCGGCGCTTTCTACGTGTTTCCGAACGTTTCCGCACACTACGGGCTATGCTACGGGGATCGAAAGATCGAGGGATCTGTGGATCTGTGCACGTTTCTGCTCGAGGAAATGCACGTGGCTTGTGTGCCCGGTGCGGCCTTCGGGATGGACGCCTACATTCGGCTGTCGTATGCGACCTCTATGGAACAGATCGAAAGGGCGATGGATCGGATAGAGGAAGGGATTTCTAAACTGCAATGAGCCATGGGCTGGTCCAAATTGCACAAACCAAGTGCCGCCGCGCCACTCATACTCACCAATCACCACTTGTAACTCACTCACCACCAGGAGCGGCGTGAAGGGAAAGCAGATGAACAAGCTCAAATTGGGACTCCCGAAAGGGAGCCTGCAAAAATCCACGTTCCGGCTGTTTGCAAAAGCCGGATACCGCATCTCCGTCGGAGAACGGTCCTACGTACCCTACATTGATGATCCGGAATTGGAGGGCCTGCTCATTCGTGCGCAGGAAATCGCCCACTACGTGGAGGACGGCGTGTTGGACGTGGGCCTGACCGGCAGGGACTGGATTCTGGAAAATGAGGCCGACGTCGTGGAGGTCGAGGAACTCATTTACGCCAAGGAGGGATTTCGCCCGATTCGCTGGGTCGTTGCCGTGCCGGAGGATTCCGACATTCACTCCATCGAAGATCTGAGAGGAAAGCGGGTCGCCACCGAGCTGTTGCGCTATACCCAACGCTTTCTGAAAGCCCGAGCCATCGAGGCGGATGTGGAGTTCTCGTGGGGCGCGACCGAGGTGAAACCACCCCGGCTGGCCGACGCCATCGTGGAACTGACAGAAACGGGGAATTCCCTCCGTGCCAATAATCTGCGCATTGTGGATACGCTCCTGGAATCCACCACCCGCCTGATCGTCAACAAAGCGGCCTGGAAGGATCCCTGGAAACGCGAAAAGATCGAAAACATCGCCCTGTTGCTCAAGGGTGCCCTGGAGGCCGAGGCCAAGGTGGGCCTGAAGATGAACGTGCCGAAAAAGCGATTGGATGCGATTTTGGAGCAACTGCCATCCCTGCATACCCCTACGATCTCGAGCCAGACGGATTCGGACTGGGTGGCATTGGAGGTGGTCATCGACGAGCAGATCGGCCGGGATTTGATCCCAAGGCTTCGGAAGGCAGGAGCCGAAGGAATCATCGAATATCCTCTAAACAAGGTGATCTACTGAAAGAAAGAGCCCAGCCCGGATCGGCCAGAGTTTGAGATTGATGAGTGTTGAGAAGAATGCTTTACCGGCGGAGGCCAAGTTGGGGCACCCTCGTCAAACCAGCATGGATCAGGGAGGGCACTCTCATGGAAGAAAAGGGAACCAGTCAGCAGAAGAAAGACCCCTTGGTTCCTCTTAAAGTCCTTGATGGCGAAATAAGGATGAAGAAAGTAAGCTCGCTCTTCAAAAGAATCCTGGAGGAGCGGGGCGAACTGGAGCCTGAACCCGATGACGCAACTGAGTGGACAGCACTTGACCCGAAAGGGAAGGGACCTAACCCCCAGGAACTCGCATGACCACCCAGACCGTCATAGGACTTGAAGTCCACGTCCAGTTGGCCACCCAAAGCAAGATATTCTGCGGGTGTTCGACCACCTCCGGTGCCGAGGCCAACACGCACGGGTGCCCGGTATGCACAGGGATGCCCGGAGTGCTTCCGGTATTAAACCGCCAGGTCGTGGAATATGCCATACGCCTGGCCCTGGCCACGCACTCGGCAATTCAACCCAATAGCGTGTTCGCCAGAAAGAACTACTTCTATCCGGATCTACCCAAGGCCTATCAGATCTCCCAGTTCGATCGGCCATTCTCCGAAGGGGGATACGTGGAGATCGACGGGGAACAGGGAACCAGGCGCATCGCCCTCGTGCGGATCCACATGGAGGAGGACGCCGGAAAACTCGTTCATGCGGGGGATTCCGGCATGACGGGAGAATCCCTCGTGGATGTGAATCGCTGCGGCGTGCCGCTCCTTGAAATCGTGTCGGAGCCGGAGCTGTCCTCCCCGGAAGAAGCTTATGCCTTTCTGATGAAGGTGCACCAACTGGTGGTCTATCTCGGGATCAGCAACGGGAGCATGGAGGAAGGAAATCTCAGGGCCGATGTGAATGTGAACCTGCTCCTTGACCGAGACGGAGGACGCACAAAGACGCCCATTGCGGAGATCAAGAACCTGAACTCTTTCAGGAATGCCATGCGTGCGATCGAGGCATTGGTGCGCCAACAGAAGGCGATGATCGAGGACGGGGAATTAACCCCTGTTCCGATCTCCGAGTCCGCGCCCAAAACGACGCTTCTGTGGGATGCGGACCAGGGCAGCGTGCGCTTTATGCGCAGCAAAGAGCAGGCACACGACTACCGCTATTTCCCGGAACCGGACCTGGTGCCCATCGCGGTGGATGCCAACTGGATCGAGCGCGTACGAACCGATCTTCCCGAACTGCCGGATGCCCGGCGGGAGCGATTCGTAAGAGAGTATGGCATCCCCGATTACGATGCAGGCGTGCTGACCGCAGAGCGTCCGGTCGCGGAGTACTACGAGGACGTGGTCCGAGCCGGCGCGGAACCAAAGGCGGCAAGCAACTGGGTGATGGGGGATGTGTTGCGGGTACTCAAAGATCAGAAGATCGAAATCGGGGCGTTTGGGATCACCCCGAAACAGCTCGCAGACTTGCTGAAACTCGTCGCCCAGAGCACGATCAGCGGAAAGGTCGCCCGAACCGTGTTCGAGCAGATGACCCTGACCGGAGCCGAGTCCAAAGACATCGTGGCCGAACTCGGTCTGGTGCAGGTTGGGGATGCGGATGCACTGGAAGCCTGGGTCACCGAGGTGATCGACGGCAACCCGAAGGAAGTGGCCGGGTATCGGGACGGCAAGAAACAGCTGCTGGGCTTCTTCGTAGGACAGGTGATGCGCACATCGGGAGGAAAAGCCAATCCGAAGGTGGTCAATCAACTCCTAGTCGAAAGGCTAAACTCATGAGACGACAAATACAGACCGTGGAGTTCGCGCCGAAAAAATGCAGGGATCCTTTGGCACAAAGGCACAGAGGCACAGGAGCACCCAGGCGTGTCCTCTCGCCGGCCCGCTCGATTGCGGCCTTTTTGTCTTGCCTGTGCCTGCTTTCCAGTCTGGCGGCGATCCCCTCCGGTGCAAGCGCAGCGGAGATCCATGAGAAGGCGGGTACCACCGGCTTCTCCTTTTTGAAGATCATCTCGGGCGCCCGTGCCACCGCCATGGGCGGGGCGTTCGTGGCCATGGATGGGGACGTGAACGGCATGGCCACCAATCCCGCTTCCCTGGCGACGATCGGGGCGCGTCAGGTTAGTGCGACCTACACCAATTATCTGGTGGATACCGGGTTTGGCATGGTGGGTGCCGCGCAGGCGCTGGATGAGAGAAGAACCTTCGGAGCGATGCTCTCCTATATGTCTTACGGGGAGTTTCAGGGAACAGATGATAAGGGGTGGCCAACAGGAACCTTCGGAGCCAATGACCTCGTGCTGCAAGGGGCTTTGGTGCAACGTGTGAGAGAAGATCTGGCGATAGGGCTCGGGATCAAGGTGGCCCTTTCCAGCATAGAGTCGTATACCTCGGATGCGTATATGATGGACTTGGGACTTCAATACCGCACCCCGATGGAGGGCCTGTCGCTTGGGGCTTCGCTGTCCAACATGGGCTTTGTGCGAAGCGGCTTTTCCGAGGGATTCAAGGATGCGCTTCCTGTGTCGGCGCGCGTGGGTTTTGCGCACCACGTGGCCCATATCCCCATGCTTCTGGTGGGGGAAATGATCCTTCCCAATGACAATGCCATGTATTTTTCCGGAGGCACGGAGATTTCCATCCGGGACGTCCTGTTTCTTCGGGGAGGCTATAATTCCCTGCTCAAGAACCTCAATGAGGACAACTGGGCGGGGGCGGCGCTCGGATGCGGCTTCCAGTGGACACAATATCGGCTGGATTATGCATACAGTTTCTTCGCGGAGTTGAAAGAGGCCCACCGGATATCGATTGTGGGCGTATTCTGAGCATCCGGCCGTGCGATCGATCCCGCCCTCAGCGCCAGGGGCTGTACGTTTTGTCTGATCCATGAAAATCCGGGGAGCGTCATGCCCCAGTGCTTGGGAGATCTATCTGCAGCGCCGGTGCGCTGCGCCAGAGGGGAAAGGAGCGTCAACGATGTCTTCCGTAGAGAATCTGATCGCCATAGTGATGGGAGAACTGCGCCAGATCGCCAGAACGGAGACCGTGGTTGGGGAGCCGGTGACCGTGGGAGATACGGTGATCTTGCCGGTCTCCAAGATCTCATTCGGATTCGGTGCTGGGGGCGGCGGTGACGAGAAGGGCCCGGGGGGCAGCGGAACCGGGGGTGGCGTGACCATCGAGCCGGTGGCGTTTGTCGCCATCACAGGGGGAAAGCCCCAACTGATTTCGCTCAAGAGCAAAGAGATCAAGTGGAGCAAGATCCTGGAGCTTATGCCCGACCTGATAGGCCGTTTCGGGGGCGGGAAGAAGAAGGACGAAGGGAAAGAGGAGGCGAAGAAATCGGGAAAAGACTAGACGGGCGTTTCAGTTTCGGACCGATACCCTTCCGCCCGCAACTGTCCGCATGCCGCGGCGATATTCCGTCCCTTGCTCTCCCGCAACGGTACGGTGAAGTGATGGGACAGCAAAAAGCTCCGGAAACGTTCGATACGCTCGGGTGCGGGCCGTTCCAACCCATTTCCTGCAACGGGATTCAAGGGAATGAGATTGATCTTGCAGGGGATGTCCCGGAGCAGACCCACAAGGGCCTCCGCGTCCTCCGCGTTGTCGTTGACCCCGCTGATCAGGATATACTCGAAGGTGACCCGGCGGCGCGTGGTGCGGCCGTATTTCCGCACAGCGGAGAGGAGTTCTGCGAGCGGATAGCGGCGATTAATGGGCATGAGCCGCGTCCGGGTGTTCTCGTCGCGCGCGTTGAGGGAAATGGCCAGACCCATTTGCAGGCCCTCTCGGGCCAGGCGCTCGATTGCGGGCACGATCCCGGAAGTGGAAAGCGTGATTTTCCGCATGCCTATGGAAATCCCCATCTCAAGGTTCATCAGTCGAACCGCCTTTAAGACATTATCATAGTTCAGCAGGGGTTCTCCCATCCCCATCAACACCACATTGGTTATGGATTCTTCCGAGCGCCGCACGGCAATAAGTTGATCCACAATCTCCGCCGAGGTGAGATTGCGCGTAAAGCCCATTTTGCCGGTGGCACAGAACGCGCACCCCAGCGCACACCCCACCTGAGACGAAAGACACACGGTTCGGCGCGGGTCCTCCCGAATCAGCACACTCTCTATCTTGAGTCCATCTTCCAGTTGAAACAAGAATTTGGTCGTGCCGTCCTCCGAAATTCGGCGCCCGACTTCTTCGACCGCACTGACGCGGGCGATCCGGCTCAGTTGCTCCCGAAATTCCCTGGAGAGATCGCTCATCTTCTCGAAATCCGACACGCCCCTGGCATATATCCACGACAGAAGCTGTTTGGTTCGGTATTTCTCCTTGCCCAGGCTCGTAATGAAAAGTGCCAGTTCATCCGGGGTCATCCCCTTAAGGTCCGTGCGATGGTCATTCATCTTGGTGGGGAACTCCTTCTGATTGTGCTGCGCCACAGGAAACGGACGCGCAGAGAGCATGTATGATGGCCCAGGTGAGGTGCCCGAAGGAGGGCATTTTGACGCTATGGCTCGGACAAAGATAAGACATTTTCTCGGCCCGATCAAGCGAAATTCGCGCTCGGTGGCCGAGGGGAGCAAGCGCGTCTCCCCCGCTCCCCGACTCCCCTTCTTCCTCGGTGCGGCGTGTTTTCACCTGATCGCCGGCCTGCTGATGGGCTGGGCCGGATGCGCATCGGCACCCGGGCCCCGCTCAATGTTTCCGGATGTGCGCGTGGTTCGCCTGGCCACTCCCACGGAAGAATCGGGCGAGGCTTTCGAACAGGTGAAGGATCAATGGACCGCGCGCTTCTCGGTGTCCGACCCCTTGTTCGGATCGTCCGCCGCTCCCACGCCCTTTCTTGCGGGCTCGAAGGGGCGCATTAAGATCGAGGCCACGCTATACGGCCCGGATATGATCGAGGCAGAACTCGTCCGGATCTGTTCGGAGGATTCGCTGTCTGAAACTCAGTGTGCGGAAAAAAGGGCCGAGTATGCCCAGAAGCATCACACGCAGGAATGGTTCCGGATCGGGCTCCGGCTGCATTCCGGGTACGAGGAAAGATCCCTGGACCCAGAACTATGGACGATCTACCTGGTGGACGACGAAAGCATTATGTATGAGCCCGCGTCGGTCTTCTCCGACTCCCTGGAGAAGGTGACCCGGCAGATTTATTCTGAGTTCTACAACAGCACGATGGAGCGCAACCTGTTCAGCAGGAATGTAGCGTTGTATTTTCCCAAAACCACGTTTTTCGGAAAAGCCCTCCTCAACGAAAGAAGCCACTCCTTAAAGCTCATTCTCTCCCGAAAGAAACAGACCGTGGGAGAGGCGGAGTGGCTCTTCTATCGGGAATAACGCAGACCGTCGGTGGCTGGGCTCCTGTGCCAATCACCCAAACTCACTTGACCAGGAGGACTTCTTGGGACTACGCATAGACGGCAGAGACCCGGCACAGTTGCGGCCGGTAACCATCCAGCGCAATTACCTGGCGCACGCGGAGGGCTCGGTGCTCGTCGAGATGGGAAAAACACGGGTGATTTGCTCGGTGAGTGTGGAGAAGGGAGTTCCGCCTTTCCTGATGAATCAGGCGACCGGTTGGCTTACTGCGGAGTATGCGATGTTGCCCCGGGCCACGGAAACGCGTAATCCGAGAGAATCGGCCACAGGGAAGGTGCAAGGACGCACCCACGAGGTGCAGCGGCTCATCGGGCGATCGCTGCGGGCAGCAGTGGATCTTGACGCCATCGGGCAATGGACACTCAAGGTGGATTGCGACGTGATTCAGGCCGATGGCGGAACGCGCACCGCGGCGATCACGGGCGCTTATGTGGCCCTGTGCGATGCCATCGCCACGATGCAGCGCCGGGAGATGATCCGGAAGAATCCCATCATCGGGCAGATGGCGGCCATCAGTGTGGGCATGGTGGATGGAATCCCGCTCTTGGACCTCTGTTACCGGGAGGATGCGGCAGCCGACGTGGATATGAATGTGGTCATGACCGAGGATGGGCGGATGGTGGAAGTCCAGGGCACGGCGGAGGGGGAGCCCTTCTCCCGCGAAGATATGAACCGATTGATGGACCTAGCCACGCAAGGAATCGAGCGGCTGATGGCGATCCAGCGGGAGGCGCTGGACACGTGAGAGTGGATAAACTGGTGCTGGCCACAAGAAATGAGGGAAAGATCGCGGAGATCCGGGCGCTCTTGGATGGATTCGGGATCGATCTTTTCACCGTAGGAGACTTCCCGAATGTGCCCGAGATAGTCGAGGATGGAGAGACCTTCTGTGAGAACGTCCGTAAGAAGGCCGGCGTGGTGGCAAAGTGTACCGGATACCCGGCCTTGGCGGACGATTCGGGACTGGAGGTGGATGCGCTCTCGGGTGCGCCCGGGGTGCGTTCCGCTCGTTTCGCCGGAGAGCGGGCCACGCATGCGGAGAACAATCGCAAACTGCGACTCCTGATGAAAGACGTCCCTCCCCAGAAGCGAACAGCCCGCTTCCGATGCACCCTGGCACTTGCATTCCCGGATGGGACCGTGCAAACCGTGGACGGCGTGTGCGAGGGGACGATCGCAGAGGAACCCCAGGGAGAAAACGGATTTGGGTACGATCCCCTGTTCTTCGTCCCGGAACTTGGAAAAACCTTTGCGCAGATCAGCCGGGCCGAGAAAGGGGCACTCAGTCACCGGGGGCGGGCGCTGAAGCAGTTGAAACAGCTGCTCGGCGCTAAGTAAAAGAGCAAAATATAACGACCCTTTCACCGTCGAGTAGGATGCAGGCGCGCTTTTGCTTAGTGTACGAAATCATAGATATTATGGCGTACCCTGATTAGGACAGATTTTCGACTACACCAGTATGGCAGCGCTTGTCCCACTAAACGCAGTGGAGAGTCTCCACGCCAAGTCGCAGAATAGTTCATCGTATTTGTGATTTCGTGCACTTAGGTCAGTCACTTTCGTGTATCCACCCTTTCGAGTGTGGAAAAGTTTTCAATTTTCCCTTTGGTGACCAGGCCCTGCAACACGTCTCCTGCATCTCCTCTGAAATTCCGTACGTCGGGTTTTCCCCAATACGGCTTCAAACTGAGATTCAGCCACGACCTTCACCTTCACACCAAGAGCTTGAGCGCAAGTCCCGCATACCCTCTCAATCCAAAGGCTTATACGTGGCTAACGTCATGTTTAACGGAAAGGCGGTATTCAATCCCTTGTGAGGACTTCCGTCCAATAGGGACACTCCTCTCCCATAACGCGACTACTCAGTCCAGAGCCCCTTGACTCGCCTGAAGGTTATGTTGTCACTCAAGGCCTTCGCTTGCTATGGGCTCATCCGAAACACTCAATCTCGAAAACATACGAGGAATCCCAGGAACAAAGGCCACTTCTGGGAAACAGGACGGATGCAACCAGGACTGCAAACACACCCATCAACATCAACATTTTTCTCCGCATCGCTCTCCTCCTCTCTTCCATTAGGTCTTGGGCTAATAGCTTACCTTTCTCCTGGACACCGACTTGATCCAAGCCCACGTTGATCTACCAACTCCCGTTGAATCGTCCAAATTCCTGCTCCCATCAAGTTGTAACACATAATCGAGTTTGTCATAATAAACATGAAACTTGACATAATACTTTTCCTTGGTGATTAGACAATAGGTATGACCTGCAATAGTACCCGCTTCAACCTTATAACCCCCTTCCGGGGCCGCCTTTATACTCGACATCTCTACAGAACCCAAGTCTATAATTCCCTCTGGGGAGTAGAACCCAGCAAGTCCTTCTGGGGGCGAGGGATCATCAAAATAATCAGCTATAGGAAAAAAAATTAGATCATATACTTCCAAGCTATCATAGGGAACTTTATGGTTAGCTCTTGCTTCAGAAAAATCGTACCCAGATGGAAAGGTCCCGACAAACAGGAAAGTCCCTTTTATTAGTTCTGCGCTGACATCTTGCGGAAATCGAGCAAAGGCCATAATGCTCAACGATAGCACAATCCCACAGATCAGACGCTTTCTCGAGTCGTACATTATTCTGTCCCCTCAAATACGCATAAGGCTGCTTCACAGTTCCTTGCGATGTAAACATAATCTCCGCATAAGAAAAACCTCACACCCCCGTGCCTGAACCTAATCACAAAATACAGAAGCAAATGCCATTTTTCAGCCCAAGTTCAGCACGTTGGTTTGGAGAACCCCCAAGACCGGCCAAGATTCAAGATGAATGTGAGGAAAGTCCAGAATTCCTGAACTACAAGGTGATTCAGAGAAGAACCACAATCCCTGTATGCCATTATCATCCGCAAATGCCAGACCATCCGGTCCAAATCCGCCAACGACCACGAAACCCACCAACACAACCAGAATCCAAACAACCTTCCGCATCTTTCTATTCTTTCCCAAACCTACCCAACCCCCATATTCGAATACTGAAAACTACCTCTAGTGTCATGTCATGCTTGCATTATCGTATAACCTAAAAATGGCAAGCGGTTCTTGAGGGAAAAAAAGGGCCATGAAATATGCACCAAAGAGGTCTGTCAGACCTAATTTGGTGGGAATGTCAGTCTGCTAAGCATAAAATGACGTGTCCGTGGAGTATTTTCGAAGGAA